>JALHDH010000103.1:11342-15182 GCA_022839105.1 bacterium
CCCGGATTGCCCGAGGCCTCGGTGGACGTGGTGGTGACCTCGCCCCCCTACAATATCGGGGTCCGCTACGGCGCCTACGACGACGCCGAGCTGTCCCGGCAGGAGTATCTGGACTGGCTGGCCGGGTGGGCCCTGCAGGTTCGGCGGGTCCTGAAATCCGACGGCTCGCTGTTCCTGAACCTCGGCTCCAAGCCCTCCGACCCCTGGGTCCCCTTCGAGGCGATCACCCGCCTCAAGGAGATCCTGGCCCTGCAGAACGTGATCCACTGGGTCAAGTCGATCGCCATCGAGAAGGCCTTCGTGGGCGAAGGAGCCGGTCTGGCCGAGGATCTCACGGTCGGCCACTACAAGCCGATCAACTCCAACCGTTTCCTGAACGATTGCCACGAGTACGTCTTCCACCTGACCCACCGCGGGGACGTCAGCCTGGATCGCCTGGCCGTCGGGGTCCCCTACCAGGACAAGTCCAACCTGCGCCGCTGGTCGGCAGCCGCCTCGGATCGGCACTGCCGGGGCAACACCTGGTTCATCCCCTATCGGACCATCCAGTCCCGCAGCTCAGAGCGCCCCCACCCCGCCTCATTCCCGGTGGAACTGGCCCGCAAGTGCATCATGCTGCACGGGGCCCGGCCCGGCCTGAAGGTCCTGGACCCCTTCCTGGGGATCGGTCACTCGGCCCTGGCCGCCCTCCAGGCGGGCACCGACTTCCTGGGCTGCGAACTGGACCCCGAGTACTTGGCCGTGGCCTGCCGGGCTGTCCAGGAAGCCGACCCGAGCCTCCCGGCGCCGGCCCCCACGCCCCGGGAGGCCCAGGCCACCCAGATGGAACTCTTCCAGGAGTTTCCGGCTTGACTCAGTGCCATTGCTCCCAGGCCCGCGCAGGGGGCGACGGGTCCCCGTGGAAGCCCCCCCCCATGGCAGGAGGTCAGGAGAGAAGCCAGATCCGAATCGGCCTGAAGGTGGCCGTGGTCCTGAAGAAGGACCAGGGCACGGGCCGGCGCACCCCGGGCGTGGTGGCCCGGATCCTGACCAACTCGGCCTTCCATCCCCACGGGATCAAGGTGCAGTTGCAGGATGGCCAGGTGGGCCGGGTCCAGGAAATCCTGGACTGAGAAACCTTTGCCCGGTTCGAACCCGAGAACTTGCGGGGTTCAGGGCAGCGGCCGTACCACCATCTCGGCCAGACGCCCCTCCCGGAAGACCATGACCAGGCCAGGCACTTCCAGGAAGAGGGCCCCCTCGTCCATTTCGGAGGGAGCTCCCCGACGCGCCTCGGGATAGGCCCGGCGGGCCCGGGCCAGGTCGCAGCCGATGAAGACGCCCCGGTCGGTGATGGCCCGGACTCCAACCAGGTAGACCGTGAAGACGTTCTGATCGCCCCGGCCGTCGTTCAGTTTGACGTTCAGGCCATGCCAGAGTTCGGTGGCCGCCTCGCCTCCCCAGGAGACGTTGCCGGTATCCATGCCCTCGGGCCCCGGCTCGGGCGCCTGCTGTACCGAAGGACGCCCCAGGACCCGGAAGACCTCCGGCGAGAGGGGCTGGCCCAGGCGAATCGGGCCAGCCTGCCGCCCCGGGACGACCACCAGGCGGGCCTGCCTCCACTCGCCTGCGGCCAGGGCAGGCAAGGTCAAGGTCAGGACCAACAGGACCAGGTTCCTCCAGAAGCGCATGGTGAGACCTCCTCCGAGGCCCTCATGATGAGCGTCCGCTCCAGTCGCTGTCGATGATGCCGATCAGCGCCTGGCCGACAGGACGCCGGCCTGCGGCGAAGAAGGCGCCGCCCGATGAGCGCGATCTTGAGTCCTGCGGACGTGCGGGTGGTGCTGGTGAGCCCCGAGGGCGAGGCCAACATGGGGGCCGTGGCCCGCTCGATGGTCTGCTTCGGCGTGAAGGACCTGGTGCTGGTCACGCCCTACCGCCAACCGGCCGAAGAAGCCCGGAACTGGGCCTGCCATGGCCTGCCGGTCCTGGAGGGCAGCCGGATCGCCTCCGCCCTGGATGAGGCCCTGGAGGGCGTCAACCTGGCCGCCGGCCTGACGCGGCGGGCCGGCAAGCGCCGCCACCGGATGCTCTCGCCGGTCGAGTTCAAGACCCGGATCCTCCCCCGCTCGCTGCCCTGCCGGCTGGCCCTGGTCTTCGGGACGGAGGAGAGCGGCCTTTCCAACGAGGAACTCGACCGCTGCCACCGCCTGGTCCACATCCCCAGCCAGGGCTCGCTGAACCTGGCCCACGCCGTCAGCCTGATGCTGTACGAGCTCTTCGGCCGCGAGGAGCCGATCCGCTCGACCCGGGCCTCGCGCCTGGCCTCGCCCGAGCTGCGCCGACGGATGCTTGACGCCCTGGCCGGCCACCTCCAGGTCATGGGCTATCCCTTCCACCAGGCCAGCCTGGAGGAGGAGATGACCAAGCTCTCCGACATCCTGGAGCGAGCCGAACTTGAGGAGTGGGAGACCAACTTCCTGGGCGGGATGTTCAAGCACCTGCGCATCCAGTTCGAACGGGCCCGCGAGCAGGGCTGACAGCAGGACTGGCGGGGCAGGTTCAGCGCAGGCCGGTGCCTCCGCACTTGTAGCACCTGCCGGTGTAGTTGCAGGCTCCGCAACAGGGAGCGTGACACTCGACATAGTGGACTGCGTGCCGGGTTCCGTGGCAGACATGGCAGTAGCGCAAACCGTAGCAGACCATGCAGGTCTGATCGCCAGGCGTGGAACTGCTGGAGGAACCGGAGCCCGTGCTGAAGCTCCCCCCACCCAGGAAAGGATTCATCGGGAAACTGCTCCCTCCCACGCCGGGAGACAAGGACGGGACGCTGCCCCCGGTCGCCTTGGGGTGGCTGCTGTAGCCTTTGCCTCCGCACCAGAGGCACTTGCCCTGAGCCAGGCAATTGGGGCAGTTCATGAAGCCCATCGGGAGCAGCACACTGCCGGATCCAGAACAACTGACGCACCGACCGCTCTTGTTACAAGCGCCGCAAGGCACGGTCACCGTCCCGCTCGAAGTGTCCGAGTCGAAGCGGGGCGCCGGCTCGCCGAAAGCGGGAACCGCCAAGGCCAAGAGCATGCAAGCCAGGAACAGGAAGGAAATTCGTCTGAACATCGGCCTCACCTTTCACTCGTTCCGCCGAGGTGGTCGGAAGGGGACTCGCAGAACCCGCGGGGACGGGTCTTCGAAGCCGATGCCTGCACCTCGGAGGCTTCTGGATCTTCGTCCCTGCCACACCAGGCTTCAGGCCGGCCATGGTTCAGTGAGCTCTGGTACCGGGCAGAAAATTTGCATTCCCACCCGCACCCGATTCCCCGATCCTGACGCGCCCCTAACCATCTGTTCATTCCTGGCCGAGTTCGCGCGGGTTAGACTGGGGATGCATGAAACCGATCAGCGCCATGTCCGCCCCTCCAGCCCAGCATGCCGGCCAGAAGCCCGCCGTCGTGCCCGCCTCCACCGAGCCCCTCGACTGCGTGGAACTCGGCCTTTCCCAGGAGGAGCCCCGGCGGCCCCCGGTCCCCGCGCCGCAGGTCCGGGATGGCGCCGAGGCACCGGAATCCAGGCCATCCTCGAAGCGGCGCTGGATGGCGGCGGGGTTCGCCGGGCTGGCCGTGGCCGGGGCGGCGACGGGCCTGGTCGGGCACACCCTCCTGACCGCCCCCGTGGCCCCGGGTGCCACCACGCCGATCGTGTTCCAGGATGGCCGCCTGCACGTCTCGCCGGAGGCCGGCACCGATGCCTCCACGACCTGGCGCCTCTTCCGTCGCCAGTTCTACGAGGACGACGCCAAGGCCGACCTGGCCTCCGACTCCAACCGCTTCCTGCCCGCGCCCAAGGGGTCCCAGCCTCCTGGAG
>JALHDH010000104.1 GCA_022839105.1 bacterium
CGATGCACGGTAGAACTCCCAGCGTTCCTGGGGGGTCAGGATCCCGCAGAAGGGGTCGCTCTGGCGAAGGCGGCGACCCTCCTCGGAGGGGTCGAGCAGAACCTCCCGGATCTCCGTCCAGGACCGCTGGAGAATCCGCTCCCATTCCCGCAAGGCCGGACATGGACGCGCCGCAAGCCAGCGTTCCAGGACCCTCCGAGCGTGGGTCAGGCCGCAACGGTCCGGGTCCGCATCGATCCGGGCCACGATGGCCCGGGCCATCGCCAGGCTCCGTTCTTCCACCTCCCGATGATCCGGCATGAGGGAGGGTTCGACGTGCGCCAGGGTCTCCGCCTGCCGGGATCGCAAGGCACATGGGTCCAGGGAAATCCACTTTCCGGCACTCAGGGGACACCTGCTCTCCCGCAGGGCACTGATGCACGTGGCGGCCTCAGGTGCGGGGTTCATCCCTCTGGAACTTCGTCCGTTCGATCCCAGGTTGCGCACGATTTCGTGGGGACCAGACCCCCTTCGCGCAGGACCCGGACCACCTCGTCGGCCACCACGCGCTGCCCCTGGGCGGTCGGGTGGACCGTGTCGCCCGGCGGGAAGAAGAAGCGCCAGTCCTCGGATTCCTCGGCTGCCAGCATGGCGTCCGCCAGGGGCAGGTGGTTGCGGGCCGCGTAGCGACGGAAGTCGGTGAGGTACTCCCCGGCGGGCCAGGGCTTCAGGCCCAGGGGCATCAGCACCAGGACCAGGGGCCGGCCATCCTGGCGGCACAGGTCCCGGACGCGGTCCAGGGCGGCCCGGCGCTGGTCCAGCGAGACCCGGAATCCCGGGCGCTCCTGGGCGGGGATCCCGGGGTGACGGGGCGGCGGCAGCAGCATGGCCCGCAGGATCTGCGCCAGGGCCGGGCTCATCAGGCTCCGGCGCAGGGTGCGCCGGGTCTGCGAGTCGCCGATCCAGTCCGGGTCGGCCTCTTCGGCATCCGAGTGGTCGTTGTGGCAGGACGCGAAGAGCACCAGATCCGGATCCAGGGCTCGGCCCTCCCGCTCCAGCCAGGCCATGGCCTGCCAGGTCGAGTAGCCCGGCACCCCGTGGTTGATGAAGCGGAGCGGCCGCCGGGTCTGAGCGCGAAGCTCCGCCTGGGCCCGCGCCGGCCAGGTCTCCTCGACCTCGACCCCGACTCCATAGGTTGCCGAATCGCCCAGGCACAGGACGCGGAACTCGTTTGGATCCGCTGGGAGCGGGATGCCCCTCCCGGAAGCGCCCCGCTCCAGGCCGTGCAGGTCCCAGCGCAGGAGGGGGTGGGGCGCGTAGGCCGCCCGGGGGAGGCGGGCCAGGTAGTAGCGGGCGGCCCCCTCCTGGACCACCAGGAAGAGGAGGGCCAGCAGGAGGGCCTCCGCCACCGGCCGCCGCGGGCGCCCGGCGCCCCAGCGCCACAGCCCTGCGAGCAGCAGAGTCCCGAGGCCGCTCCAGGCCAGGAAGGCCAGGGTCTCGCGGGGAGGGAAGAAGCCCGAGAACTCGTACAGGGGGACCGCTTGGGGCAGGAGGCGGGGCAGGATCCAGGCCGTGAGGCCCATCCAGAGAAGGGCCGTCGCCAGGACCAGGGTCAGTCCCCTGGGCCAGCCTCTCCGGGCCAGGACCCGGAATGCCCCGCGTTCGAACGGCTTGATGGCCTGCACCTCCTCTCCTGCGCACAGAATCGCCCTCGGGTGCGCCTCCGCCGGGGCCTCACGGAGGGCCGGCCTGGCCGACGTGGAAGCCAGCCGGATGAGCCTTGCCCGCGCGCTCCTCCTGGCAGCTCTTTTTCTCCTGGCGGCGGGCCTCTCCTGGGTTCTCCGGGAGGCCCCCGGCTCAGCGCCTGCCCCGACCCCGCTCCCGGCACCGGCGGACTCCCCGTCGGCCTCCCGGGAAGAGCTCGAACCGGTGGAGTCGGACTGGGACGCCCTGGGGCGATGGATCCTGGATCTGGAGCAGGGGCGTGCGCGGGACGATGTGCCCGAGGGCGCCAGGCGGGCCTCAGCCTTCCTGGTCCCCCTGCTGGCGCGCCATCAACTCCTCTCCCAGGGCCGCACTCCCGAGGCCCTGGCCTCGGAGGAGGAAGCCCTGGCCCACGAGTACCTCTTCGGCACGCCCGAGCGGGTCAGGCGTTCGCTGGAGGCCCTGGGCCGCACCCTCTGTCTGTGGCGGGTGGAGCGTCTGTGGCCCGGGACGCGCAGTCAGCCTCCTCCCCGGCCTCTGCCTTCCTGGGGGCGCTGTCCCGTGGACGGCCGGCCCTACCGGGTCGGGGAGGATGCCTTGAGCTGCGTGTTCCATGACCAGTCCTTCAGCACCCGACACCCGATTCCGGCCAATTCTCCCTCCGAGCTGTACCCTCAGTTGACCATGGGCTATTTCCGCAAGGATCGGAGCCGAAGCCTGGACGCGGTGCTGGAGGCTTCGCTCCCTTCGGGCGTGCAGCCCGGCGAGGTGGTGGTCGATTACGGGTGCGGGGTGGGGTGCTACACCTGGTCGCTGGCTCGGGGGGCCGGTCCCGAGGGGCGGGTCCTGGCCGTCGACATCGATCCCGGAGTCCTGGACTTCATCTCGTTCGTGGCGGCCCGCCGGGGGATCCCTCAGGTCGAGACGGTGCTGGCCTCGCGGGAATCGCCCAACCTGGAGCGCTCCTCGGTCGACCGCATCTTCCTGATCGACGTGTACAACGTGCTGGCCGGGATCGATCTCTTGACCTCGGGTCGGCCCGGCCCCCGGGCCGTCCTCCTCATGCAGAGGCTGGTCAACGCCCTCCGGAGCGGGGGCAAGCTGGTCCTGATCGACTTCAGGCCCCAGCCGGGGCTTCCTCATGTCTCGGAGGAGCAGGCCATGCGCGACATGGGCGATCTGGGCCTGGTCCTGGTCGATCGCCGGAACGCCCCCGCCCACGGGATGTACGTCCTGACCTTCCAGAAACCGTGAGTGCCGGACAATCCGGTATTCCCACGCAGGAAAAGCGCGGGTTCAGGGCTCGGGACGCAGCCACTTCTCCACCGGCGAGCCGTCGACGACCGGTGCATTGAGGATGCGGGTCTCGCCCTGGGCCTTCCGGGGAAGGGGCAGGACCTCGCCTGTGGCCAGGTCCACCGCGAAGGCCCGGGGTTCGTTTCCGCGCCTTCCGGAGAGCACCAGGAATTCCCTGGCCGCCGAGACCGAGACCTGGCTGACCTCAAAGGACGGGATGCTGGCCAGGACCCGTTCGTCGCCCGTGAACCAGACCTCCAGGACCAGGGTCGAACTGCCCTGGGGCGAGGAACGGATTTCCAGGCGCTGGCTCTTGTTGAGCTGGAGTTCGCGCACCAGGGGATCGGGATGGGGAGGGCGCTCGCGCCAGGAACTGGCACCCTCTTCGGTCTTCCAGGTGAAGAACCGGGTGGCCCCGGCGAGTTGGACCTCGATGACCGGGTCGGCTCCCTCCCAGAGGACGCGGACGGGCAGGGAACTGCCGGGAAGCTCCAGGAGCCGGGCCTGTTCCGGCGCGGCCTCCAGCGGGTTGCGGGCCAGGGCCCAGGAAGCGCCGGCCCGGGGACGCACGAACGAGGCCCAACGGGTCCGCGAGGAGTTCAGGGTGGGCGCCAGGAGTTCGGAGGCGGTGAAGAGCCTCTTCTCCTTTCCGTCCACCCCGGCAGGCAGATAGAGCAGTTCCTGGCTGGAGCGGGACAAGCGCCTGGAGGCCAGGATCGAGCCGTCCGGTTGGGGCTGGAAGTCGAAGACCCCTCGCATGCGGATCGCGGGGTTGGTGCCCGCCAGCGAGGTCTGGACCAGGTTCCCGTTCTGGTTGGGATCGCCCGGAACCCGATGGATGGCCAGGGCAGAAAAGTCCCAGGACCGCAGGGGGCCACCATAGCGGAAGCGCGATTCGCTCGTGGTGTAGAGGTATTCTGCGTGTCCGGCCTCCAGCACCAGGACCCTTCCGGAGGTTTGGGCCCGGGCAGGGCTCTCTCCGGGGCGCGGCAGGCCCAGCGAGGCGTCGGGGAAGACGACCTGGCGGGTTCGGGAGACCCGGATGGACTCGACGGGAAGCGCCAGGCGACGGGACAGGTCCTGGAGGCATTTTCGGACCACGGGGAGGGTCGGCTGGGAGGAGCCCAGGGGAGACAGGGCCATGACGAGGGCCAGGGTCAGGATGGCCATTCCCGCGAACCGCATCGACTCACCTCCCAGGTGCTGTGGGCTGCGGGAGCATTCTCGGCGCTTCGCCGGGCTCCTGGGAGTGCTCCGCGGACCCGGCAGGTCCTTGTCGTGTCCATCTCGTATCACTGCTTCCCGTCGGCAGCGATCCCGAATGAGGAGTTCTCCTCCTGCCGACCGCCATTCCAGGCAAGATCCGGCCTCCTCGCGTGAGGCCTTCAACAACTCAGCGGAGGTTGACCCATGTCCACTGGAACCCTCACCCTGAAACCCCTGGGCGATCGCATCGTCCTCAAGCGCCTGCCCCAGGAGGAGAAGACCTCCGGCGGGATCATCCTGCCGGATACCGCCCAGGAGAAGCCCATGAAGGGAGAGGTCGTGGCCATCGGCCCCGGCAAGACCCTGGAGAACGGCGAGAAGACCCGGATGGAGGTCGAGGTCGGGCAGACCGTCCTCTTCGGCAAGTACTCCGGGACCGAGGTCAAGATCGACGGCGAGGACTTCACGATCCTCGAACAGCGCGAGATCCTCGGCGTCTTCGTGAACTGAACCCCCCCCTCAATCCATACGGAGGTCCATATCCACCATGTCTGCCAAGATGATCATCTATAGCCAGGAAGCCCGCAAGGCGCTGGAGCGTGGCACGGATACCCTGGCCAACGCCGTGCGCATCACCCTGGGTCCCCGTGGGCGCAACGTCGTGCTGGACAAGAAGTTCGGCTCGCCCACCATCACCAACGACGGCGTCACCATCGCCAAGGAGATCGACCTCGAGGATCCCTTCGAGAACATGGGCGCCCAGCTTCTGCGCGAAGTGGCTTCCAAGACCAACGACGTGGCCGGGGATGGCACCACCACCGCCACCGTCCTGGCCCAGGTCATGATCCGCACGGGCCTGAAGAACGTCACCGCCGGCGCCAATCCGATGTTCATCAAGCGCGGCATCGAGAAGGCCGTGGCCAGCGTGGTCGAGGAGATCAAGAAGATGGCCGTCCCGGTCGAGACCCGGGAAGCCATCGCCCAGACGGCGGCCATCTCGGCCAACAACGACCGGGTCATCGGCGAACTGATCGCCGAGGCCATGGACAAGGTCGGCAAGGACGGCGTGATCACCGTCGAGGAGTCCAAGACCCTGCACACCGATCTCGAGCACGTCGAGGGCATGCAGTTCGACAAGGGCTATATCTCGCCGTACTTCGTGAGCGACCCCGACCGGATGGAGGCCGTCCTGGAGGACCCCTACATCCTGATCGTCGAGAAGAAGATCGGCTCGATCCAGGAGATGCTGCCGGTCCTGGAGCGGATCGTGCAGATGCAGAAGCCGCTCCTGATCATCGCCGAGGATGTCGAGGGCGAGGCCCTGGCGACCCTGGTGGTCAACAAGCTGCGCGGAACCTTCCAGACCGTCGCCGTGAAGGCCCCGGGCTTCGGAGAGCGCCGCAAGGAGATGCTCAAGGACATCGCCATCCTGACGGGTGGAGAGGTGATCACCGAGGAGCTCGGCCTGAAGCTGGACAAGACGAGCCTCGAGCAGCTCGGGCGGGCCACCCGCATCAAGGTCACCAAGGACGACACCACGATCGTCGAGGGCCGTGGGACCGAGGAGGGCATCAAGGCCCGGATCGAGCAGATCAAGCGCCAGATCGAGGACACCGATTCCGAGTACGACCGGGAGAAGCTGCAGGAGCGGCTGGCCAAGCTGGTCGGCGGGGTGGCGGTGATCCGGGTCGGGGCGGCCACCGAGACCGAGCTCAAGGAGAAGAAGCACCGCATCGAGGACGCCTTGTCGGCCACCCGCGCGGCGGTCGAGGAGGGGATCATCCCGGGCGGCGGCACGGCCTTCGTGCATGTCCTGCCCATCCTGGAGAAGCTGACCCTGGCCGGAGACGAGCACGTCGGCGTCGACATCGTCAAGCGCGCGCTGGTCGAACCCCTGCGTCAGATCGCCCACAATGCCGGTGTCGAAGGCTCGGTCGTGGTGGAGAAGGTCAAGGCACTTCCGATTGGACAGGGTTATGATGCCCTGAACGGAGTGTATACCGACATGGTCCAGGCCGGCATCGTCGATCCCGTCAAGGTCACCCGCTCGGCCCTGCAGAACGCGGCTTCCATCGCGGCCATGGTCTTGACCACCGAGACCTTGATCGCTGAGAAGCCTCAGAAGGACAAGGACATGCCCGGTGGGATGCCCGGAATGGGCGGCATGCCCGGAATGGGCGGCATGGGAGACATGGACTTCTAGTCGCTTGTTCGGTCTCGGGGGGCGCGGCACGCCTGCGCTCCCCGGGCCCCCGAGGGCGCCTCCCGCTGCGGGCAGGCGCCCTCGGTCCTTCTTCGGCTTCTTGAAGGGCGCCTTCCACCTTGAAGCGAAAGGGGGCGCCCGATCCCCGATAGAGGAGCTCTGTACCTTGCGTCGATTCCTTGCCGTCCTGTGCCTTGTCCCCGTGCTCCTGGCCGTGGCGGGATGTGGCCCTTCCGAAGGGCAGACCATCGGGCTCTACCTGGGTTCGGTGACCATCCACGAGCGCCGACTCCAGGCCTGGGCCGAGGAGCTCGAAGCCCTGGCCCCCCGTCCGGGTCAGGAGGCGGCCGAACCGGCCGCGCTTCGCGAGAAGGTCGAAGCCCTTCAGCAACTGGTTCGGGACTCCCGGACCGAGGTCAGCAAGCTCCATGTGCCGGGCCCTTGCGAGCCCCTGCACAAGCTCTATGATCGGGCCTTCGACCTGAGTTCCCGTCGCCTGGGCCTTCTGGCCGCCTTCCTGGTGGAGGCCGACAAGCACCGCAAGGGGACCCTGGCCTCTGAACAGGTGGCCCAGGCCCTGCAGACGACCCGCGCGGATCTGGCCGAACTGGCCGCCCAGGCCGAAGCCCTGGATGAGGAGATCCGTCAGGCCAAGATCGAACTGGCTCTTCGCTTCCCGGAGGTCCAGGTCCCGGAGGCCGATCCGCCCGCGGTTGCGCCCTCGCCATGAGCGCCTCCAGGCTCCTGCCCCACGCCGGAGGCTTCCGGTGGGCCGGAGTGGAGCCAACGGCCTACAAGGATTCCGGGGACTTCCGGGAGGTCACCCGACGGGTCTTCGTCGGCGAGAAGGGGGAGCCGACGGCCTTCCACGTGCGCTACTTCGAGGTGGCGCCGGGAGGCTTCACCACCCTGGAACGCCACGAGCATGCGCACTGCGTGGTCGTCATGCGGGGTTCCGGCGAGGTGGTGCTGGATTGTCGGACCCACCCGATGAGCTTCGGCGACGTCCTCTACGTGGCGCCCTGGGAATCCCATCAACTGCGCAACCCGGTCTCGGCCGCCGAGCCCTTCGGATTCCTGTGCATCGTGGACGCCCGGCGGGACAGACCCGTGAACGCGAGTTGCGGCTGAAGAAAGAAAGGGAGCGGGCCCAGGTTTCCTGAGTCCGCTCGAGTTGCCTCGGCGAGGGGCCTTCTCCTGACCCGGGAAATGCCCTTCCCCCCCGCTGGGGCTGACATCTCGACCGGCCGGCCAGGTTCCTGGACTCTCCCTTGGCGCCCCCCATCGACTGGTCGTATTATAACTCGAGTTCAGCAAGAATACTAGTCTTTTTGGACTATCCTGTAGGACTTTCGGGGAGGGGTCCCCCGAAAGTTGGAATCACCAGTTGCGATCCCGGTTCCGGAGCCGCGTGGAGTGCATGTCCAGGATCCGGCGTTCCTCGCTGGTCAGGGCGTCCATCCCATTCAAGCGGACCTTGTCCAGGATGGCGTCGACTTCCCGCTCGAGATCGGCTTCCGGGGAAGGGCGCTCCGCCTCGGGTGGTCGGCCTGCGGACGCCAGTGGCGCCCGGTCGGGTCTTCGGCGGGGAACCGCACGCAGATGGCGCCGGCGCCACTTCTTCTTGAGGCCCGCCAGGGGGGAGAGATGGTCGAACCAGAGGCCGAATCGGGCCATTCCCACCCCGGCCGCGATGCCGCCCAGATGGGCCACGTATGAGACGTTGGAACCGCCGCTGAAGGCCGAAACGAACTGGATCAGGAAGAAGAGGATCCCCAGGTAGAGGGCCCGGATGGGGATCAGTACCAGCACCCAGAGCATGATGGTCTCGTTGGGGTGCAGGGTGATGAAGGCGAAGGTCGTTCCCAGGACCGCCGCAGAGGCCCCCACCAGGTAGGGGGCCCCGGGGTTGAACCAGGCCGCCCCGATGGCCACCAGGGCCCCCACCAGCCCGCTCAGGACGTAGACGCGGTAGAATCGGGCGGTGCCGACGCTCTCCTCCAGGGCGGCCCCCAGGAAGAAGAGCCCCACCATGTTCCAGAGCAGGTGGAAGAAGTCCTGATGGATCAGCGTGTAGGTGAAGGGCCTCCAGATCTGCAGCCAGGTCCGGAAGGGATCGCTGCGGGGCTCCATCACCACCCCCAGCCACTCGGCCAGGAGCGGTCGTCCCGTAAGGATCCCGACCACGCCGTCCAGGAGGAACATGGCACCCGAGAGCACCATCACGTTGCGGACCCCGGGCGTCAGGCGAACCAATCCGTAGCGCATCGCCGGTCTATTCGGGAAGGGCCTGCTCGAGGACCTGCTCCATGCGCTCGGCAAAGGTGAAGCGCATCTTCTTGCGGATGGGTTCGGGGATCTCCTCGAGGTTCCGGGCGTTCTCGGCGGGCAGGATCACCTGGTGGATTCCGGAGTTGTGGGCCGCCAGGACCTTCTCCTTGATTCCGCCCACGGGCATGACCCGGCCCCGCAGGGTGATCTCCCCTGTCATGGCCAGATCCCAGCGCACCGGGCGATTCCGGATCGCCGAGAGGAAGGCGCAGGCCATCGTCACCCCCGCCGAGGGGCCGTCCTTGGGGATGGCCCCCTCCGGGACGTGCAGGTGGAAGTCGTGCTTGTAGTAGTCGAAGTCCAACCCCTTGCGGCCGGCGTAGGAGCGGACCCAGGAGAGCGCCGCCCGGGCCGACTCCTTCATGACCTGGCCCAGGCTCCCGGTCAGGACCAGGCGCCCCCGACCCGGGATCAGGCTGGCCTCGATGGTCAGCAGTTCCCCTCCCGCCTGGGTCCAGGACAGGCCTCTTGCGGCTCCGGGCAGGTTCTGTCCGGGATCCTCGGAACCCCATCGGAAGCGGGGCACCCCCAGCAGTTTGGGCAGGTCTTCGGATTTCAGGAGTCTCATCCGCTTGCGGGGGCTGCGCGACTCGACGATCTGCCGGGCGCGTTTGCGACAGAGTCGGGCGATCTCGCGCTCCAGGTTGCGCACTCCGGCCTCGCGGGTGTACTCGCGGAGAATCCGCAGGAGGGTCTCCTCCTCGAGGCCGAACTGCGCCTCCTTCAGGCCATGCTCCTGCCTCTGCCGGGGGATCAGGAAGTCGCTGGCGATATGGACCTTCTCGTCCTCGGTGTATCCGGGGATCCGGATCACCTCCATCCGATCCCTCAGGGCCGGAGGGATGGTGTCCAGGACGTTGGCGGTCAGGATGAACATGACCGCCGAGAGGTCGGCGGGGGCGGCCAGATAATGGTCCTTGAACTCGTGGTTCTGCTCAGGATCCAGGGCCTCGAGAAGGGCTGCCGAGGGGTCGCCCCGGAAATCCGTTCCGACCTTGTCGATCTCGTCCAGGACGATCACCGGATTTCGCGATCCAGCCGTGCACAGGGCCTGGATGATCCGGCCGGGCAGGGCTCCCACGTAGGTCCGGCGATGCCCCCGGATCTCGGCCTCGTCCCGGACTCCGCCCAGCGAGGTCCGGTTGAATTGTCGGCCCAGGGCCCGGGCCACCGAGCGCCCCAGAGAGGTCTTGCCCACTCCTGGAGGGCCCACGAAACACAGGATCGGCCCCTTGTGGGTCCCCTTGAGCTGGCGGACGGCCAGGAACTCGAGGATTCGCTCCTTGACGTCCTCCAGGCCGTAGTGGTCCTCTTCAAGGATCTTCTGGGCCGCCGCCAGGTCCAGGCGGTCCTCGGTCATGCGGCTCCAGGGGAACTGGATCATCCAGTCCAGCCAGGTCCGCAGGACCCCCCGCTCGGGCGAGATCGGGTTCATGCGCTCCAGCTTGCGCAGTTCCTTCAGGGCGTGGGCCTGGACCTCCTCGGGCATCTCGGCGGCGCGGATCTCCTCTGAGATCTGGGCCACCTCCTCCTGCTCCTCGTCGGCGTGTCCGAGCTCCTCCTGGATGGCCTTGAGCTGCTGGCGAAGGAAGTACTCGCGATGCCCCTTCTCCATCTCGCGTTCGGCCCGGCTCTGGATCCGGTTCTCGATCTTGAGGATCTCCAGCTCTCGGGAGAGGTGGACCGAGACCCGGTGCAGCCGTTCGGCCACGTCCACGGTCTCGAGGAGGGCCTGCTTCTCGGCCAGCGACAGGTCCAGGTGGAAGGCGGCCACGTCCGCCAGGTGGCCGGGGTCCTCGATGTTGAGGACGGCCACCACCAGCTCGGGGGGAATCATCTTGCCCAGTTCCACCGCCTGGCGGAACTGGTTCATCACCACCTGCATGGCGTTCTCGCCCTCCCGTTCGGAGGGAACCGTCTCTTCCAGGGTCCGGGCCAGGACCTTGAAGCAGGGGCGAGACTGCAGCGTCTTCTGGATGCGGACCCGGGCGATGCCCTGGACCACCGCGCGGTACCCCCCGTCGGGCAGCCGCAGGGCCTGCAGGATCGAGCAGTAGGTTCCGGTGGAATGGAGATCCCGGCGGGCGGGATCCTCCTGGGAGGGGTCCTTCTGGGTCACCACCACCAGCCCCCGTTCCGCCTCCAGGGCGCGCTCCAGGGCCCGGACGGAGCGCTCGCGGCCGACCAGGAGGGGGAGGATCAGGTGGGGGAACAGGACCACCTCCTTGACCGGGATCAGGTCGAGCTCTCGTTCCTCTTCCAGATCCTGGAGATCCGGAACGGACCACGAGCGCGGCTGCAGGAGGCGGGGGAGTTCCCGCTTGCGGTGGGTGGAGCGTGAGGGGCGTGACATGGCGGCACGCATTCTGCGGGAGAATCCCGGCCTCCTCCGCGAACCCGGAAAAGCAGAAGAGCCCCTCGAGAGGGGCTCTTGGTGCGGAAGGAGAGATTCGAACTCTCACGGGTTTTACCCCACAGAATCCTGAGTCCTGCGCGTCTGCCAGTTCCGCCACTTCCGCGTGGGGACAAGCGAGACTATAGCATGGCCCCCTTTGGGACGAAACCTCAAGGCCTCCTCGCGGGCCAGGCGATCGCAGGCCTCGTTGTGCTCATGGCCGGCATGCCCGGCCACGTGGCGCCATTGGACCCGGTGCCTGGAGGCGGCCTCGAGGAGGAGCTCCCAGAGGTCCTGGTTCTCGACGGGCTTCTTGGAGGCCGTGCGCCAGCCATTGGAACGCCAACGATCCAGCCAGCCCTCGTTGAAGGCCCGGACCAGGTACTGCGAGTCGGAGTAGAGTTCCACCCGGACGGAGCGTTTCAGGGCCTCCAGGGCCTTCAGGGCCGCGGTGAGCTCCATCCGGTTGTTGGTGGTCAAAGGCTCGCCTCCGCTCAGGTCCAGGGTCTTGCCCGAACCCGGATGGATCATGCGCGCGGCCCACCCTCCAGGGCCCGGATTCCCCGAGCAGGCCCCGTCGGTATAGATCAGGACCTGGGCGCTCAAGCCCGGGGCTCTCCGTCCGAAATCCGTTCCGACCCGGCCCGGGGGGCGGAGGGCGGCTCGCAGATCCGCTCTACCAGGTCCCGAGTGGCGCTCGCGTCGGGGGAGGACGATTCCGGGGCGGGGATCTCCTCGGCGAAGAACCGGGTCCATTCGGAGATCCGGCAGGGGAGGACGTGTTTGTTGCCCTTCCAGGCCTGGAAGCTGCTCCAGGCGGTGATCAGCATGGCGCCCAGGCCCAGGAGCTTGTGCACGAAGTGGTAGAGCAGGCCGATGGGCCACAGGAAGCGGCCCAGGAAGTCGGCCAGGCTGCCCAGGACGATCATCCCCAGCCAGATCCCCATCCCCAGGAAGAAAGCCTGGAAGGCGTGGTAGCGGACGAAGCCCTGGCGCCGGAGCACCGGGGAGAGGTTCATGATCAGGAAGGCCAGGGGCCAGAAGGGATAGCTGAGGGCGGCCAGGAGCCGGTCCTCCTTGGAAACCTGGGCGGACATGCCTACCTCCTCGTCGTGCAGCGGGGGAATTTCGCCTTCCGGTGGCGGGATCATTGTTGGAAGACCACCTGGAAGCGCTTCTCCAGCCTGCGATAGAGCGGGAGCATCCAGCGGTCGAGAATCTCGTCGGGGGTCCTGTCCCCCCCGAACTCCTCCTGGATTCGTCGGGCGATCTGCCCCGCCGTCAGTTTCGAGGCGGAATACTCGAAGATCCGGATCTCGTGGGGGCGGCTGAGGAAGGCGCGCCGGCCGAAGTCTCCCCGGAGGCACAGGCGTCTCCCGTCGGCCGAGTATTCCCGGCGCTCGATGGTCCGGGTCGGGATCCAGTCGGGGAACTCCTCGCGGGGGATTTCCTCCAGGCGCCGGAAGCGGGGGCTGGAGTGGAACAGGAAGTAGTGGTCCAGGAGTTCGGAGCGGGAAAGGTGATCCAGGTAGTAGTAGGTGTTCAGCCGGTACTTCCGGGCCCAGCGGAAGTGGTCCTCGACGGTCCTGAAGGGAAGCTCGGGGAGGAGCCGGGCCATCGTGCGGTGGATCTCCCCCTGGAAGACCCGGTCCAGGGCCCGCAGCCGATTGCGGTCCAGGGCCTCGGTTTCGCACCAGGCGTCGTTGAGGGTCATCCCGGTCAAGAACTCGGTGTCCAGGATGCGCAGGCCGAAGGAACCGGGATCTTCGGCGATCGCGGTGGCGGGAAGGGGGGTCAGGAAGGAGTTCACGCACTCGAAGACGCCCGGGGCCTCGCGAAGCAGAGCCGTGGCGAAGTCCAGGGTCTGCCGGAAGGTCTCCTCGGTCTCGTGGGGCCCACCGAGGATGAAGTTGCCGGCCACGGTCAGGCCCCCCACCCGGTTGGCGTGCTGGACCGTCGAGACCACGTGCTCGAGGCGCAGCTTCTTGCGATACTCGTCGAGCATCTGCTGGTTGCCGGTCTCGATGCCGATCTGCAGGCGGGCCATGCCGGCCTCGACCAGCATGTCGATCATGTCGGGATGGCGGTGGAGGACCTCGGCGCGGCCCTCGCAGAAGAAGACGAAGTCGCGCCCGGTATTGGCGCGATACTGCTTGAGGAGCCGGCTGATCTCGCGGACCCGGGCGTAGTTCACCGCGAAGACGTCGTCGGTGATGTAGAAGCTCTTGACGTTGTATTTCTCGAGGCGCGAGGTGATCTCGGCCACCACGTTGGGGGCGCTGCGGAAGCGGAAGGGCCCTTCATGGACCTTCTGGAAGCAGAAGGCGCACTTGTAGGGGCAACCCCGGCCCGTCGAGATGTGGAAGCCGTGGCGGACCCCGAGCAGGTCCTGGTCGGGGAAGGGGAGTTCGTCGAGGTTCCGGATGGTCTGGACCCGGGGGTTGGTCCGCACCACTCCGTCCTGCTTGAAGGTCAGCGCGTCGATCTCTTCCAGGCGGCCCTTCCCGCGCAGGAAGTGCTCGCCGAGTTCCCGCATCACGAATTCGCCTTCTCCGCGGACGGCGAGATCGAAGCAGGGGCGCGAGAGGAGCCCCTCAGGGTCGATATTGGCCAGGGGGCCTCCCAGGACCACCCGGCATTCGGGGTGCCAGGCCTTCAACCAGGTGGCGTAGCGTTCGACGGCCTGGATATTGTCCGAGAGCGTATAGAAACCCACCAGGGCGGGACGGGTCCGTTGGATGAAGTTCTTCAGGGCCGCCGGGGTCAGGCCGAAGAGGTCGGCCGTGGACAGGCACTTCACCCGGAATCCGGCCTCCCGGCAGACCGTGGCGATGGACAGCAATCCGGCGTTGAAGAGCGAGTAGTACAGGCTGTAGAAGCTGTCGACGTGGATGAAGAGCATGTCCAGCCCGTCGTCCTGGCGCCGGGTGACACTCTGGAGGATCTTCTCAACCTGCACGGCCGCCTCGACTCGATGGAGATGCCCTGATTATCGCCAACCCTGAGGAGGCTGTAAAGCAAACCGGCGGGGTCCGAGGGGGACCTGCCGCCGGTTCGCGGGGAGAGCGGGGTCTTGAAGGCTCCTAGAAGACGCGCTTGGCTCCGAGGTACCTGGGTTTGTAGTAGGAGTCGCCCAGGTTGCTGACGGTGACGCCCCGGCTGGAGGAGGCGTGGATGAAGGCGCCGTTGCCGACGTAGATGCCCACATGGGACGGACCGGGGAGGTAGGTCTCGAAGAAGACCAGGTCGCCGGGCTGCTCTTGTCCACGCTGGACCTTCTGCCCCACCGAGAACTGGACGTCCGCGGTCCGGGGAAGCCGGATCCCGTGCATCGAGAAGACGCGCATGACGAAGCCCGAGCAGTCGAAGGCTCCGTTCCCGGTGGCGCCCATCGAGTAGGGGGTGCCCATGAAGCGTCGCGCGTTGCCCAGCAAGGAGTGGAGCATGCTGCCTCGACGGCTGGCCAACTGGTTGGCGCGGTGGCGGTCGCCGGCGCGACTGGCCTCGGCCTCGCCCGAGGCGCCTGCCGTCTGCTGGATCCGGACCACCATCGGGGCGGGCGGCCTGGCTTCCGATCCTTCAACGGCCAGATCCTGGTCCTCCTCGACGGGCAGGACCATGACCAGACCTTCCTCCAGGTGCGAGGAATCCGGCTTCAGGCCGGGGTTGGCCTGCAGGATCTGGTCGGTCTTCAGCCCGTGACGGGCGGCGATCGAGTCCAGGGTGTCTCCGGATCGCACCGAGTACACGATGTCGGCGCTTGCGGGAGGGCTCCCCGCCAGGATCAGGGCCAGAACGGCTGCCGCCGCGAACTTTCCAAACTGCACTGAGTACCTCCAGGTCGTGAGCCGGCTCATCGCAAGAGGCGCGCTCATCGGGGCGCGGGTCGGGAAGAGAGCCTTCCCGGAAGCCCGCTCGAGGGGATGCCAGAGTCGCCGTCCCGGCGCGTGCATCGACCGCTCTCTTGAAAGATCATTCAAGGGTTCGCCCCGGGTTCGCCTCCGGTCCGGTCGATTCCTCCTGTGCCGCCCTGCGGATTGCTGGCGGGCAGGATCCGGGCCCGGCTCCGGGGAATCCGCCGGATGTGTTCTGCCCTGAATGCCGCTACCTTTCCGCCCCCGGTCCCACCTGTGAATCCTGTGGGTCCCCCCTTCCCGAGCGCAAGCCGCCCCCCTCCATGAGCGGGCCTCTGGAGGAGCTGCGCCTTTGGACGCTGGAGTTGCGCTCCCAGGACATCGAGCCTTCCGAGTTCCTCGGACGGATTGAAGCCCGTCAGGCCCGCCTGAGCCGGGTCCTGGAGGAACTGGAACGCCTGGAGATTCCCCAGGACATGGAGGCCGAGGTCCGCGAGGAGCTCCTGGCAGGCCGGCACGGGATCCAGGGGTTCCTGGAGGCTCTCACGCTCCTGCGCGCCTGGGAGCAGAATCGGGACTCGGAGGATCTGGATCGCGCCCTGGCCCTGGCCACGCAGGCCAACAGCCGGCTCAACCAAGCGGTCTCGATGAACTGGAGGACCTTCCAGACCTACCAGGAGGCCGCCGAGGAATTCCTGGCCCAGGTCGGTTACGAGGGACCTTCCCGATAAGCAGGACCCCCCGCTGCGAGGGCCTCGCAACGGGGGGCTTGGCCTTCTTCCGGGGGGGCGCCTCAGCGCATCAGGCCGCTCATCGGCTGGAAGAGCGAGTCCTGAAGCCCCACGTTGACCTTGATGCCGGAGTAGACGCGCACCTTCTGCAGGCGATCGTTCTCGTAGATCTCCAACATGAAGGGCATGTAGCGCCCGTCATCCAGGCGGCGGATATCCTTGTAGTCGACCCTCTTCTTGATGGGGGCGCCGCCCTTCTCGCTGGGGATCTGCATCTCCAGCCGCAGGGGGACGTTGCGCTGGACGTCGATGTAGACGACCCGGAGATCCTGGGGATCATGAGGGTTGGTGATCTTCACCGCACGGGTGGCCACGCCGTCGATGGTCTGGCTTCCCCCCAGTTCGTACTTCCGGGCGTTGTCCTGGGGATAGCGCTGGAGGTTGTAGGGAAGGTTCAGGGTCGGACTGGGCGGGTCGGGCGCCTTCTTGACCGGATACTGGCCCGTGCTGACGAAGTGCCAGGCATTGGTGCCGTCGCGGATGGTGATCACCTGGCGGCCGTCCATGGGGCCACCGGGGTCCCGGATCACCGAGTCGATTCGCAGTTTGTTGGGGAACTTGTAGTAGGTCTTGTCCTTCCCGGTGGGGACCAGGTTCCCCGTATCGAGACTGGCGTCGCTGCATTCCATCTCGACGATCATGTCGCGCACGGGCAACTGGCCGGCCACGGTGTACAGGCGATCGACCAGGGCCCGGGGATCGAGCCCCTGGTCGGGAGCGCCCGACGCCTCGCGGTTCCAGGCCAGGACCAGGCTGGTCAGCAGGCAGGCCATCACGGCCAAGGTTCGCAGCTTCATCTGAACTCCTCATGGCACCGCTTGCGGGTACCCCGGTGAGAATTGGCCATCCGTCGGAGACTCCCCTGCCCCCGGGTCCGGTCTCCTGCAGGAGTCCGAAGAAACCTGGACGAAGCCCGGTGGACCTGTGGATAAGCAGCCGGGAGGTCTTCCTTGCTCTGCGTCAAGTGCGGCTTCCAGAACTCTGAAGGAGCCAACTACTGCTCGAAGTGCAACGCTCAGTTGCCGCGGGTCCTCCAGACCCCGCAGGAGGTCGAGCCCGAGATGCCTCCGATTCACGATCGTCTTCAGCAGATCGAGGCGGCCGCCGCCCGGGCTGCCTCTGGTGAATGGAACCCCGAGGAGCTCGGTCGGTTTCTGGAAGAGACGGCGGCCATCCTGGCCGAGAAGGAACGGGCGATTCGGGAGATCCCCATCCCGGACGAGGCAGCCGAGGATTTCCGTGAGGAGCTCGAGGTGGGCTACACGGGGATCGACCTGTACAACCAGGGAGTCCAGCGGATGTTCGAATTCGTGGCGGATTCCGATCCGGTCCATCTCCAGGAGGGGCTGGACCTGGTGCGCCAGGGCAACGAGTCCATCAACGAAGCGATGCGGATCAACCGCGAGAATCGCCGCAAGCTCGAAGAGATGTCCAGCGACGCCTCCAGCCTGATGTAGCCTTCGCCGGCACCCCAGAGGGAACGAAGAAGGCCCGATCCGATCGGATCGGGCCTTCTCTTCCTGGAGTGGGGCAGGATCAGGAGGCGCGCATCGTCTCCGACCACAGGGCGCTCATCTTGTCGGAGACCTGCTGACGATACAGCAGGGAACTGGTCATGATCTCATAGATCTTGGTCTGGGTGTCCTGCATGATCTTCCACATCTCCATCATCCACTTCTGGCGATCAGACATCATCTGGGCGAAGATCTTCTGGACCTCTTCCTGCTCCTGCTGATACTGCTGGTAGTTCCGGGCGGCATCCGCCTGGCTGGGGCCTCCATAGGGGCCGTAGGGGCCACCCGGCCCGTCGGGCCCGCCCGGCCCACCCGGTCCGCCCGGCCCACCCGGACCGGAAGGTCCACCCGGCCCACCCGGTCCGCCCGGCATGTAGGGGCTCAGCCCCTGTTCGGGGGTTCCGGGATAGGCGGGCTCCCAGTCGGCTTCCACGATCTCGCCGGTCAGGACCTCGTCCTGGACGGGGACCAGGGCCCGGCCAGGCTGGTCGATCACGGCCGGAAGGTTCGTGGCCTCCTCTTCGGGAGCGGGCAGCATGAGGGGCTCGGAATCCTCATCGCGCAGCGCCCCGACGTGGGCAGCGTTCTGGGAGGCCTCATGGGCCAGGCTCACGTGGTCCTGGGTGAGGTGGACGTGGTCTTCGCTCTCGGCCGGAGTCTCCACGGCCCGGCGGTTGACCAGTTGGCGCTGACCGCCCACCTGCTGGAGGTTGTTTTCGAAGGATCGCTGGGGGATCGAGGCGGAGTTGATACTCTGAGGGCCGGCCATGGGGCCTCCTTGGCTAAGAGCCACTGGCGGATGGGATTCCACCAGTAAGCGAGTGTGCTCCCATTATAGCCGGCCGGGACGGAGGCAGGAAGGTGGAAATGTTGCGGGGGTGTTAAAGGTCGCCCGGGAGCCGGTCGCCAGCGATCCTGAAGACCGGCCCTCGGGGTCAACCCAGCAGGACCTTGTGCCAGCTTGCCAGGATCGCGTCGTGCACCTTGCGCCGGCGGATCAGGACCTCCTGGAAGATCCTGAAGATCTCGGTCTGCAGGTCCTGGGCCATCGCGGCCAGGCGGGCCTGGACCAGGGCCCGATCGGCCCGCATCCGGGCGTAGATCTGTTCGGCCAGGAGCCGGTCTTGTTGTTCTTTCTCCTTGTCCAGGGCTTCCCGTTCGCGGGGGCCCGGAACCGGCCGAGGCGCGGCCGCGGTTCGGGGCGGCTCGCTCCCTTCCGGACCGGGCCGGAACTCGTCGCCGGGCCACCCGGGCTGCGGGATTGGTGCCGAATCCATCTGGAGTCGGGGCCACGAGGGGCCGGCCCCGAGAATCTCACATCGCATGGGCTGGGACCTCCAGCCGGGGGATGGGGGCAGGCCGGAACGCCCCAGCGCCCGGCCGACTCGAAGCAGTCCTGGCTCAGGACTTGATGTAGTCGTCCCACTTGTTGAACATCTTGTCCTGGGTCTTGGCCCGGTTCACGGTGACCTCTTGCTGGATCTCGAAGATCTTGGTCTGCGTGTCCTGCATGATCTTCCAGCGCTCCATCTGCTGCTTCTGCGCCTCCATGGCGGTCGTGGCCTGGATCGTCTGGGCTTGTTGGTAGTCCGACATGAACATCTGGAACTGGGCGACCGAATTGGCTTGTCCGATCATCTCGCACCTCCCGGGTTTTCCGGGCCGGATGCTCTCCGGCCCTTCCTGATCCTAGAGGGCGGCCCTCCACCGGGATCTTGCCGGGATCTTGCCGGGAAATGGACGGGAGGTTTCCAGGAGTTGAACGCCGCGAGCCGGACAGAACAAGGACGGCCCGAGTCGCCTCGGGCCGTCCTGCTAGAAGAACCGGGAACCGGATGCTCTAGGAGCGGATGTACTCATCCCACTTGTTGAACATCTTGTCCTGGGTCTTGGCCTTGTTCACGGTGACGTCCTGCTGGATCTCGAAGATCTTGGTCTGCGTGTCCTGCAGGATCTTCCAGCGCTCCATCTGCTGCTTCTGCGCGTCGGCGCCGATCTGCGTCTGGATCGTCTGGGCCTGCTGGAAGTCCGACATGAACATCTGGAACTGGGCGACGGAATTGGCTTGTCCGATCATGGGACACCTCCCTTTTCTGGAACTCTACCTTGAGCCTATTATCACGAGCAACCGGGCCGAAGTAAAGGGGTGAAGGTCAATCCGCCTCGGAAACTTCTTCGGGCCCGCTCAGCAGGCCGGGCTCGAGGGAGGCCTCAGGCAGGCGGATCCCGGCCTGGCGCAGGTCTTCGCAGATCTTCTCGTTGTTCTCGTACATGGTCAGGATCACTCCGTCGCGGGCGGCGGTGACGACGACCTCCAGGACCTCGACGATCCAGTTGCCGATGTCGACCTCCTTGCCGGCGGAGATCTGCTCGGAGATCCGCCCGCACTCCCAGTTGACCCGTTCCCGGGTCCGGTCCCAGACATCCAGATACATCCGGTTGAAGATGCTGATCATCTCTTCCGGGGTCAGACCGATGCGCGTCTCCATGGGGTTTGGACCTCCCGATTCGAGGGTGGGGCTTCTGGGAATCTCGGCTCAGGAACCTTCGGCCAGCTTCTGTCCGATCTCCCGGATATAGCGGTCGATCCCGGGCAGACCCAGGGAGCGGACCTCTGAACACGATTCGCGTAGCGCCTCGAGGATCCGGTCGATATCGGCCTCGGTGCAGATGAAGGGGGGCGACATCCGCAGGACATGCGGCGCGTGCGACATGCTGGGCAGGATCATCCGATGCTTCTTCATCAAAAGGGTCGAGATCATCAGCCCGTAGCGCGGATCCCGGGTGAGCACGCAGCGCATCAGGCCCTGGCCCTGCTGGCCGGAGACCAGCGACGGGAAGGCGGCGCGCAGCGTTTCCAGACCGGCCTCGAGGCGTTCTCCCAGGGCTGCCGCGCGGGGGATCAGGTTTTCATGCTCCAACACGTCCAGGGTGGCCAGGGCTGCCGCGCAGGCCAGGGGATTGCCTCCGTAGGTTGAGTTGTTGAAGAGGGGGCGGCTGAGAGCCGCCTCCTGGACGCGCTGGCTGAACATCAGGGCCGAGACCGGCATGACTCCGCCCGAGAGCGTCTTGCCCACCGAGATCATGTCCGGGACCACCCCGGAGTGCTCGGCGGCGAACCAGCGACCCGTCCGCCCCAGGCCGCACTGGATCTCGTCGAGGATCAGCAGGGCGCCGGCCTCGTCGCAGATCCGGCGCAGGCCCTGGAGGTATTCCGGGGAGGCCACCGAGCAGGCCGAGGCCCACTGGACCGGCTCGAGGAAGACGGCGGCGGTGGTCGAGTCGATGGCGGCCCGGGCGGCCTGGAGATCTCCGAAGGGCACCAGCTTCACGGGTTCCAGGAGCGGCGCGAAGCCTTCCCGCCAGTAGGAGATTCCGCTGATGGACAGAGTCCCCACGGACATCCCATGATAGCCCATCTGCATCCCGACCAGGCCCGGGCGGCCCGTGGTCAGGCGGGCCAGCTTCAGGGCTGCCTCCATGGCCTCGGTGCCGGTGGACCCGACATACCCGTAGGGCAACCGGCCCGGCACCAGACGCGACAGGCGCTCCAGGAGCTCCAGTTGGCCGGGGACCAGACCCGTGCGGACGGAGAGGCCGCCGCGATCCAGTTGGCGGCGCACGGCCTGGACCACCTCGGGGTGGGAGTGGCCCAGGGCGAAGACGCCCCCGGCCCCGACCGCGTCGAAGTAGGGCTGGCCCAGGGGATCGTAGACGAAGCACCCCTCGGAACGCCACTCGATGAACTCCTCGTTCAGCAGGCGCAGGTTCCGGGCCAGCATGGGGTGTACGTGCCGCTCCAGGCGGCCCAGCACGTCCCGGGTCAGCTCCTGGTTGCGCTCTTCGGTCAGGGTCGGGTCCAGGTTCAACCATTCGGGCACCGGGCAATCCTCCGTTCTGGATGGGATTCGGGGTTCCGGGTCATGCCGCGGGCCACCCCGCGCGGGATCCTCAGAAGGCCACCATGCCGACCGAGTTCACGTTGACCTTGGGGGCGATCTCGTTCCACGAGAGGATCACCAGGGTCGGGAACGAGCGCTCGGTCAGCTTGCGCAGGGCCGGACGGACCTGGGGGGCCACCAGCAGGATGGGCTGGAGCCCACGTTCCTGAAGGGTGTTCACCTGTTGGGAGATGGCCTGGAGGATCTCCTGGCCCACGTTGGGATCCAGGGTCAGGAAGGAGCCCATGTCGGTCCGCTGGATCGCGCTCTGCACCAGTTGCTCGATCTGGGGGTCCAGGGTGATCACGTTGATGGTCCCCTCGTTGTTCGAGTACTCCTTGCAGATCACCCGGGACAGGGCGACGCGGCAGAACTCGGTCAGCATCTCGGGGTCCTTGGTCATGTGGACATGGTCGGCCATGGTCTCGAGGATCGAGACCAGGTCGCGGATCGAGACGCGCTCCTTGACCAGGTTCTGCAGGACCTTCTGGACCTCGCCCAGGGAGAGGGCGTCGGGGATGACCTCCTTGACCACCGCCGGATGGGTCTTCTTGACGGTGTCG
>JALHDH010000105.1 GCA_022839105.1 bacterium
CCACCTGGAATGGGATGCCCGACGTTCGCGCTACGTCCTGGAGCACCGCTCGCGCACCAACGCCACCGTGGTGAACGGGTTGCAGGTGACGGGAAGCCACATGCTGGAGGTGGGCGACCTGATCAAGCTGGGCAGCCTGGTCTGCCGCCTGCAGCACTGCACCCACGAGGGGCACCGGCCGCGGGCCGAGGTGGTGCGCTCGATCCAGAGCGGATTGTATCTGGTCTGTCTGGTCGGCCCCTCGGCCGGGGCGATCCTGCCCTTGAACTACACCCACCTGGCCGTACGCGAGAGCCTCCTGACCTCGGATGTCCCCGGCCTCTTCGTGCCCGGAGCCGGCGACGCCCAGGCCGACCTGTACTGGGACGGTGAGGGCTTCACGGTTCATCCGGGCCCCTCGGGCCACCCCTTGCGCCTGCTGACCTGCCGTCCGGGCCTGGTCCGAAAAGTCGTCCTCAACGACCCCGAGGGAGTCCCGCTTCTTCCCGGCAGCCTGCTGGTCTGCGGCGCAGCGGTGCTGATGGCGACCCGCGCCGAACAGGCCGGGATCCTGCGTGAGAAGGTCCAGGGCAAGGAGCCCCTCGAGCTCCTGCATCCCCTCCTCGCCCAGGTGAACCCCGAGGCCGAGCCGTGCTGGAGGGGGGACCAGGAGTACCTGCTGGAGGTGCTGTCCGGAGCCCGTCGGGGAACCCGGCTCTGGCTCGACCCGGAGGGCCTCGAGGAGCCGGTCATCCTGGGGCCTGCGCCGGCGGATCTGGAACTGCCCGACCAGCACGCGCCCCGGCTCGAGCTCCGGTTCCGGGACGGGGAGATCTGGCTTCTCAACGCCGATGCGACCATGTCCTTCAGCCACAACTGGGAGCTGGTGACCCCGGGCGAGGAGGTCCAGGTCTTCAGCGGAGATCGCTTCAGCTTTGAAAGGACGGTCGTCTGCTTCCAGCAATTGCCGATCCAGGCGCGGGTGGATCGGCTCTCGCTCTACCATGGCGACCTCGAACTTCCCCTGGTCCGCCAGATCAACAGCCTGGGCTACAACCCTCAGAGCGATCTGCGGGTGGATGACCGGCGTCTGGCTCCCACCCACGGATTCGTGGAGGTCCGCCCTGCCGGGGTGATCTACAGGCACAAGGACCCCAGGAGCGAGGTCCGGGTCCGCGACCTCGTGGTGCGGGCCGGTCAGGAGGTGGAGCTGGCCCTGGGGGATGTCCTGGAGCTGGCCGGGGACATCCGACTTCGGCTGGACACCCGCTGGCAGGTGGGCCGCCCCGGCGACCATGTCCGGATCGGTCCGCCCTCGGACGAGCGCTCGGAACCCTCGGGCCTCTCGGACCCCGAAGAGTCCGAGCCGACCTGAGGATGGAGGGCTTCCGGGCCTGGTGGAGGAGACCCGCCGCGCTGCTGGAGGATTCCCGGCCGGCGCCGCTGCCCCCCGAACGGAAGCTGGCCGGCTTCGAGATCGGCGAGATCCTGGGCGACGGGGGCACCGCCACCGTCTATGCGGCCCGGGGACCCGACCGGGCCGAGGCCGCCCTGAAGATCCCCCATCGGGGTCTGCTCAGGGACCTCGAGTTCGTGGTCGCCTTTCGGCGCGAAGCCGAACTGGGAACCAGCCTGCGCCATCCGTCCATCGTGCGGGTCTACCTGGCGGGGGCCTATCGCCTGCCCGACGCCCTCGAGGTCCCCTTCTTCGCCATGGAGCGATTGCGGGGCCGCGACCTGCGTTCCTGGCTGCACGAGGAAGGCCGACTGGAGCCCGGGCTGGCCCTGGCCGTGGCCCGAGCCATCGCGGACGCCCTGGATTGGGCTCATCACCGCGGCGTGGTGCATCGGGACATCTCGCCCGCCAACATCTTCCTGACCTGCCAGAAGGCCGTGAAGGTGATGGATTTCGGGATCTCGGCGGTCTGTCACGAACGGCGCCGGGGAGGCGGAGGCCCCGGGTGGGGGACACCCGCCTATCTGGCCCCCGAGCGCCTCCGCGATCGGCACCTGGCGGACCCCCGGATGGATCTGTACTCGTTGGGATGCGTCCTGTATGAGATGCTGGCCGGCAGGCCCCCCTTCCAGGGCGACCCCCCCGACCAGGTCCTTCGTCAGCACCTGGAGGCGCCGGTTCCAGCCCTCCCCGTCGAGGTCCTGGTGCCCTGGAGGGTCCATCGGCTCCTGGCCCGTCTCCTCGAGAAGGACCCCCAGCGGCGCTGCGCTTCGGCTCGGGAGGTGCTGGCGGAACTCGCCGAAGTGCTCTGACTCCCGGGTCCCCTCCGGCAGGGAACCCGGCCGTGGTGGGCAAGGTCCCCAGACCATGAACCGAAGACTCTCCCTGGACGGACTCCCCTTTGCCGAGAACCCGGCCCTCTTCGGGGGGGATCGGGCGCCGGGCCTGCTGGCCGCCGACGACCTGAAGAAGGGCCATCTGAGCACCTGGTGGCGGGAGGGCGGGAAGGCCGTCCTCCGCGAGGAGCCCTTCGAGCCCTTCCTGTGGCTGGCCGAGCCGGACCTGCTCTTCGGCTATCGGGGCCCGTTCCAGACCCTCACCCTGGAAGGAGGGGGGGAGTTCGGGACCCTGGTCCGGGTTCCCGACATGGCGGAGCTGCGCAGCCTGAGCCGGCATCTGGTCTCGGCCTCCGGACTCAGCGCCGGCCACCCCGACTCACCTCAGCTCTTCATGCCGGACGCGGTCCACCAGTACCTGCTCTGGACCGGGCGGACCTTCTTCGGGGGCATGGCCTTCGGCGAGTTGCGCCGGATGCAGATCCACCTGGCGGCCGAGGTGCCCGAGGGCCTGGAGTTCAGCCAGCCCGATCGGGATCCGATCCTGGCCCTGGCCCTGGTGGATCCGGACGGAAACCCGGAGATCCTCTCGGCCGCGGAACTGGGCGAGAAGGGAATGCTGGAAGCCCTGCTGCAGAGGGTCGAGGCCTTCGACCCGGATGTCCTGGAGGGGCACAACCTCTTCAAGCTCGTCCTGCCTTTCCTGGCCAGCCGGGCCCGCCACCACAAGGTCCGGCTGACCTTGGGGCGGGGGAGGGCCATCCCGCGCTCGCGCCAGTCCAGGATGCAGATCGCCGAGCGGACCCTGGACTACCCGCGTTGGGATCTGTCCGGTCGGGAGCTGCTGGATACCTGGATCCTGGCCCAGTTGCACGATGTCTCCACTCGCGAGCTGGAATCCACCGAGCTCGGCGAGGTGGCCCGCCTCCTGGGGGTTGGAGGGAGCGGCGAGACCCTGGGCGACTGGGAGCGCTCGCGGCTCTTCCGGAAGGACCGTCCCCGAGCCGAGCAGGGCCTGCTCGAGGAGGCGGCCGAGCTGCGCCAGGTGGCCGAGGTGCTGTCCTACCCCTACTTCCTGCAGTCGCAGATCTTTCCCTATTCCTACCAGAACGTCGTGTTGCGGGGCACGGCCACCCGGATCAACAGCCTCTTCCTGCGGGAATACCTCCGTCAGGGCCGGGCCCTCCCGCCGCGGCCGGTGGTCAAGCCCTTCGCCGGAGGGCTGACCGCCCAGGAGCACGAGGGCCTGGCCCACGAGGTCCTGCACTGCGACGTCCAGTCCCTGTACCCGTCCTTGATGCTGACCTGGAAGGTCCGCCCCCAGGGCGACTCCCTGGGCATCTTCCTGGGAATGCTGGAGCAGTTGCGCGAGTTCCGCCTTCAGGCCCGCGGACTGGAACGCCAGGCTCAGGACCCGGAGGAAAGGCGGTTCTACGGGGGGCTGCAGAGCACTTTCAAGATCCTGATCAACTCCTTCTACGGCTATCTGGGGTTCGCCCAGGGCAATTTCGCCGACTTCGAGGCCGCCGCCGAGGTGACGGCCCGGGGACGGGAGTTGCTGACCCGGATGATCGACTGGCTCAAGGGGCATGGAGCCCGAATCCTGGAGGTCGATACCGACGGGATCTACTTCGTGCCTCCGAGCGGGGAGGGGGCCCCCTCCGGAGAGGAGCTCATGGAGGCCTTGAACCGCGAGCTCCCCGAGGGGATCCAGGTGGATCTGGACGGACGCTACCGCTCGATGTACTGCCATCGGATGAAGAACTATGCCCTGCTGGACCTGGAGGGGAAGGTGACCCTGCGCGGATCGGGGCTGCGCTCTCGCAGTCTGGAGCCCTTCTTGCGGCAGACCCTGGAGGAGATGCTGACCCTGGCCCTGCAGGACCGCTCACCCGAGATCCCGGCGCTCTTCGACCGGGTGGCCGGCGCCCTCCTGGAACGCAGGATTCCCGTCAAGAGCCTGGCTCGGACCGAGATCCTCGCGGAGTCCCCCGAGAACTACGGCCGGAAGATCGAGGCGGGCTCGCGCAACCGGGCGGCTGCCTATGAGCTGGCCCTGGCCTCCGGACGCGATCTGCGCGCCGGGGACTCGGTCTCCTACTACATCACCGGGGACCGGGCCAGCGTGAGGGCCTACGAGAACTGCCGGCTTCTCACCGATCACGACCCGGCCCACCCCGACGAGAACCCCGCCTACTACCTGCGGAAGCTTCGCGATCTCTTCAAGAAGTTCGCTCCGGGGCTGGGGCTCTCGGGTTGGGAGCCGCCTTCCTGAGAGGCCGGGGGGCGGAAGGCTTCGAGGTCCTTCAGCAGCCTTCGCGCAGCTTGTAGCGCTGCAATCGCCCGGTCACCGTCCGGGGCAGCTCGGGAACAAACTCCAGCCAGCGGATCTGCCGGCAGGGTGGCTGATCCGCGTTGGCGCGGGCCCGGAGGGTCTCGGCCAGCTCCCGGGAGGGGTCCAGGTTCGGGGGGATGACCACGAAGGCCCGCAATCGGGTCAGGCCCTGCTCGTCGGCGCTGCCGACCACGGCCGCCTCCTGGACTTCGGACATCGTCAGCAGGTTCTGTTCGAGTTCCACCGGCGAGATCAGCATCCCGGCCACCCGGATCATGTCGTCCGAGCGGCCGGCGTAGAAGAGGAACCCGTCCTCGTCCCGGGTGCACTTGTCGCCGGTGACCAGCCAGGAGCCCAGCATGGTCCGCGCCGTCTTGCGGTGCTGGTTCCAGAAGCAGGGTGAGGTGGAATCCCCGCGGACCAGGAGGTTCCCCAACTCACCCGGGGCCACCTCGCGGCCGGCCTCGTCCTCCAGGCGGATGGCGTAGCCGGGCACGGGCCTGCCGAAGGAGCCCGGCCGGACCTGACCAGGGCGGTTGCTGACGAAGACGTGCAGGGCCTCCGAGGAGCTCAGGCCATCGAGGATCTCCAGGCCGAACCTCTCCTGGAATCGGGCCAGAAGGCCTGGTGGCAGGGGTTCGCCGGCCGAGCAGCACAGCCGGAGCGAGGAGAGGTCCGCCGGAGTTCCCGCTTCGACGGCCGCCAGGAGGTCGCGATAACCGGGAGGCGGCTGGAAGAGCAGGGTCGGGCGGTGTGCCCGGCAGATCTCCAGAAGCTCGACAGGACTCGGGAGCCTGGGAAGGAGCAGGCTCCGGGCCCCCGACCAGAGGGGGAAGAAGAGGCTGTTGCCCAGGCCATAGGCCATGAACATCCGCGGGAGCGAGAGGATCACGTCCTGCTCGTTCAACTCGAGGATCGAGCGGGCAAAGGCCTCGCAGCAATACAGAGGGTCGTGGTGCAGGTGCACCGCGGCCTTGGGAAAGCCGGTGGCTCCCGAAGAGTAGATCCAGAAGGCCGCGTCGTCCGGAGTGGTGGCCGCCGCCTGCAGCTCGGGGGAGGCGTCCATCAGGCCATCCTCCAGGGAAGGATGGCGGCCCTCGGCACAGGTTCCCGAGACCAGGACATGTTCGAGCCAGGGGCTCTCCGAGAGGGCCCCTCCCAGCTCGCCCAGGAGGTCGGCATCCACGACCATCACGCGAATCCGGGAATCCCGGAGGAGGTAGCGGAACTCGTAGGGGCGCAGCATTCCGTGGAAGGGAACCGGAACGGCCCCGATCTTGATGGCGCCCAGGAAGAGCGCGGCGAAGTTCGGCGAGTCGGCCAGGTACAGGCCGACCCTCTGTTCGGCCTGCAGCCCCAGGCCGGCCAGGAGGTTCCCGGCCCGGTTCACCATCTCGGCCAGTTCGCCGAAGGTGACCACCCGGTCCCGGCACACGAAGACGACCCGGTCGGCCCAGCCGGAATCCAGGGCCCTCTTCAGCAGGAATTCGGCCAGGTTGAAGTCGTGGGGAAGCCCCAGATCGATCCCTGGAGTCGCGTCGGCGTCCCGGCAGGGTGAGGGCGGCAGGAGGGAACTCACCGGCTTGTGGCGCCCTGGTCGGCCACCAGGGAGGGGACGTGGATCAGGGCCATGTTGACCAGGACCTCATACTCCATGAGGATCCGGGTGATCTCCTCGTGGAGGGCGTCCGAGAGCTTCGGCTCCAGGGTCCGGAGCATGCCCGTGATCCTGGCCTCCTGTTCGAGAATCTCGTGGGCCTGGACCATGCCGTCCGCCAGGTACTTCTGCCAGCCCGGGTTCTCGTCGAGAAGCTCGTCGCGGTGCAAGGCCAGGACCTGGCCTTCAAACCAGCCCTCTCTGGGCATCGGTTCTTTCCCTCTCTGCGCGGGGTTCGGCCATCCCGGCCGGGTCTGCGAGCCTTCTCCGGTCCCCCTGCAGTTCCTTCGACCCCCGTGGCTCCCGCGGTTTGGCGCGGATCTGGTCGGCTCTGGCTCGGAGGGCGGGCTCGAGTTCCAGGGCGCGGGTCAGGGCCTCTTCGGCCTCCTGCTCCTGGCCCAGGGCCAGGAGGCTCTCGGCCATCCCGAGCAGGGCCCGGGCCAGGTCGGGGCGGATGGCCAGGGCGCTCTGCCAGGCCTCCAGGGCTTCCTGGGGTCTTCCCAGGTCCTGGAGGATGCGGGCTCGCAGGAGCAGATAGTCGGGGTTCCGGGGATCCAGGGTCAGGGCCTGGTCCATCGGGGCCAAGGCCTCGGCCCGGTGCTGGGGCGAGAGGGCCTGGATCCGGGCCATCGCAGCCCAGGCCGTCGGGGAGAGCGGGTCCGCCACCAGGGCGGCGTGATAGGCTTCCCGGGCCTTGAGCCTCAGGGGTTCGGCCTGGCGCCCGGTCAGGTCCTGGTAGATCTCCTCGTACAGGCGTCCGACCTGCAGCTCCGAGCGGCCCTTCTCCCAGGGCGGGGCGTTTCGGGAGGCCTCCAGGTAATTGTCCAGGGCCCTCTGGTAGTGCGGCAGGATTTCTGTTCCGGTGACCCGCCGGGACTCGACCAGGCCCCGGGCCTGGAAGCGGGCGTGGTCTCCCAGCCAGACCAGCCTTTCGTGAACCAGGATCCGGCTCGAGAGCCACGCCAGTGCGACCAGCAGGACCAGTCCGGTCAGGCCGACGCCCGCGCGCAGCGGCAGCGAGGCTGCCCGGGTGGATTGGGATGGGGCCTCTCGGGAGGCGACCCGGGCCAGCAGGAAGACCCACAGGACCTCGCTGGACAAGGTCGAGCTGATGAAGATCTGGTTGGCCCAATGGGCCGCTCCGGCACCCAGCAGGCCGGCCGTCTCCAGGTCCCGACCCGTTCCGCCGCGGCGGAAGAACAGGACCAGGAGGCCTCCCAACAACAAGACCCCGGGAAATCCCGTCTCGGCGGCCACGGTCAGGTACTGGTTGTGCGGATTCTCGGGGGTGCGCGGAGGGTAGCGGGTCTCGACGGGCTCGGATTCCCGATGCTGGAGCGCGGCGCCAGGGAAGCCACCCGGCCCGGTCCCCGCCAGGGGATTCTCTTCCAGGATGTGCAGGGCCGCCTTCCAGAAGAAGAGCCGGGTCCTGAAGCTGAGATCCTGGAAATCCCGGAAGCTCTGCAGCCGGGCTGCCACCGTGAAGGGCCCCTGCTTCTCGGCCTGCAGGGCGACCGCCGCTCCCAGGAACAAGACCAGCAGGAACCCGGCCCCGAGAAGGAAGCCCAGGATCCGGGCGCGATCGGGACGGGGCAGGGCGCCCAGGGCCCAGGCACCCCAGATGAGGCTTCCCGCCGCGGCGCCAACCCAGGCGGCCCGGGTCAGGGTCAAGACCATGGCCAGGGCCACCAGGACCCAGGCCGCGAGAGCGGCCAGGCGGGCTGCAGGTCGGCGCAGGCGCACCAACCAGGACAAGGCCAGGGGCAGGGCCACCACCAGCCAGGCCGCCAGGTAGTCGGGGTTGCCGAAGGTGGCGATGGTCCGCTCCTGGGACAGGTGGGGATGGTTCCAGGCCACGGGGTCGGCGATCGGGACTCCCAGGAGGTGGACCCCCAGAGGCGTCAACCTCTGCAGGTGGGAGTAGAATCCCACCACCAGGGCCGTGGCGCAGATCCAGCCGGTCCAGCGCCAGGCCCGGGTTCCCTCCAGGACGCTGGTCCAGGCCAGGACCAGCCCGGCCAGCAGCGCGGCGTCCAGGGTGCCCGGCAGGGCCTGGGGCGGAAGCCCGGCCAGGAGGCCCGTGGTCGCCCACCAGGCATAGAATGCGAAGCCTGCCCGGGCCACCGGGCTTCGGGGCCACCAGACCCAGAATCCGGAGGCGGCGCCCAGGGCCCATCCGGCCAGGGTCAGGGCCGACCCCGACAGGAAGACCGCGTGCTTGGGGGCCAGCACGGCATCCGCCAGGCTGGTGCTGAAGGCCAGCGGCAAAAGTCCCAGCAGCAGGAGCGTTCCCAGGCCCAGGATCGCGGAAGCCCAAGGCATGGGAGCAGTTTCTTCCGTCGCCGGGTCGGCCCCTCTTCCCGGGATCAGGGCTGCAGCACGTCGCCGAGGGGGCGTCGGGGGGTGGGGCGGGCGGGGCCGGTCGGGTAGCCGAGCCGGACCAGCACCTGCGGCCAGATCTCGATGTCCAGCAAGGTGCGCAGGCGATGGCGCAGCTCGGGGATCTGGATCGGGGGATTCAGGAACGAGCCCTGCAGACCCCGGGCCACCGCGCTCAGCAGGACCCGTTGCGCCGCCTGCCCGGCGGCCACCCAGTCCTCGGGCTCATCCTTCTCGGTGGAGAGGGCGAAGACCAGGGGGGCCGTGCAGGCCAGCGTGCGATCGCGGCTGGCGCGGGTGTCGCTGTAGTTGAAGACCCGGTGGGTGACGGGGGCCAGCATGGCCTCGACCTTTCCCATTCCCAGGGCCCGTCCGGGGACGCCGTCCTCGGCGTGGTCGGTGGCCCTCACCCAGCCCGCGGACTCGCGCCGGACGGCCTCGTCCGAGCCCAGTCTCCAGTCCGCTTCCGCGACCAGTCCGGCCAGGGCGTTCTGAAGGCTGGGGCTGGTGACCCGCGTCAGCCGGGCCCCCTCCTCGCGGGCAGCCGCTTCCAGGGTTTCGAGCAGATCGGAGGGGAGTTCTTTTTCGGCGAAGGGCTGCCTCCAGCTTCGGCGCTGGACGATCGCCTCGAAGAGCGAACGCTCCGGGGCCGGTTCACAGTGCCCTTCCCGGTGCATCCGGGCCAGCACCTCGGAGTCCGCCTCCGGGGGGTGGATGTGGACCCGGGCCTCGCGGCCGAAGTGCCGGCACGCCAGGCGCAGGTTGTACAGGGCCGACCCGCAGGAGATGGCGCGTTCGCGCCCGGCCGGGTCGCGGGCCTGGAGGATTCGGAAGGGGTCGGGGACCACGTCGATCCTCTCGTCCCCCAGCCGGAAGAGCCAGGGCTGGGAGTTCTGGGGCGAGGGGGCCAGGATGGCGTAGCCCACCAGGAATCGGAGCTGTTCCTTGGGGTCGGCTTTTTCGGGATAGTCGCGCTCGGAGATCGTCCAGGCACGGGGAAGTCTGGTTTCCATCATTTCCGCCTTTCGCTACGGATCAAGCGCCTGTCCGGGACCGGACGCGATGATCTCGGTCACCTGGAGGTTTTTTTTCTCAGGCCAGGATCTGCTTTCGTGTCAGCGCCGCTCCGCAGTTGGGGCAGGTCAGGTCGGGCTCCGCGTCCTCGAAGGTGGCTCCGCAGTAGTCGCACAAGGCCACCTCCCGCCGGGGCAGGAAGGCCTCGAAGAGGTAGAGCTTGCCGGTCTCCTCGGCGCGGACCCGGCACACGCCCCGGGAGGCCAGCCCCTCCAGGGTCCGCTCAGCCCGGTCCTGGGGCAGGTCCAATCCGGCCATGACGTCCGCCACGGTGAGCCGGCCCGCCTGGTCGCGGGCCAGCCTCGAGATATCGGCTTCCTGGCGTCGGGGGTCGTTCCTGCGCATCTCCTCCTGGACCGTGCTGGCCAGGGTTCCGACTCCGGTGACCAGATGGCGCTCGCCGGCGCGGACCACCTGGTCCACGGCGCGATCCAGCACCCGGTGGGTGGTCCTGGCCAGCATCCGACGAACCAGTCGCGAGATCATCCAGACCACGAGCAGGCCTGCCCCCAACGTGGCCAGGATGCCCAGGAACACGAGGATCAGGATTTCCAGGCCCATGGGAGCGTCCTCCGATGCCCGGGGATTCGCCTTCCAGGTGCCGGGCCCTGCGCCCTCGTGCAGGGCCGCCGGGCGGGGTGGAGAAATCCGCCTGACCGTGAGCGATGCGCCTGCCCCCAAACCCGAGTCCCCACTGGACGACCAGGTCCAGAGTCTGGTCGTGGCCTTGCGCTACCTCAATGGCCTTCTCTTGATGCTGGTGGTGGCGGTGATCTCCTTCCACCCCTGGGTGGTGGTCCTGGTCGAGAAGGCCCTGGCGATCCTCCCCCTGCTCCTGCTGGTGCTGATCTTCGTCTATGTGGTGAATCCGCTGGTCGAGTTCCTGCTGCGCCAGATCCGCAGGATCCCCCAGATGGAGCGCTTCTCCTACGCCCGCTCGCTGGTGGTCACCTACCTGATCCTGTTGGCCCTGGTGGCCACCGTGCTGGCCTTCCTGGTGCCCAAGCTGGCCCGAGAACTCCAGACCCTGGCCATCAACCTGCCCAGCTTTGCCCACAAGCTTCAGGTCACCATGCTCGAGTACCGCCATCGCTACTTCGAGGCCCTGCCGCTTCCCGTCAAAGAGCAGGTGACCCGGGCCATCGGCGAGATCGGCTCGATGGTCAGCCAGTTGATCCAGGGGGGCCTGCACTACGTCGGGGCCGTTTCGCAGGCGGTGGTCTGGGTGGCCGGGGCGATGGTCCTGGTGCCCCTGATCGGCTTCTACTTCCTCAAGGACGGTCAGGAGATCCTCGAGTCCTTCGTCCGCTTCGCTCCGACCGGTCGTCGGGCTCGGGTGCGCCGGATCATGCTGGAAGTGCACGGGGCCATGCAGAGCTTCCTGAAGGGCCAGGTCCTGCTCTGCCTGATCATCGGCCTGGTCACCACGGCGGCCATGGCCCTGGTCCTCCCCCAATACTGCCTGGCCCTGGGGCTGGTCGCCGGGATCACCGCCCCGTACTGGGCCCCATCCTGGGGGCGATCCCGGCGGTGATCATCGCCTTCGCCCTGCCCGACCAGGGAGGCATGGGGCTCGCGGCGCTGGTGATCGCCATCTACGTGGTGATCCAGCAGCTTGAGAACACCATCCTGGTACCCCGGGTGATGGGACACACCCTGGGTCTGCATCCCCTGAGCCTGCTCCTGGGGATGATGGTCTTCGGCAATATCTTCGGCTTCTGGGGGGTGGTCCTGGCGGCTCCCCTGGTGGCGACCCTGAAGATCTTCGTCTGGCATCTGACCTCTGCCCGGGAGGTCGAGCCGAAGCCCGAGAGCCCGCCCGAGGTTGCCGAGGAGCCGAAGCCCGAGAGCCCGCCCGAGGTTGCCGAGGAGCCGAAGCCCGAGAGCCCGCCCGAGGTTGCCGAGGAGCCGAAGCCCGAGAGCCGCTGAGACCTTCCAGGGACAGCCTGGGCAGGACTTCTCAGTCGGCGGGGGCCTGCAGCCCTGTCTCCAGCAAGGCCGCCCGCTGTCGCGCGTCGAGGGCCGGCCGGACCCGCTCCAGGCCCTGCTCCAGATCGATCTTGAGTTCCAGCCGCTGCTGGCGGGACAGATGGTCCAACCAGGCGCACTGGGCGGGGGTGAGTTCCAGGAGGACGCAGGCGCTGTCCTCAGGTGGCGGGGGAGGGGCCGGGCCGCGCTCGGGCGGAGGAGGCGGGGGCGGGGGAGCCGGGCCGCGCTCGGGCGGCGGCGGAGGGGGCGGGGGAGCCGGGCCGCGCTCGGGAGGCGGCGGAGGGGGCGGGGGAGCCGGGCCGCGCTCGGGCAAAGCGCTGCCTTCCCTGGCGATCGCGTTCCCCGGCACGGATCTGGACCTGTTCGAGGACCTCCTGGACCTGGGCCTTCTGGGCCGGGTTCAGGTTCAGGTCGTCCAGGCGGGGGTCGGGAGGGTTCGGGGTCAGGCGGCCGGCCAGCAGGTTGGCCACCAGCGAAAAAGTGGCCATGGTGACCAGGATCCAGACCAGCTTGCGAAGCGGGATCTTCACGGCTCGGGGTCTTCCTCTCTGCGGTCTGCGGATCGGCCGGGCTCCAGGTCCGGGCCGCAGGGCTACCCCAGGATTGTATCAGGTCCGGACCTTCAAAGGGACCCCGGAAACTACTCGTGGCGCAGGGCCTGGATGGGGTCCAGGCGGGAGGCCGAGACCGCCGGGTACAGCCCGAAGAAGATGCCGACTCCGGCCGAGAAGGCAAAGGCCAGGATCACCGAACCCGGCGAGATCTGCATGGGCATGGGCATGAAGTGGCCCGCAACCTCGGTCAGGACCCAGGCCAGGGCGACGCCCAGTGCGCCGCCCAGCAGGCTGAGCATCATCGCCTCCACCAGGAACTGGCGCAGGATGTCCCCGGCCCGGGCCCCCAGGGCCATGCGGATCCCGATCTCGCGGATCCTCTCGGTCACCGAGACCAGCATGATGTTCATGATGCCGATGCCCCCGACCAGCAGCGAGACCGAGGCGATTCCGCCCAGGAGCATGGTGAAGACCTGCGTGGACTGGGCTGCCGTCTGGGCGAATTCGGCCTGGGTCCGCACCGTGAAGTCATCCTCGTCCTTCTCGCCCAGCCGGTGGCGCTCGCGAAGAAGCCGGGTGATCTCCTCCACGGCCGGGGTCACCGAGTCCTCCGAGGCGGCCGAGGCGGTGATGTTGCGCAGGAAGGTGGTGTTGAAGAGCCGCCTCAT
>JALHDH010000215.1 GCA_022839105.1 bacterium
GCCTGGCGACCCTGCGCCTTTCGGGCGAAGAGGTGCGGCAGGGGCGCTCGTGGCCGATGATCGAGCGCTGGCTGCGCGGGGCCTGAGGATTCGAGCGTCGTGAAGGCGCGTTTCCGCCATGAATCTGCGGAGATTCCGCAAATTCCTGGCGGAAACCGGGCCGCGAGGGGAGGGGGCGGCGGCTAACGAAGGAGTGGTGTTGAATTCGGAGGAGAAGACACGATGCCCCCGACCACGGAACTCGCGCCCGCCGATCCCATGACCTATCTGAAGGACCTGCAGCGCCTGCAGCGCGAGGTGCAGGACGACCTGCGCCAGCGCTGCGGCGAGGTGGCCGAGCTTCGGGAGCGGCTGGAGGCGGACTACCAGGCGGCCCGGGAGCGGGGGCGCACCACCTCGACCTACGGCGAGTGGCGGGAGCAGTCGATCACCCAGTCGGCTGCCGCCTGGGTGCTGGCCTGCGTGTTCGTGCGCTACCTGCTGGCCGGCCACGGCGAGGATCGTTTCCAGCGGGCCTTGGATTCGCATGAGGCCTATTTCCAGCACAACCCGGCCCACTCGGACCGCGAGTACCTCCAGCACGTCTTCCGCACCCTGGCCGGGCTGCCCGGCTGCGCCGCCCTCTTTGCAGAGGACCGCAACCCCCTGTGGCAACTGGGCGTGTCGGGTGACATGGCCCGGGCCCTGCTGGCCTTCTTTCGCGAGCGCGACCCCCGGACCGGGCACCTTGTGCGTCCCTTCGCCACGGGCCGGGGGGACACGCGCTTCCTGGGGGACCTGTACCAGGACCTGTCGGAGGCCGCCCGCAAGCGCTACGCCCTGTTGCAGACCCCCGACTTCGTGGAGGAGTTCATCCTGGACCGCACCTTGACCCCCGCCCTGCAGGCATTGGGTCCGGACCAGGTGCGCCTGATCGACCCCGCCTGCGGCTCCGGGCACTTCCTGCTGGGGGCCTTCCACCGGCTGTTCAATCTGTGGCGCGACCGCGAACCCGGAGGCAACCCCCGCGAGTGGGCCCGCAAGGCCGCCGAGGCCGTGCACGGCGTGGACCTGAACCCCTTCGCGGCGGCCATCGCCCGCTTCCGCCTGCTGGTGGCCTACCTCGAGGCCTGCGGCCTGCGCCGCTTGCGGGACGCGCCCGACGTGAAGCTGCGGGTGGCGGCCGGGGACTCCCTGGTCTACGAGCGGCGCGTGGACAGCCACGGCAACCCGTACCTTGATGGCTTGGACTGGGCGCCCGAGCCCTTCCTGCAGGGGGACTACGAGGACGCCTGCGCCATCCTGGCCCGGCGCTACCACGCCGTGGTGGGCAACCCGCCCTACATCGTCGACCAGGACCCCGAGCACCGCGACTTCGTGCGCCAGCACTACGCCAGCGCCTACCGGCAGTTCTCCTTGGGCGTGCCCTTCACCGAGCGCTTCTTCGAGCTGGCCGTGCCGGGCAACGCGGCCCGGGGCACCCCGGCCGGGTGGGTGGGGATGATCACGGCCAACTCCTTCATGAAGCGGGAGTTCGGATCCAAGTTGATCGAGGAGTTCCTGCCCCGGGTGGACCTGACCCACGTGATCGACACCTCGGGGGCCTACATCCCGGGCCACGGCACGCCCACGGTGATCCTCTTCGGGCGCAACCGGGGCCCTGTGGGAACCACCGTGCGGGCGGCCCTGGGCGTGCGGGGCGAGCCCGAGACCCCCGAAGACCCGGGCCAGGGGAAGGTGTGGCTCTCGATCCTGGAGCTCTTGGACCGGCCGGGCCGCGAGAACGAGTTCGTGACCGTGGCCGACGTGCCCCGCGAGACCCTGTCCAAGCACCCCTGGAGCCTGGAGGGCGGGGGCGCGGGGGAGCTGCTGGAGGCGGTGACGAGGGCAGCACAACGCGTGCTGGGTGAGTTAGCGGAATCGATTGGCTTCCACTGCATCACAAAAGCAGATGAAATCTTCTCGATCGATGCGAAACAGGCAGAGAGGCTGCAGTTGGAACAGCAGTTCCTACGAGCCTTTGGAAGCGGCGAAGAGGTCCGCGATTGGGTCGTCGCGCTTGGAAGCCAGGTCCTCTTTCCCTACGACGATTTAATCCAGACGCGTCCCCTCAGTTCCATGGAGCGAGTGGCGCAATTCCTCTGGGCTTTTCGGACCGAACTGGGAAATCGCAAGGTCTTTGGTGGACAGACCTACTTCGAGACGGGAAAGCCCTGGTGGGAGTATGGACAGATTCCCGCCGACAAGCTCCGCACCCCCCTCTCGATCGCCTTTGCCGAGATCGCCACCCACAACCACTTCGTCCTGGACCGGGGCGGCAAGGTCTTCAACAGGACCGCCCCCGTGATCAAGCTGCCGCCCGGCGCGACGGAGGACCAGCACCTGGCCCTGTGCGGGGTGTTGAACAGCGCG
>JALHDH010000216.1 GCA_022839105.1 bacterium
GGAAACACCCGTTCCCATCCCGAACACGATGGTTAAGACTTAAGCGGCCGATGGTACTATGCTGGAGACGGCATGGGAGAGCAGGTGGGTGCCAGATTCTTTATGGGGGTGTAGCTCAGTTGGGAGAGCACCTGCCTTGCAAGCAGGGGGTCAAGAGTTCGAATCTCTCCATCTCCATTTGGTGTAGTTGTGAAGTGTATGAATACAGCGCTTCTGATTGCATCACGCATGTACCTTGAAAACCACATATTGAAATATATCTAGATAGAGTCTTTGTACCTGCTAAAGTATAAAGACGACATCAAGACATCCGAGGTGTTACATCGAAAGATGTAACCAAACAAAACTCGTTAAAGTAACCGTAACGTACGGTGAAATAACAACCTAAGACCAGAGATACAACGCTATGTATCTTAGATTAGTAACCCGCACCCGCAGGTGAACATCGAATTGGTTAAGCTATAAAGAGCACAGGGTGGATGCCTTGGCACTAAGAGCCGATGAAAGACGTGATAAGCTGCGAAAAGCTTCGGGGAGGAGCAAATATCCTTTGATCCGGAGATATCTGAATGGGGAAACCCAGCTGAGCAAACCTCAGCTGTCGTATGGTAAATTCATAGCCATACGTCGGGAACCCGGGGAACTGAAACATCTAAGTACCCGGAGGAAAAGAAAGAAAACTCGATTTCCAAAGTAGCGGCGAGCGAAATGGAAGGAGCCTAAACCATCATGCGTGCATGATGGGGTTATGGACTGCAATAAGTGAGACGATTTGTTACCAGAACGGTCCTGGAAAGACCGGCCATAGAAAGTGAAAGCCTTGTATGGGAAAACAATAGTCAGCGGGCAGGATCCAAAGTACCACGAGACACGAGAAACCTTGTGGGAATTCGGGGGGACCACCCCCCAAGGCTAAATACTACTTAGTGACCGATAGAGCATAGTACTGTGAAGGAAAGGTGAAAAGAACCCCGGGAGGGGAGTGAAAGAGAACCTGAAACCCTGTGTTTACAAGCTGTGGAAGTGCTTTAAATGCACAACCGCGTACTTTTTGTAGAACGGTCCGGCGAGTTACTTTTACAGGCAAGGTTAAGGTCAGAAAGACCGGAGCCGAAGGGAAACCAAGTGTTAACAGCACGTCAAGTCAGTAAGAGTATACCCGAAACCGGGTGATCTATCCATGTCCAGGTTGAAGCCGCCGTAAAAGGTGGTGGAGGACCGAACACACATCCGTTGAAAAGGGTGGTGATGAGGTGTGGATAGGGGAGAAATTCCAATCGAACCCGGAGATAGCTGGTTCTCCTCGAAATAGCTTTAGGGCTAGCCTCGATAGAGATTAACGGAGGTAGAGCACTGAATTGCCTAGGGGGCGTCAAAGCTTACCGAAGCATATCAAACTCCGAATGCCGTATAATTGATTATCGGGAGTCAGACTACACGAGATAAGTTGGGTAGTCAAAAGGGAAAGAGCCCAGACCACCAGCTAAGGTCCCCAAGTGCGTGTTAAGTGGAAAAGGATGTGGGATTTCAGAGACAACTAGGATGTTGGCTTAGAAGCAGCCATACATTCAAAGAGTGCGTAATAGCTCACTAGTCGAGAGATCCTGCGCCGAAAATGTCCGGGGCTAAAACACGACACCGAAGCTGTGGAATCATACATGTATGATTGGTAGAGGAGCATTCTTAAAACGACGAAGCCGTACCGAAAGGAGCGGTGGAGATTTAAGAAGAGAGAATGCCGGAATGAGTAGCGAGATAGAAGTGAGAATCTTCTAGGCCGAATATCCAAGGTTTCCGGGGTAAAGCTGATCTGCCCCGGGTAAGTCGGGACCTAAGGCGAGGCTGAGAAGCGTAGTCGATGGACAACAGGTTGAAATTCCTGTACCTCGTACAGACAGAACTGTGGGGACACGGAAGGGTANNNCCGGGAAAGGAAAAACCGGTGCAAGCGTAAAGGATAGGAAAAGAGGAAAAGCCCTTTTCCGTTTCTGAAACGTGACGCGGAGCGAATTATAAGTAGCGAAGTCTGCGAACCCAGGCCGTCAAGAAAAGCCGCTATTGTTCTGTACGGGCCCGTACCGTAAACCGACACAGGTGGATGAGGAGAGAATCCTAAGGCCGACGGGAGAAGCATTGTTAAGGAACTCGGCAAAATGGCCCCGTAACTTCGGGAGAAGGGGCGCCTGGGAAACCAGGCCGCAGAGAAATGGCCCAAGCAACTGTTTAGCAAAAACACAGGTCTATGCAAAACCGTAAGGTGAAGTATATGGGCTGACGCCTGCCCGGTGCTGGAAGGTTAAGGGGAGAAGTTAGCGCAAGCGAAGCTTTGAACTTAAGCCCCAGTAAACGGCGGCCGTAACTATAACGGTCCTAAGGTAGCGAAATTCCTTGTCGGGTAAGTTCCGACCCGCACGAAAGGCGT
>JALHDH010000106.1 GCA_022839105.1 bacterium
TACAATCTGGGCAACGCCTACTATCGCAAGGGCCGCAAGGAAGAGGCCATGGACTACTGGAACAAGGCCCTCGAGCTGGACCCCCAGTTTGCCATCGCCCTGTACAATATCGGCAGCATGCGCATGGAGCAAGGCGAGGTCGACGCCGCCGTCGAGCTCTGGCAGCGCTGCATCGAGGTGAACCCCGACTTCGCCGAGGCCCGCTACAACCTGGGCAACCTTCACTACGACCAGGGCAACGTCGAGCTGGCCATCCCCGAGTGGGAGAAGGCGACCCAGACCAAGTACGGGTTCTGGCAGGCCCACTACAACCTGGGGAACGCCTACTTCTACCTCTCCCAGTTCGACGAAGCCATCAACCAGTGGCAGAAGACCGTGCAGTTCAACGACCAGCACTGGCCCGCCCACTGGAATCTGGGGAACACCTACTACTATCAGAGGGCCCAGATCGATGCTGCCATCGTCGAATGGCAGAGGGTGGCGGGAATCAACCCCCGACACTGGCAGGCCTACTACAACCTGGGCGAAGCCTATCTCGACCAGGGAAAGGTCGAACTGGCCATCCTGGAGTGGGACAAGGTCGTGCAGTTGAACCCCAAGTTCTGGCACGTGTACCACAACCTGGGAACCCTCTTCTATCAGCGCGGCAAGCTGGACCAGGCCATCGCCTACTGGACCCGGGCCGTGGCCCTGATGCTCTTCCCCTGGTAGGCCTCAGGCCAGGCGGCCTGCCCAGATCCGCTGCAGGCGCAAGCGCAGCTCACGCAGCTCGGGTCGCGCCGGCTGGTACAAGGCCTGGAAACCTGCCCGGGCGCACTCGTTGCGCAGGGCGGGCCCGCCCATCTCGCGGACCAGGGCGGCCGAGGCGGCTCCCGGTCCGGAGAAGCGGACGGCAAAGCGGTCGGCCTCCCATTCCATCAGGGCCTTGAAGGGCTGCTGGCCGATCAGGAACTCCTTGAGAATCCGAAGTTCTTCGCGGGGCGAGGTGCGGTGCATCTCTTCGAGAAGGGCACCGATCCGTTCAGGAGGTTCGTTGCCCCAGAGCGCGGAGGTATCGCCCAGGAGTTGGGGGGAAAGATCCGCCCCGCACTCGATCAGGAAGGCCGCGGCCCGGCGGATCAATCGGGCCCGGGCCCGGCCATCGAGTTGCCGCACTGCCGCCGAGAGTTCGACGTGACGCCGGTGCAGGGCGAAGAGCTCGCGGGCCAGCAGGTAGCGGACCTCGAGCGGGGGAGCCGCCTCCAGGTCGGGATGGACAAGGAGGGTGGGCTCCGGAGTCCGGGAGGCCACCGCCAGGAATCCTCCGGAGGCCAGGCGCACCTGGAGCCCCTCCAGTGAGAGGACCCGTTCCGAGAACCGATGCGCCATTCGGGCTGCGGGATGGTGTTCAGGCGCTTCTTCAGATTCGGCGTTCCAGGCAGCGAACTCCGGGGAGGGGAGAGGGATGGCCAGCCCCGAGCGGGGCATCGCCTCCTCCAGGAGATACTCCAGGACCGCCTGAAGGCCGGGCTCCATGGCTCCTCCAAGGAGTTCGGGCCCCGGGTCCTCTGGCAGGGGAGCGAGTTCCCCCTCGGCCTGCTGCGCGGGCTCCAGGCCCTCCCGGATCAGGGCCAGGACGGCCCTTTCCTGAGCAGTCTGCGGAGAAGCCCCCAGAAGGGCCCGGAGCCTCTCGGCGGAATCGACCTGGCCGGGGCAGGGCCCGGATTCGGTCTCCAGGCTCTCGGCAAGCGGGAGGATTCGGGCGGGGGAGGGCACGGGTCCCGGACCATAGCCGGCCTCCTCCAGGTCCGCCAGGCCGGACTCCAGGCGCTGACGCTGCTGGGCGCTGCGACACAGGCGCAAGGCCGGGTCCCTGAGGGCCTGAGCCAGGCTCCTGGCATCCTCGGGCTCGGCAGAGGTCTCCTGGACGCCGCAGCGCTGGCGGGTCTTCTCCAGCAGGACCCGGCCGGTGGTCCCCAGGACCTCCTCCAGGAGACGACCCAGGGCTCCCTGTGCCGAGTCCGGGCCAGCCGCCTTCTCAGGGGTGGGTGGAAGCTGTTCGAGGTACTGCCGCTTGATCTCGGTGAGCCGTTCCTCGAGCAGGATGACCTGGAGGCGGGATTCCTGAAGTTCTCGGCGCAGGTCCTCCTGCCCGTCGAGCTTCTCCTTCAGGGCCGTGATCTCGGCGCCTTGCTGCTGCTCGCGCGTCCTGGAACACTCCTGCGCCTCACGAAGGCCCGAGAGTTCCTGTTGCAGGTTCTCGAGGTCCTCGCGCTCCTGGCGCAGGGCCCGGATCTCCTCCTTGAGGCGGGTGCCCTGGAGCGTCGCCTCCTCCAGGGCGCGGCGCAGGTCCTCGGTCTCCTGGGTGGCCTCGTGGAGGCGCCCCTCCAGGCTCAGCGCCTCGGCCTCCTTTGCCGAAAGACGGGCCTGGAGCTGCTCGGTCCGGGATTCGAAGGCGAAGGTCGCCTGCGCGAGGGCGCGGTCGTGTTCCTGGAGGCGCTCCTCGAGTTCCTGGTGCAACTCGCCGACCTGGAACGCCATCTCGACGTTCTGGGTCCCCAATTCTTCCAGTTCGCGGCCCAGCCGCTCGTTCTCACGGCGCAGCTCGGCGTTGAGCTCGATCAGGCGGCTGTCCAGATCCTCGGTCTCCATGCTGGGACGGCGGGGCTTCACGAGACGCCCTCGTTCCTCCTGGTCGAGGGCTTTGTGGTCGAGCAGGTCGACATGAGAGGGCATGCCATCCTCCGGTGGGGCTTCAAGACCATTGAATCATGGCATATCTGGAGGCTTCATGGCGTAATCCGCATCACAAACCCGCTTTGGCTCTGGGAAAATCGGCCAGTTCCAGGCCTCAAGCGCGAAGGCTCATCCGGGCCGGGACCCGGCAACCGGCCCGGAGGGAGGGGCGACCCCGACCAGGGTGCTGACGATGTACTGGAAGAGGTGGACCCATTCCTCGACGGATTCGTCGATCTGCTCCTTGAGTTCCTTGAGCTTCCCGGCATCCTGGCAGGAGCGGATCTGGGGACGGAAATCCTCGATGCGGCGGCTCAGGGCGCTGAAGCGCTGGCGCAGCGCGGCATCCGGGTGGTGGTCTACGATCCCTTGGACCAGGGTGTCTTGAAGCCGGGTGAGCTCGTCGACCCTCCGACGGAGTTCACCGGCCTGGACCAGATTGACCGCTGCGGCCTGCATGCGGACATTCTGTTCCAACTCCTTGCTGACTTCGGCCAGCTTCTGGAGCCTTCCCATGATTTCGTCGCGCCGGTTCTCGGGGCCTTGTTCCATCATACTCCCCGGGTCGGCAGGTTGAACCTGGGACCCATGGCCTGGATTTCCGGAGTCCCCCCAGGTTTCCTTCCGAGAAGAGCGGTTGGGCGCCCCCCCGGAAATGAAGAGGCCAGTCTCCCTTCGCCGGATTTACCCGGAGCAGGTTCTGAGGGTCAGCAGCTTGCGCCACATTCTCAGCCGGACGACACCGGCTCCCCTGACTGGCTCGCAGTCTTTCGGCGGGTCACCGGGGATTCCTGCCGGGCGGCGGGGGGGACTCGGGGATTCGAAGCTGCAGGTCCGGGACCACCAGGACCAGATCCAGCCGTCCCAGGGAGAAGGTCTCGCGCGAAGCCAGGGCCTGGATCTCGACTTCCCCCGAAGCCGACTCCAAGGCCCGGAAGAGCCGGCTGGACCAGTCCAGGGCCGGGCTGGAACCGACCCGAACCTCGATGCGGGCGCTGACCGGGTTCACGGGCATATGGGCGGCCCGGGCGGCGGCCGGGACCTCTTCGTAGACGAAAACCATCAGCCGCCCGAGCAGATCCGGGTCCTGGGGGTCTATCCGAAGACTGGCCACCAGATCCCCGGCCCGGTAGACCCGGAAGACCGAGACGGCCTGCAGGAGGACTGGCACGGGGCTCATCCGGTCGCCCTCCAGCCAGGCGTTCTCGGGAACCTGGACCTCGATGGCCTGGGGAGTCCGAGCGTCCTGGAGCGCGTCCAGGGTGCTGCGGACCTGACGGGGCTCGAAGATCAGAAGCGACCCCTCGGGATCGGCGGGTGTGCCCGGCAGATCGGCCAGGGCCTGGTAGAAGGCCTGACGGACCCGGGCCTCGGCGTGCCCCAGGACGGAATCGAGCAGGGCCCGGCGTCGCGGTTCGCTCAGGCCCGGCTCGACCGGCTCCATCGCCAGGACCGAGCGGGCCGGGATCACCAGATGGCCTTGCCGCAGCGTCGACTCGTACTGCCCGGTGAGAGCCTCCATCCGGCGCTGCAGATCCCCGTACCTTCCCTGCAGGACGGCCATCTGACCGCTCAGGGCCAGCGAGACCAGCAAGGTGATCGTGGCGATGGTCCCCCCGGTGAATCCGGTGACAAGCGTGGCCGTGTGGCGGGGCCGCAGGCCGAAGAGCGTCCACTTGTCGCGCCCGGTGCGGCGCCCGACCCGATTGCCCATGACGGCGATGCTGGCGCCAGCGGCAAAGGCCGCCAGAAGCGCCAGCATCGTGTTGAGAATCTCGTGGGGCGACACCCGGGGGCGGGTCCTCCAGGCCTTCTCGAGGTGGCGGACTACCAGACGGGAGGTTCAGCCTCAAAGGTCACCGGGCCCTTGGCGCCGTTGTAGGTCACCCAGATCTGCGGCTTGAGGGTGCGCTCGGTGTACTCTTCGAACTTGAAGTCCAGGAAGGACTTCTTGCCGGACTCCAAGGTCCCGAGATCCTTCTCCAGGGTGCGGATGGTCCGGCTTCCCTCGCGCAGCTTGACGGTGATCTTGACCCCATCCACGGCCACGTCGCTGAGGTTCTTCAGCCAGATCGAGCAGGTGCCCTTCACGCTGCGCGAGGCGCTGGAAGCCGCGCTGTTGTAGGTGGCCTTGAGCACCTGGAGGGGGTGCTTTTCCACCGCGGCACGGGCGGGGAAGGCCAGGGCCGTCAGGAAAAGGGCCAGGATCAGGGAGAAGTGCACTGCACGCATTGGAAGGACCTCCTGGATTTGCCGGAATCGGCGAGGGGATGGGGTTTCCGCGCCTCTGTCTGGAACCCTGCATGCCCCCGGCAGGTTTCCAGGCCTCGAGAACGAGCCGAGCCGGAAAGACACCTGGCCTACTCGATTCGCAGCGGGTCCATGTCGGGGGGAAGAAGGTTCAGCAGCTCCTCGCAGGCCTGTTCGAGGGCCGAGGAGTCCCGGGATTCCAGGGTCAGGTGGATCCGTCCTGCCTCGGGATCCGAGTGCTGCACGCCCAGTCGGATCCCGGGGCAGAGCCGGACGATCCGGTTCAGGAAGGGAACGACCTGCGGTTCCTCGCCCTGGATCCGGATCCGGCGAAGAGCCCGGGGCACCCCCTGAAAGAGGTCCGCCAGGTTCTCGAAGGCTGGATGCAGACGCTCGGGAGCGCCCGGCAAGGGATAGATGTTCCGGACCACCACCTGAGGCGGACTCTCTTCGGAGCGGACCAGGATGCGGGCCTCGTCGGGGACCTCGGCCATCCGAGCCCGGGCGGCCGGGATCTCCCGCCCCTCGAAGCGATGCGAGATCAGGTTCTCCAGGAAGGTGTGCCGGATGAGCTGGCGATCGAAGGCCCGGGCCAGCCCCGCCATGGTCTGGTCGTCCGGGCCAGCCCCCAGCCCTCCGACCGTCAGGACCAGATCGAAGGACTCCGAGAGAGGACGGACTGAACGGGCGATGGCTTCGACCTCCGAGGGGAGGAACTCGATGCATCCCAGTTCGGCGCCCAGATCATACAGCCGGCGGGCCAGGTAGGGGGCGTGGCAGTCTGCAAGCCGACCGGCCAGGACCGGGGTGCTGACGATCATGATCGCGACGGTGGGGATCTTCATTCTCGCTCTTCCATTCCGGGGTGTTTTTTGGGGGGTGGGGTCTTTGGGGGTGGGGTCTCAGTAGCCTTCGGCGGAACCGGGACGTCTCAGGTCGATTCCTCCCTCCAGGAGTCCATCCGGGCGGCGTCGGACCAGGGCGCACTGGCCGGTGGCGGTGCCCGGGACCAGGCGATGACCCAATCGGCTGAGCAGGGCCAGGGTGTCGGGGCTGAGGCCCTGCTCGAAGCGCAGTTCATCGGGAAGCCACTGGTGGTGGATGCGGGGACGGCTGACCGCCTCCTGGGCGTTGAGCCCGAAGTCCACCACGTTGAGAAGCACCTGGAGCACCGTGCTGATGATGCGGGGGCCACCCGGAGACCCCAAGGCCATCGCAAACTCCCCGTCTCGGGTCAGGAGGGTCGGGGTCATCGAGGAGAGCGGGCGCTTGCCCGGGGCGATGGCGTTGCGCTCCCCCTGGACCAGGCCGAAGGCGTTGGGACGGCCCGGGGCGGCCGCAAAGTCGTCCATCTCGTTGTTCAGCAGGATCCCGGTCCCGGCGGCAACCACCCCGCTGCCATAGGAGAAGTTCAGGGTATAGGTCAAGGAGACCGCCCCCCCCTCCGGGTCCACCACCGACAGGTGCGTGGTGTCCTCCGACTCGAATCCGGGGAACAGCCCCGGCCGAACCTCGAGACTGGGTCGGGCCCGGTCTCGGGGGATCTGCCGGCGAAGTCCCTCCGCATAGGACCTGTCCAGGAGTCGGGCCACCGGAACCCGCACGAAATCCGGATCCCCAAGCCACTCGGAGCGATCGGCATAGGCGGAGCGCATGGCCTCGCTCAGCAGGTGCAGGGTGGCCGCCGAGTTCTGGCCCAGGGCCTGGAGGTCCTCACCTTCGAGGATGTTGAGGATCTGGATCAGGTGGATCCCGCCCGAGGAAGGAGGCGGCATCGACCAGACTTCATAGCCCCGGTAGGTCCCGACCACGGGCTCGCGCCAGATGGTCCGGTAGGCGGCCAGATCCTCCAGGTCGATCAGGCCCCCGTTGCGCTTCATGTCCCGGGCCAGCCTGCTGGCAATCTCGCCGCGGTAGAAGGCGTCGGGGCCTTCCTGCTGGATTCGGGCCAGCGACCAGGCCAGGTCCTCCTGGATCAACAGGTCTCCCGGCTCGGGAGGCTTCCCTCCCGGCAGGAAGATCTCGGCCGAAGCCGGGAAGGCCCGCAACCTCTCGGAGAGCCCGGCCAGATCCGCAGCCAGGGTGGCCGGGACGGGAAAGCCCTCCTCGGCCAGGAGTCGGGCCGGCTCGATGGCTTCCCGCAGGCTCAGGGTCCCGTGCTCCCTGAGGACCTCGGCCAGACCCGCCACGGTTCCGGGGACGGCGGCCGCCAGGTGCCCGTGGGTCGAGGCCCGGGGATCCGCCTGGCCGCAGGGGCGCAGGTACATGTCCCGGTGGGCGTGTCGGGGGGCCGTCTCTCGGAAGTCCAGGGCCCGGATCCGGCCTTGGGGGGTGCGCAGGAGCAGGAAGCCGCCGCCCCCCAGATTCCCCGCCCGGGGGAGGGTCACCGCCTCGACGAAGGCCATGGTGACCGCGGCATCCACCGCGTTTCCTCCCCGGCGCAGGACCTCCACGCCGATCCGGGTGGAGATCGGCTCGGCCGAGGAGGCCATCGCCCGGCTGCCGAGGGTGGGGCGGAAGATCTGCCCTTCCTCCAGGAGGACGTTTCCTCCCTGAGCCCAGGCCAGGCTCGGCATCCAAAGCAGGAAGAAAACAAGAGCGAATCTCTTCATGGCAGCCTGCTTCCTGCCGGTTCCCGGGGATCCTCCGGCTGGTCGGGGGAGGAAGTCGATCCCGGGTCGCGAACCCGCGCGACTTATCCGACCCTCTTCCCCGAATCGCGCTCCCGGAGCCTGACCGGCCTTCTCGGATGGGAAGGTTCCACCATCCCGGAGTGGGGGGGGAAGTCCAGAGGTGACCCGATGAAGTTCCGAACCCTCCAGTCTCTCCTGGCGCTCCTGGCCGCCTTCCTGGTGGCGGGTTGTAGCGGCGGAGGGGGCTCCGATCTGCCCCCGGCCTCCGGATTCTCGGCCTCCGGCCCGGCCGCATGGCTTCGCTTCGACCCTTCGGTCTCCGACATCCCTCTTCCGATGGACATCGCGCGCGATCCCGCGACGGGCTTCAACGCCCTGTCCGGCGAGGGCGAACCCTTCGCCTCCATCAACAGCCTGCAAGGTTGGTCCACCTCCGGACCGATGATCCTGAACTTCAGCGCCCTGGTGGACGTGGCCTCGATCCACGCGGGCTCGATCCTCCTGATCGACTCGGTCAGCAATACCCCGGTTCCGGTCACCTTCGAAATCAAGACGCTGACGCCGGGACAATCCACCGTCCTGGTCCGTCCGGTCCGTCCGTTGACCCCGTTCCGGCGTTACCTGGCCATCGTGACCAACAAGGTCTCGTGCGGCGGGACGCCGATCACCTCCAGCCGGGTGGCGGGGGTCCTGAAGTTCCAGGGCACCCTCGTCGATTCGGGAGGCCACTCCAAGGTCTCCAGTCTCACCGACGAGCAGGCGCAGGCCCTCGAACCCCTGCGGGCCGCCTGGCAACCCGTATGGACCGCAGCCGAGGCCGTGACCGGCCAACAGCGCGGGGACATTCCCTTCGCCTGGACCTTCACCACCCAGCCCCTCTTCCAGACCCTGCCGGTCCTGCGCGAGCGGATACAGTCCGAGGAGATCACCCCGGTGATCACCCAGGCCTTCGTCGGGGCGGACCAGGTCCACGCCTTCTTCCAGGCCCAGGGCCTGGCTGCCGTGCCACATGACGCGATCACCGCCGTGTACGCTGGCTTCCTGCTCTCGCCCAACTACCTGGCGGATCCCCTGGCCGGCCCATTCCAGGGAACTCCGAACAACCCGACGCGCCTGGGCAGCGCCCCGGTCCCCTTCCTGGCCACCCTGGGCGCCAGCACCGCTTCCGGGACCATGATCTACGGGCACGGCATCACCCGGACCAAGGGCGACGTCCTGGTCCTGGCCAACACCGCGAACGCCAACGGGTTGGGCGTGATCGCCTGCGACCTGGTCCTGCATGGCGACCGCTCTTTGCCCGGTCAGCCCAGCGGGACGGGCTTCATCAACCTGACCAACCTGCGCATGACCCGTGACAACGCTCGTCAGTCGGTGAACGATCTTTTTGCCTTGAGCCGGATGATCGCCTCGGGGAGGACCGACTTCAACGGGGACCAGATCCCGGAACTCTCGACGGCCAACCAGGTCTTCCTGGGCCAATCCCTGGGCGGTATCGTGGGGACGGCCTTCGCGGCCACCGAGCCCTCCGTGCGCCTGGCCACCCTGAACGCCACCGGTGCCAGGATTCCCAGCCTGCTGGTGAATTCCGCGAGCCTGGGGCCGGTCATCCTGGGGGGGCTGGAAGCCGCCGGGATCGAGCCGGGGACGCTGGCCTTCGAGCAGTTCCTGTGGATGGCCCAGACCATCCTGGATGACGCGGAACCCTTCAACTACGCACCTGGACTCGAGGCCGGCGCCCTCAAGGGAGGGGTCTCGACAGCGGTCCTGGTCCAGGAGATGGTGGGCGATCTGGTGATCCCCAACAGCGCCACCGACGACCTGGTCCGTGCCCTGGGGACGAAGCTGGTCTTGCGCACCGCTCCCTCCGAGAACCGGATTCCCGCCGGGGTGGAGGCCGTGCCGGGCCCGGCCCTCGGCTCCGGGCTCTTCCAGTACATCAACGGGGCGCATGGCTTCCTGCTCGACCCCGGCCAGGGCCCGACCGTGGCGGCCCAGACCCAGGTCTTCACCCACTTCCTGACCGGGATCGCCTCGGGTTACACCGCGCCCACGATCCTCGTCCCGCCGGGACAGCGCACCGAAGAGGTCCGCTGGAGATTCCCCTTCGAGGCCTCCCTGGAAGGACGCCTGCGCTCCCGCTGAAGCCTTCCCGCTTCGAGCGGCCTTCCTCGAGCCCCCACCCTCCGGTTCCGGCCTGAAGGGATGGGGGCTCGAGCCTTTTCTCGAGGGGGGAGCCACCCGGGCTCTCCGGCCCTGGGAGACCGGGCTGCGCTCATGCCCGAGATCTCCAGACCGTGACGAGAGGGAGGGGCCCGATCCACCTGGCCGGGATCCGGGTCCGGCGGATCCGGTCCGGGTCAGGGGGTCTGGCCGCGGGGGCCCAGGTAGTCGAAGCAACGGTAGAAGACGTAGCGGCGCAGGGGCTTGCCTCCCCGGAAGACCGTCAGGTTCTGGGGCCCTTCAACCCGAGAGAAATGGCTCTTCAGGCGATCCGGGGGCTCCAGGTCCACCATCGGCCTCCATCCCCCGGAGGATTTCGGCCTCTCGTAGACCATGTAGACCGCATCCCAGCCGAGGTAGCGCTCAGGCGGAGTCCAGAAATCGTAGCCTTTGGCATGCTCGCCCAGGATGTTGTTGGACAGGGTGTTCTGCGGATCGCCTGCGTAGTAGGCCAGGACGCTGGCGGCCTGGTAGCCGTGTCCAGCCAGGAAGGTCTGCTCGGGATGAGGCATCTCGGCCCGGATCCGGGCCGCCTGCCGACCCATCGGAGCCCAGCCCGAGAAGTCGTCTGCCCGGTTCAGGGCGCCGATCTCGAGGAGGGTGGCCAGCCAGGGCAGGGCGCTGAGCAGGGCCGCGGGGACCAGGACCAGGGCCAGCAGTCCCCTGCGGCGCCTCCAGACTCCGGTTTCGGTCCAGAGGGCGGCCAGCAGGACGATGGCTGCCACGTAGCCGGGCAGGGGCCAGTTCATCTGGACCAGGCGCCGGGTGGAGACCAGCAGCATCAGTCCCAGGAAGGGCACGCACGCGCAGAGCAGATACCCGCAAGGCCGTGGCCACGGCCCAGGCCACGGCCAGAAGGCCGCCGGGCGAGAGCATGAGGAGCTGGTTGAGCAGGCTTCCTCCGAAGCGGTCCTGGAACGAGGTGGCCTCGCTCATCCTGGAGGTGCCCTGATAGGCCAGGGAGGCCCAGTCGTTCTGGGCATTCCAGACCAGCACCGGAGAGAAGAGGACCAGGGCCAGCAGCGCCGCTCCCGCCAGCTCCCAGCGCGCCAGGAGCCCCCAGCGCCGATGCCAGGCCAGCAGCAGGAGGGGGGCCAGCGGGATCAGGGCGGCCGGGTACTTCGAGAGCATCCCCAGTCCGGTGGCCAGGCCCACGCCCCACCACCAGCGGGGGTCGCCGCTGGTCACCAGGCGATGGCCGCACCACAGCCCCAGGCTCCAGAAGAAGAGCAGCGGGGCATCCGGAAGCAGCATCATCGAGTAGAACTCGAAGGTGGGAAGAAGCGTCATCAGCACCGCGGCCCCCAGGGCCACCCGCGAATCGAAGAGGTCGCGGGCCACCCGGTGGACCAGGACCAGGGAGGCCGCGAAGAGCGCGATGGCGGGAAGACGCACGAAGAGCTCGGCGTTTCCGAAGATCCCGGTCGAGACGCGGGCCAGCCAGGCCACCATCGGGGGATGATCGAAGTAGGACAGGGCCGGATGCTGGCCGTAGTTCCAGTAGTAGGCCTCTTCGTACTTCAGGCCCGCCGTGGCGGCAAAGACCAGCCGGGCCGCGGTGCTGACCAGCACCAGGATCCGAAAGGCCTTCAGCGAGGGGTCGGCGGGTTGCTCAGCCATCCGAGCGCCCGTTCCGGATGGCGCTGAAGTAGTGCAGGGTGGAGAGTTGTCGGGCGCACCAGGCGTCCAGGCCGCGAAGCTCATCCTCGGGAGCCAGGTCCTGGCGTTCCAGGCGGGTCCGGCACAGCCGCTCCAGCCAGTTCCCCAGCCGGGTCAGCCGCCACACGGCCAGGCGCGGGGGGTGGATCCCGGTGGCCAGACGCGTCCGCATGCGCGGGTGCTTGCGGATGTAGAGGGCGGCCGTCCTTCCCTTGGCCTCGGCCTGGGCCAGCATGCGCTCCAGGTCCCGCCGACGCGGTGGCCGCTTGACGTGGAAGCCGATGGCCCGGTAGTTGTTGCGGGCCTTCAGGCCCAGGGCCATCAGGCGAAGCCCGACCTCCTGGTCCTCCCAGCCGTATTCCTTGAAGTCCTCGTCGAACATGCCGGCCTGGATCAGATGCCGACGCTTGACCGAGACATTCGAGGTCCAGAAGAAGGAGGTCGAGATGTCGGCCAGCCGGAAGACGGGCTTTTCCGGGCGCCGGGCCTCTTCGACGTGGTTGACCCACCCGTTGACCACGCACATCTCGTGCTGGTCGTGGGTGCGCACATGCTCTGCGAGCAGGTTCCGATCGGCCAGGACATCGTCATCGATGTACAGGATGATCCGGCCGTGAGCCCCCCGGATCCCGGTGTTGCGCGCCGTGGCCAGGCCGGAATGCTCCTGGCGCAGGTACTCGACGTGGTAGGGCAGGCCCATCGCCGCCACCATCTCGGCCGTGCCGTCGGTGCACCCGTCGTCCACCAGGACCAGCTCATAGCGCTCCGGGGCCAGGGATTGATCCACCAGGGATTCCAGCACCGTGCGCAGCACGTCCTTGCGGTTGTGGGTACAGATCTGGACTGAGATATCCGGGCCGGGACGGCCATCCTGAATCGACATGTCTACCTCGCTGGCGCGGCGTTCTGCCCCCCTGAAGGGCTCTCCTGCCGGAGCTGATGCATTCCGGCACGCAGATACTCGCGCTCGACCAGCAGTGAACGGGCCAGGGCCTCGGGAAGCGGACCTTCTCCCCGAGCCGAAGCCGAGACGAGCTCCAGCAGGGGACCCGCCGTGAGAAGGCCGTTGCGCACCAGGTTCAAGGGGTGCAGTCCGCTGCGCAGCCACATGGCCAGGCTGGGATGGCGTCGATACAACTGGGCCGCCGAGCGCCCATCGGCCGCCGCCGTGCGCAGGAGCGATTCCAGGGGTTCGGGCGGCTTGAGGTGATAGACCAGGGCGGTCGGACGAAAACGGCGGCGGACCCCCAGGGCCTTGAGGCGGACTCCAAGCTCGGCGTCCTCCCAGCGGGGGAAGCTCGTGTCGAAGAGGCCGGCCTCCAGCAGGAACTCGCGGTTCAACGAGGCGTTGCTGGTGCACAGATAGTTCCGCGAGTAGTGTCGCCAGAGCGGGGGGGGCGTGGCGGGGCAGGGGAGGGCCGGGATGTTGATGACCGGTCCCCGGACCAGGAGGTTGGGCCAGGCCCGGTGGGCCTCCTGGTGCTCATTCAGGAGATCCGGATGGACCAGGACATCATCGTCCACGAACATGCAGTACTGCCCGGTGGCCGCCAGGATGCCTGTGTTCCTGGCGGCGGAGGCCCCCGCATTGGCCTGGCGCAGGACCCGAAGGTTGAGATCCCATCGGGAATCGGCCACCTCGTGGGTGCCATCGGTGCTTCCGTCGTCCACCAGGATCACCTCGAAGGCCCGGCGCGCGAAGCGGAGGGCCTCCAGGTGGCGCAGGCAGTGGACCAGGGCCTCCCGGCGATTGTAGGTGGGGATGATCAGGCTGAAGACAGCGGCCATGGCTTGTATCCTCGGCTCTGGAGTCGGGACTGTCAACCCGAGCGGCGGACCTCCTCAGATCTCGGGGCGACTGTCTCCTGGGCTCTTGAGAGAACCGGGGCGCACCCGCAATCGCGGATTCTCCATCGAGACCTTGTGCCCCGCCGGGACGCTGTGGGTCAAAAAGACCGAGCCCCCGACCACGGCTCTCCGGCCCACCACCGTCTTGCCCCCCAGGATGGTCGCGTTGGAGTAGATGGTGACTTCGTCCTCGAGGGTGGGATGCCTCTTGGCCTGCTCCAGGGGCGTACCTTGACGGTCCCGGGGGAGGGTCAGGGCGCCCAGGGTGACTCCCTGGTACAGGCGGACCCGATCCCCGATCTCGGCTGTGGCTCCGATCACGGCGCCGGTGGCGTGGTCCAGGAAGAAGCTCCGCCCGATCCGGGCGGCCGGGTGGATGTCGGCGCCGGTCCTGGAGTGGGCCCACTCGCTGAGGATCCTCGGCATCAGGGGGACCCCCAGGAGGTGCAGTTGATGGGCCAGCCGGTAGACCGTGATGGCCAGGAAGCCCGGATAGGCCAGGATCACCTCGTCCAGGCTGGTGGCGGCGGGGTCCCCGTCCAGGGCCGCCTGGGCATCCAGGACCAGGAGGCTGCGGATTCCCGGGAGGGCAGAAAGGAACTCGGAGGTCTTCCGGCGCGCGTCGCCGCTGCATGAGGCCGGACCCGAAGCGGTCTCGCCGCAGCGCTCCTGGTCATAGCACAGGCAGCGCTCGATCTGGAGCTGCAGCTTCTCGCGCAGGGTGGCCAGGACCACCACCACGTGATCCCCGATATTCTCGCTGGTCAGGTCCTGGCGCCCATGGTAGCCGGGGTACAGCAGCTCCAGGCATAGCCGCAGGATCTCCAGGATCCCCTCCCGGGAGGGGATATGCTTGCGATCGATGTAGTCCAGCCGGGTCTCGGAGCGGTAGCTCTCCAGGAATTCCTCGGCCAGGTTGCACAGCTCAGGAGTCGGACTCAAAGCGCGATCTCCTCGAGCTTCTCGCCCAGGCCCTCGAAGAGGGGGCCGCTGAGATAGCGCTCTCCGGCGTCCGGCAGGACGCAGACCACGGTCCGGCCTTCCCAGCGGGCCTCCCGGGCCACCCGCAAGGCCGCCGCCACTGCGGCCCCCGAGGAGACTCCGCACAGGATTCCCTCTTCACGGGCCAGGCGTCGAGCCATCTCCAGCGCCTCCTCGTCCGAGATCGCCTCGACCTGGTCGACCCGCTCCAGGTCCAGGTTGCGGGGGATGAAGCCTGCGCCCAGCCCCTGGATCTTGTGGGGAGCGGGTTGCAGGGGGCGCCCGGCCCGGAGCTGGGTCAGCACCGGCGAGGCCGCGGGCTCGACCGCCACGGCATGGAGCTTCTGGCCGCGATCCTCGGCGAAGTGGCGGGTGATCCCGGTCAGGGTCCCCCCGGTTCCCACGCCGGCCACCAGCACATCGACCCGACCCTCCGTGGCCTGCCAGATCTCAGGCCCCGTGGTCTGGCGATGGATCGCCGGATTGGCAGGATTCTCGAACTGGCGCATGACCACATGGCGTTGGGGGTCCTCGGCGACCAGTTGTTCGACGCATTCCAGGGCGCCGCGCATGCCCTGGGCCCCGGGGGTCAGCAGGAGGCGGGCTCCGAAGGCCAGCAGGACCTTGCGCCGCTCCAGGCTCATGGTCTCGGGCATGGCCAGCACGCACTCGAACCCCCGGGCGGCCGCCGCGAAGGCCAGGGCGATCCCGGTGTTCCCGCTGGTGGCCTCGACGATCACCCGACCCGGCTTGAGAAGACCCTTCTCTTCGGCGTCGCGGATCATGGCCACGCCGATCCGGTCCTTGACCGAGAAGGCCGGATTCCGTCCTTCGACCTTGGCCAGCACGGTGGCTCCAACCCCGCGGGTCAAGGAGTTCAGGCGGACCAGGGGAGTCCCGCCAAGGCTGCTGGCGTTGTCCGGAAAGACCATGTTCAGGAGTTTTCCTTTCGCAGAGGATGCCGGAATCCAACCGACTCCAAACCCGAGAACATTCGGAACCTGCCTGTCGGTTCCTTGAGGAGCCCCGAAGATCGGAGAGGATCGCTTGTGGCGTGATCCTATCCTGCACCGGGCTGTCCGCAGCTTCCTGCGGAGCCTGGCCGAAGAGTCCGTGGCCCCCGAGGCCAGAAGAGGTTTGTCTTTCCGGTCTTCGGGGGATACTTATCCCGCCGTCTTCTGCCCTGGCAACCGACGCATACCACACAGTACCAAGAACCGAGGGATGGAACCATGAAACGCGCGATGAGATGGGTGGCCAACAAGATGCCCAAGGCCGATGCCACCAGACAAATGGGCCTGATGGCCCCGGCCCAGATCGAGAAGGCCCGGGCCTTTCATCGCAGCTTCCCTCAGTACCAGCCCACCCCCCTGGTGGCTCTTCCCAACCTGGCCGGCGAGCTCGGGGTGAAGAACATCTTCGTCAAGGACGAGAGCTACCGCTTCGGCCTGAACGCCTTCAAGGTGCTGGGCGGCTCCTATGCCATGGCCTGCTTCATCGCCGACCAGACCGGAAGGGACGTCTCGGAACTGGGCTATGCCCAGTTGACCAGCCCTGGAATCAAGAAGGAGCTGGGAGACTACACCTTCTTCACCGCCACCGACGGCAACCATGGTCGCGGCGTGGCCTGGGCCGCCAACCAGATCGGGCAGAAGAGCGTGGTGTACATGCCCAAGGGCTCGAGCGTGACCCGCCTGGAGAACATCCGCAAGGAGGGTGCCCGGGCCGAGATCACCGAGCTGAACTACGACGACGCCGTGCGCCTGGCCTCAGCCGAGAGCAGCCGGACCCCCAACAGCGTGGTGATCCAGGATACCGCCTGGGAAGGCTACGAGCAGATTCCCAACTGGATCATGCAAGGATACGCGACCATGGCCTCGGAGGCGGACTACCAGTTGAAGGCCAACGGCGCCGAGCGGCCCACCCACATCTTCATCCAGGCCGGGGTCGGCAGCCTGGCCGGAGCGGTGACCGGCTTCTTCGCGAACCTCTATCCCAAGGATCCGCCGGTGGTGATCGTCGTCGAGGCCGAGGCGGCGGACTGCATGTATCGCAGCGCCCACAAGGGGGATGGCACCACCGAGAAGGTGGGCGGCGACCTGGTGACCATCATGGCCGGCTTGGCCTGCGGGGAGATCAACACCCAGAGCTGGGCGATCCTCCGCAACCACGCCTCCTTCTTCGTCTCCCTGCCGGATTATGCGGCCGCGCGGGCCATGCGGGTCCTGGCCGTGCCGCTGAAGGGAGACCCGTCGGTGATCTCGGGCGAGAGCGGCGCCGCCGGGGCAGGGTGCCTCTTCGAGGCCCTGATGGAACCCCGCTCAGCCGACTTCAAGAAGGCGGTCGGCCTGGACGAGCGTTCCAAGATCCTGCTCTTCAGCACCGAGGGCAACACCGACCCGGACTGGTTCCGCAAGATCGTCTGGAACGGCGAGTTCCCCACGCCTCGGCACCATTATCGCTGAGCCCGGTCCTGGAAGGGCTCACTTGAATCTTTTTCTGCCCAATCGCTCTTGCGCCCCGTCGGAGGGCGTGTTATGATGGCGCGGCCCTGTGCAGCAGGGTCTTCAGTGTTGGCCTCGGCCCGCCCCCTGGAGGTGGGCCTTCCGCAGCCGTGAAACGGCCTGCGCATATCCCCGGAGGTGCTCCGAAATGTTCTGGATGGATCTGACGCGCTTCGCCCACAAGAAGGGGGCGGGCTCTTCGAAGAACGGCCGCGACTCGCAGCCGAAGATGCTGGGCGTGAAGCGCCGGCAACATCCTGGTCCGGCAGCGTGGAACCCGCTTCCACGCGGGCGAGAACGTCCGGATGGGGCGGGACTTCACCCTCTTCGCCGTGGCCGATGGCCAGGTGAAGTTCCACACCAAGGCCAACAAGACCCTGGTTTCCGTCGAGTCGGTGGAAACCGCCGAGGTCGGATAGTCCTCAGGCTGAGGAACTCCATGGCGGATCCCGGCTCGCCTGGCGACCGGGATTTTTGCCTTTGTCCCCACTTCAAGAGCGGCCCTGGCCGCTGAGGGTTCCATGAGCACGAACTTCGTCGACCAGACCCGGATCTTCGTCAAGGGAGGAGATGGCGGCAACGGCTGCGTCTCCTTCCAGCGTCTACTCTACGTCCCCAAGGGAGGGCCCGATGGGGGAGACGGAGGTCGGGGTGGGCATGTGGTGCTGCAGGCCGACGAGAACCTGCACACCTTGCTCGACTTCAAGAGCCGGGCCCACTTCAAGGCGCCCAGGGGCGGATTCGGTCGGGGAGGGCGCAAGACCGGGGCGATGGGGCACGATCTGCTGGTCAAGGTCCCGGTCGGCACCCTGGTCTTCGAGGATCAAGACGGGCGTTGCATCGGGGATCTGGCCTTCCATGGAGCCCAGGTGGTGGCGGCCCGCGGAGGACGGGGAGGGCGGGGGAACACCCACTTCGTCACCGCTGAACGCCGGGGTCCCCGCGAGCACGAACTCGGCGAGCCGGGCGAGGAGCGCTGGCTTCGCCTGGAACTGCGGGTGGTGGCCCAGGTGGGGATCGTGGGCTTCCCCAACGTCGGAAAGTCCACCCTTCTCTCCCGAATCTCCAACGCCGATCCCAAGATCGCCGACTACCCCTTCACCACCCTGGCTCCGGTCCTGGGCGTGGTCGAACGCGACTATCGGCGGGCGATCTTCGCCGACATCCCGGGCCTGATCGAGGGAGCCGCCCAGGGGGCAGGGCTGGGACACGACTTCCTGCGCCATGTGGACCGGACGCGAGTCCTGCTTCACCTGATGGATCTGGGCGAGGTCGACGCGGCAGACCCCTTGAAGAACTACGACACCATCCGCGGGGAGATCGAGTCCTACAGCCCTGAATTGAGGAGACGCCCCGAGGTGGTGGCGGTCAACAAGATCGACCTGCCCGACCGCGAGGAGGCCCTCCTGGCCCTGGAGCGGGCCCTGGCCTGCCGGGGCAAGGGGCTCTTCCCGATCTCCTGTCTGGCCGAGGAGGGCCTGGAACGCCTGGTGGACGCCGTCTTCCGCGAGATGGCCGAGGCCCCGCCCCTGCCGGCGCGCCTGATCGAACCCGATCTTCCCTCCGAACCCGAGGACTTCCAGGTCCTGGTGGAGGACGGGGTCTGGGTGGTCCAGGGCCGTCGCGTCGAGAAGGCCGTGGCCATGACCAACCTGGATGAGGACGAAGCCGTCAGGCGGCTGCAGCGGCGCCTGATCTCCTGGGGAGTGGAGGATCGCCTGAGTCAGGCCGGAGCCCGTCCGGGGGACACGGTCCGGATCGGCACCGCCGAGTTCGACTTCGAGCCCGAGCCGGTCTGGGCCGACCACGATCCGGGTCCCGTCACCCCAGAGATCCGCCCTTCCCAGCAGGCCCGCCTGGAAGAGAAGAAGCGCCTGCGCCGGGAATCCCTGGCTCAGCAGGCGGGGCTTCGCGGCCGAGGCCGTCGCAAGAAGTAGCCATTCGCGCTGGAACCACAATGGGCCAAAGGCCGAAACTGTAACAAAATCGATGGAGACCTCGAGCCGGAGCTCAGGCATCCTCAGGGTGAGACAAGCCTGTCTGGAGTTCGCCCTTGAAGATCCACGGAACCCCCGCTTCGCGCGCCGAGCTGAACCTTCCGTCGCCGCCGCCGGCCTCGGGCCACCCGCCGCGTCCGGAGGTCGACTCCTTCGAGCCCGGTGAGCGCCTTCAGGGCCACCGCCTGCCGCTTCCGTCCACCCGGACACCCGATGTCAACCGCGCCCCCCGGCTTCCCGCCGACCCGGCTCCCCGGCTGCAGCGTCCGGTCCTCTTCGTGCACGGCTACATGGGCATGCCCGAGGAGTTCATGGACATGTCCGCCTGGTTGACTCGCGACGGGGTCAACCGCGACGGCGGGATCCTGGATGGGGCCGCCCCCGGGCCGATCGATCCCGAGGCCGACCTCTTCGCCATCCGCTACACCCGTCCGTGGCAGACGATGGAGACCGACGCCCAGGAACTGCACAACGTCATCGAGGCCATCTGCCAGGCCACGGGAGCCACGGGGGTGGATGTGGTGGCGCACAGCAAGGGCGCCCTGGACACCCGCAAGTACTTGATGGAAGCCGACGAGAAGGTCGATCATGTGGTCATGATCGGGACCCCGAATGCGGGAACCCTGCTGGCGGACATCGAGCTCCTGATCCGCGAGGGTCTGGGCAGGCCGATGAAGCCCCCGATCAAGGACCCGGAAGTGAAGGCCACGCTCGACCAGCTCCGGGCCGATCGCGTCGATCGCCAGGGCAACCCGCGCAACCCGGCCCTGCGAGAGCTCAACGAGAGTTGGGAGATCCAGCGGGGAAGGGCTGAATTCCTGGCCATCACCGGGAACGGGATCCCGACGATCAACGAGGTCTCCGGCGTCACCTTCCTGGGGGACGGGACGGTGACCCGCCGCTCGGCGGCTCCCGAAGGCATCCCGGCCCGTCACGCGTGGTTCTCGGTTCACGGCTCCCTGGCAGGAAACCAGGCCGTCATGCGGGAGACCTTTGCCTTCCTGACGGGTCAGCCGCTGAGCGTCAGCGAGGACATCTTCGAGACCCCCGAGGACCAGGCTCGAGCCGAATCCCTGGGCCTGGTTCCGAAGGTTCAGCCCGAGGGCCCGCCTGAAGCCCTGCCCGAGGGCCCGGATGGCTTCCTGGTGGCCGACCCTGGCCAGAAGGGGCGCTCCTAGACAGGCTCCTGGACCGTGTGCTTGGCGATCAGGTCCTGGCGTCGCCCGGCCTTCTGGGAGAGCTCGGCAAGTTCCTTGGGGATGGTGAAGGCGACCTCCTCCGAAACGACCTCGAGGGGCTCGAGGTCGATCTCGAAGTGCTCCCGGAGCCAGTCCAGGACCTCCTGGACCACGATCTCGGGGGCTGAGGCTCCCGCGGTGATCCCCAGGGTCCGGACCCCGGAGAGCATCTCGGTGCGGATCTGGCTGGAATCATCCACCAACAGGGAGGGGGTTCCCTGACTGATGGCAACCTCCACCAGACGATTGGAGTTCGACGAGGTCGGCGAGCCGATCACCAGGATCAGATCGCAGGTCTCGGCCATCTTGCGGACGGCGGCCTGGCGATTGGTGGTGGCGTAGCAGATGTCGCCCGATCGGGGCATGCGGATTCCCGGATAACGCTCCTGGAGGGCCTGGACCATCGTGTTGGCATCATCCAGCGAGAGGGTGGTCTGGGTGAGGACCGCCACCTTCTGGGGGTCGGGAACGGTCATGGCCTGGACATCGGCCAGGTTCTCGACCAGGGTCATGAACTCGGGCGCCTCACCCATGGTCCCCTCGACCTCCACGTGGTTGCGATGGCCGATCAGGGCGATGTGGTAGCCCTGGCGGGCGAACTGGATGGCCTCCAGGTGGACCTTGGTCACCAGGGGGCAGGTGGCGTCGATCACCTGAAGGCTCCGCCGGGCCGCCTGCCGGCGAACGGCCGGCGAGACTCCATGGGCCGAGAAGATGGTCACCGCCCCCTCGGGGATCTCTTCGAGGTCCTCCACGAACACGGCCCCGCGCGCCCGCAGGTCGTTGACCACGTGGTGATTGTGGACGATCTCGTGGCGGACGTAGACCGGAGGGCCGAAGAGCTCCAGGGAGATCTTCACGATGTCGATGGCCCGATCGACGCCGGCGCAGAAGCCTCGGGGATGGGCGAGGTAGACCTTCAACTTCACGGGGGACAGACCTCCGCAACATGGGAACACGGATGAGGTGGGGGTGACGGTCCGGCCTGGAGGCCCTGCACGCTGAAAACCTCCAGACCACGGTCGGCGCGCGCAGTTCGCCTCGCTCCGGACGGGTCCTGCCCGCTCCTGCAGAGGAAACCGCCCGCCCCCCACAAATGTTCCCGCTTCAAAGACTGGAGAAGAGATATCCGTGGCAGACGAGCACAACCTGGCATTGTTCATCGACTTCGAGAACCTGGCCATCGGGGTCCGGGACTCGGGCTACAAGAAATTCGAGATCGAGCTTCTGACCAGCCGCCTTCTGGAAAAGGGCAAGATCCTCTTCAAGAGGGCCTACTCCGACTGGTCGCGCTATGCCGAATACAAACGCGAGTTCCATGAAGCGGCCATCGAACTCTTCGACATCCCTCAGCGGGTCATCGGCGGCAAGAACAGCGCCGACATCCGCATGGTGGTGGA
>JALHDH010000217.1 GCA_022839105.1 bacterium
TTATTAATGGAATATTCATATAGATGTGTTTGATATTCACAGCAATATTTTGGGATTTATTAACATTTCCAGCATTATCCTGTAGATAAGCATATAATTTGTAATTTATACCTGTTGTATGATTACCAGGAAAAGTAATAACATCAGATATATTCCAACTAATATTTACCATATCTGAATATGTAGCTAGAGAATCGAAAGTAACTTCTAATTTATCTGTTTCTTGATCAAACAAATCTAAACCAGCCCAAGTGGAACCTGTCCAGAACCATTTTGTCGATGGTTCGGTTCCCAATTTCTCCAGCACAACCCAATATTTTTCAGATTCATGACGCAGAGGATTGGTGTCTACAGTATAGCTGCGTTGAGCTTGAAACTTGAATTCTACATTAGGAGTAGTTGAAACTCCTTCCTGATGAGTATAAATTACTGTTTCTCCGCTATCCCACTGGGAATTGTTATTGTCATCTTTAATCATACGAATTATATTTACATCATCATCATCAGTTAGAGCTAAATTTTGAGCATAAGTAGGAGCAAGATTATCAACTACAACATGAATGCGATTAATAATACTCTGACCTGTATGATCAGCACCACTTTGGTGAATTTGAGCATGATTAGCTTCAATTGAAGTATCTGCATTAAAAGGAAATTCATCTCCGCTAATGTGACTGATAGTTGCAATATTACCAACTGCATCGCTAACTTCCCAAAGTGTGATACCGACTGTTACCATTGCATTAGGTGCAATAATAATTCCATTATTGTCCTTTCCATCCCAGGTTACTTTCAGAATTCCCGGTTCAGAAGGACTTTCTGTCACCGTTGCTGGTGAGTCAGTTACATTAAAGGTTCTGAAAAATTCAGTTCTATCTTCCGTAACAAAACGAAGTTTAAAAGAGGAAGCACCACCCGCGACAGCCCACTGGGGTAATTTTAAGTAGATAGCAAAGGTGTTTGGATTTGTATTATAGTTATCTACTAAAGCAATATTGGGTGAAAATCTAAGGGGTAAACTTGTATCATACCAAAGGTCCCACGCTCCAACCAATGAGGGAGGATTTAAATCAGCTCGGATTGCTTCCCCTAATTGGTTTTTAGATACATCTTTATAAAAAGAAGAATCGGAATAAAGTCCATTAGTGGATTTCATAGTTACTATTCTAATAGTTAAATCCAGAGTATAGGATAAGGAACCTGCTTGAGGTTGATATGAAGCAGTTAGAGCTCCATTTACTACATCATAACCTGTTACGGGAGCACCAGCAAAAGTATGTCCCCAATCAATCCATACAGAATCAATATAGGTTTTGAAGGATGCTATTAAATTAATCGTATCTCCGATTTTTAATAATCGTAATGAATTATCTTCATTTACTCTTAATCGGGAAGCTGTAATATCTGTAGCATCCATAGGAGGTACGACATTAACAGTATATCCTGTTGGATATTGAACTGTAAGAGAACCATCTGCATTAGTTGCAGTTACAGAAAACTTTCGGTTTGGAGCATTAATTGTACCAAGTTGAAGTGTATAAATAGCTCTCCATTCTCCAAAACCAGGTTCATTGGTAATTTTTGTCATTACTTGATTAGCCGGACCTCCAAATTGAGAAAAGTCACAGGTGGCTGAGGTAAAGCCAGCTGCCTGAAGATTATGTAAATCAGCGACAGTAACTCTAACTACTGAACCAACAACAAGCGATCCTCCAGGCCCAGTATTTTGGGTAATCACTGTAATATTACTTGCATCAAAACTGGGGGGATCGCCAAACAAAGAAGTGGTGGTAAGAACGAATAACACTATGAGAAATAGTGTTGTGCGAAATTTGCGTTTCATTTGCACCTCGCTTTTTTTAATAAGTTAATTTCTTTGGTTTGTGGC
>JALHDH010000107.1 GCA_022839105.1 bacterium
ACAGGAGATCCACACGGCGGGACTGGCGGTCGTGGCCTATCGGGGAAGCATGAGCAACCGGGTCCTGGCGGATCTGGCCCGCTCCACCGGGGTGGATCGCATCACCTTCTTCAGCAGGACGGGGGTCGTCACCCATTCCAGCACGGGGGAGTTCATCGGCTGGTCTCCCCCCGAGGGGCATCCGACCCGGCTCTTCATGAACTCCCCCGAGCGCTCCCGCGTCGAGGAGATCCGCAAGAGCGCGCGCGATGGGCGCTACTACAAGTTCGGCTATGTCCAGTTGGAGGACGGGAGCTTCGCCCAGATCGCGGTCCGCGCCGAGCGGATCCGCGAGCTTCTGGGTCGCTTCGAGGTCCAGAAGCTCCTGGAGCATATCCGCACCGACCATTATGCGGCCGAGGCCCATTTCGTCCCGGCGGGCCTGGAGGTGCGTCCGGAACTCTCGGCTGATCGGGATCTCCAGGTCGCGCTGGCCGGCCAGGACATGCAGGTCGTCCTGCCCCCGAGGGGCAGAAGCTCTACCGCTTCGAGGTGCCCGTCGAGTTGAAGGGCGAGGTCATCGGCAGGTTGATCCTGGGACATGACCTGGCCGAGACCGACGCATTGATCCGCTACGTCAGCAACGTCTGGGTCGTGGCCCTGGTCCTGATCTACGTGATGATCGCGGTCATGGTCTACTCGGGCTATCAGCGCAACCGGATCCTGTCGCACTACGCCTACTTCGACATGGTCTCAGGGATGCCCAACCGCCGCTACTTCGCCGAGTGCGTGGCCGAGGACCTGGCCCGGGGCGAGAAGGCCCCGCGGGCCGTGGTGGTGGCCAACCTGGCCAACTTCAAGATGCTCAACGCCTCTTATGGCTGCCAGTACGGCGAGAGGCTGGTGCAGTTGATCCTGGCCCACCTTTCCAGGGTCTGCATCGGGCGTTGCCGGCTCTTCCACCTTTCGGTGGATCGCTTCGCCTTCTACGTCGGGGACTACACCAGCCGGGAGGAGCTGATCGGCCTGGGTGGGAGGGTCCTGGGCCTCCTCAAGGACGAACTCTCCTCCCAACCGGTGGGGGGCAACGTCGGCATCGTCGAGCTCCAGGGGGGCGGCTATCGGGACCCCGACGAGATCCTGCGCAACGCCTTCATCGCCATCGATCAGGCCTCCAGGCAGGGCCGCTTCGGTTATTGCTTCTTCGACCGCTCCATGGAGGGCGCGGTCCAGCGCGAGGACCAGATCGAGCGCGAACTGCGCCAGGCCCTGGCGGATCCCGAGCAGTCCCAGGTCTTCCTGGTCTTCCAGCCCAAGATCGACCTGGCCGACGATCGGATCGTCGGATTCGAGGCCCTGGCCCGCCTGAACTCCGAGGTCTTCGGCCCGGTCTCTCCGATGGAGTTCGTCGAGGTGGCCGAAAAGAAGATGCTGATCGTCCCCCTGAGCAACCTGATCCTGCGGATGGCGGGCCGCTTCGCCCGGATTTTGGAGGATCGGGGGTTGGACGGGGTCAAGGTGGCGGTCAACATCTCGGGCCTGCAGTTGCTTCGCGACGACTTCACCGACACGGTCCTGCGCCTGGTCGGCGAGTCGGGGGCCCCGGCCTCGCGGATCGAATTGGAGATCACCGAGTCGGTCTTCCTCAACGACTACGATCTGGTCAATGGCCGCCTGCAGCGTCTGCGCGAGAACGGCATCGAGATCATGCTCGACGACTTCGGCGTCGGCTACTCCTCGCTCTCCAGGGTCCGGGACCTGTGCATCGATGCGGTGAAGATCGACAAGTCCTTCGTCGATCGGATCCTCTCCGAAGAGAAGGAGCGCATCGTGATCCCCGACATCATCTCGATGTGCCATCGGCTGGACTACAAGGTGGTGGCCGAGGGCGTCGAGACCGCCGAGCAGAAGGACTACCTGCTGCAGGCCGGCTGCGACGTGATGCAGGGCTATCTGTACAGCAAGCCTCTCTCCCAGGATGAGGCCCTCAAGTGTCTGCAGGCGGGAGGCATCCTTCACGCGACGGCCCCAGACCCGGCCTGATTGGGGTTCCCTTCAGGGGACCGGGAATTCCACCGCGCGTTCGCCGATGAAGAAGCAGCGGTCGGGAAGCGGGGGCAGGTCGGCTCCGGTGGCCCGGCTCAGGGCCAGGCGCATCGCGTTGACCAGGGTGATCCCGCGCAGGGTCTCGTCGTCCACTCCAGGAGCGTGCAGGGCCACCAGGTTGGCCAGGCGCTCGCGGGCCACCTCCGGGGTCGGCTCCTTCCAGTAGCGGTCCGGGTTTTCCAGGTACAGGGATTGGGGGCCGTGGTCCGAGACGACCAGGATCACCGGAGGGGGTCCCGGTCGGGCCAGGATGGCGCGGGCCACCTCCTCGATCCGGGTTGCGGCGTAGCGGGTCTGCTCCGGGTAGAAGGCCCGGTAGACCGGCAAGGGAGCCTCACCCACGGCCTGGGGCCAGCCCAGGGCCGCCATCTCCGAGCGGGCGATCGGCCGGCCGTCGGCGTGGAAGACGAAGGGCGGGTGGGGACACAGGATATGGGCCAGGGTGAAGGTCGGGCGGGGAGGGCGCGAGTGCTCGAGATCCGAGAAGATGAAGCGGATCCTGCGGGCGTGGGCCCGGTCTCCCTGGGCCCGGGGATCCCCGAGGGTCTCCTGCAGGAAGGGGAGGGGAGTTCCCCGGACCAGGCTCTCGACGAATTCCCCCTCCAGGAAACCCGAGCTGACCTCCTCGTCCACCCCCACCAGGCCGTCGGTGCCCGCCATGGCCGAGGTGTAGGTGCGGATCCGGTAACCCTGGCTGCGCAGGAAGGGGACCATCCGGTTCTGGCGGATTCCCTGGATCCACCGCAGGTAGTGGTCCTCGGTCACTTCCTGTCCGTCCTGCAGGTCCTGGTGGTAGTCCAGGTTCAGCATGGAGGAGATGGAGGGCTGGGTCCTGGAGTAGTTGGCGGCACTCCCTTGGGCCACGGCAAAGCCCAGCTCGCGCAGGCCCTGGAGCGAAGGTTCGAGATCCAGGCCGAATCGCTCCTTGAGGACATCCTGGCGGCCCAACTCATCCAGGACCAGCACGTAGAGGTCCGGCCGGTCCTGCACGTCTCGGACCACGGGGATCTCCGCCGCCGAGAGGGGCGGGGGCGCCGGTCGGCTGGCGTGTCCCCACAGGGCCTGCAGGGCGACCAGGCCGACCAGGAGGCCCGAGACCAGGTTCAGGTTGGCCGTCCAGGCGGCAGCCTCTTCCGGAGTGCGGCGCTTGAGGAAAAGTCCCAGGAGGACCAGGGCCAGGAGCAATGCGGGCGCCACCACGCGGATGCGGAGGGGCTGGAACCCGCCGATCTCGAGGTCGCCCAGGAAGCCGGTCAGGGCGCCGAACGAGAAGAAGACCACCACCAGGGCGGACAGGAGGATGCCGCTGCGCTGGCCATCCCGGTCCAGAAGCCGACCCAGGGCCATGAGCCCCCCGACCCCGGCCAGCACCACCAGGGCCGGGCCCACCGCATGGATCCAGCGGGCCTCTCCGATATTCCCGGCATAGAGGTACAGCACCGGGTACAGGGCGAAGAGGAAGGGGTGCAGCAGGAGGGGGCGCCGGACCCGGGGCATCAGGCGGATCGCCTCAGGCCGTTCGGGGGCGCGCGTAGTACAGGATCCTGCGGCCCGGGCAGACCTCTTCGCGGCGCAGGACCTCGAAGCGCGCCTCCAGGGTCGCCTCGAAGGGGGCCAGATCGTAGTCGGAGTACAGGTCCTCGCGGTGGATCAGCAGGGCTTCGACCATGGGATCCTGCCGGGTGACGAATTCCAGGACCAGGTCCGCTCCCATGCAGGCCACCCAGTCCAGGAACTCGGGAACCCGGATATTCGCGGTGATGCAGATGTGGTGAAGCACCGCCAGGCCCAGGACCAGGTCGGGCCGCCCCCGATCGGGCAGGTCCTTGCGTTCGGTGCCACGCCAACCCAGGGCTGGAGGGGGATCCGAGACGTTGATCACCAGGGGGAGGATCTTGCGGTTCTCCTCCTGGGTCAGCGAGCGGTAGAGCCTTTCGATGGCCAGGCCGTCGGCATCCGCTGCCACCACGTAGTCTGCGTGCTCGGCCGCGATCCGCGAGTAGATCCCCACGTTGCAGCCCAGGTCCCAGACCAGCCGGCGCGCTCCATCCGCCGCGGCGGCCCGGACGAAGGCGGCCTTGCGGGCCTGCTCCTGTTCGTCGTAGCTCTGTCCGGTCCCATAATCCGACCAGGTCGTGTGGGCGCGACGCCACTCCAGTTTCTCGACCAGCTTGCGCAGGCGCCGGGAGTTGGCCTTCAGGAGCTCCTCGTGGAATCCGGCCTCGGCGATCTCCTGGCGCAGGTCGGTCCCATCCTGGGCCGGGGGGCGGGCCTGCAGGCTGGCGTGCAGGTGGACGTGCATCAGGACTCCGGGTTTCAGGAGGTCCCGGGCGCTCATCATGGCCTTGCACTGGTCGGCGGGGATTCCGTCCAGGCTGCCCCGCAGCCAGGGGCGGAAGTCGACGTCCCGGTAGGCCTGCAGCATCAGCGGGAAGAGGAAGAGCTGGCAGAACTGCGAGTAGCCCATCCACACCCCCGAGCGGGCCTCGCCGAAGGACGGGGTGTCGATGAAGACCGGCCGGGTTCCCTGCCACTGGACGTTGTAGGGCGTGGCGTCGCGAAGCGTCATCTTCTCTTCCAGGGCCTCGCACAGCAGGTCCAGGGTCAACCGGGCCGCGTCCTTGAGCATCGAGAAGCACCACTCGTAGGGGTACGAGATGAAGGGGATGCGCTGATGGTGCAACAGGATCTCGGAACCGTCCGGAGGGGTGAAGCCCGCTTCCTCGGGGCTCACCTCGCGGGTCCGGACCAGGCTGCCATCGGCCGTGCGACGGGCGAAGAGCAGGCTTTCGCGCAGACGCGTCCACCCGGGCACGGCGGGAGAGCGCAGGGCGCGGTAGATCTCCCCGTCGTGGTGGAGGACCGAACTGGAGCGATCCCGGCAGGATCCCGCTTCGATCTGGCAGGTTTTCATCGGATGGACTCCTGGTTCTTCAGGGATTCTGGGCAGATCCCGGCGATTCGTCGCCGGGCGGGTTCGGGGGACTTCCCGCGCGGGGAGGACCCTCCAGGGACTTCATTCGGCGCTGGATCAGGCCCCAGACCCGCCCCAGGCGTGCGGCCATCTCCAGGCCATAGTTCAGGCCCTGGAAGCGCCTGCGGGGCTTGAGGAGCGCCCCGGCCAGGCCTCGGACTTCGGCGCAGAGGTCCTGGTCCTTCCAGCGCCGCGAGCCTGTCGGGAGGGCGGCGTCCAGAAGGGTCTCGGTCCGGCTCTGGTCGAATTGCCGGCGCAGCAGGACCCCTCGGCACAATCGATCGGCCCCGATCAGGTGATAGTTGACGGCCCCCCGGCAGAAGCGCAGGGGGACCCCGGCCTGGAGCAGGCGGCCGCTCCATTCCATGTCCTCGGAGTAGCCCAGCCGGCGTCCCCGAGGCCCGAGATCCTCGCGGAAGGGTCCGACCCGCGCGATTTGCGCGCGGGGCACGAAGCTGTTGCCGCCGGCCAGGCCCCGGAGCTCGGCCCGGTCGGGAAGGTCGGGGGTGGCCCCGAAGAGCAGGGCGCAGCGGGGCGTGAACCAGGCCGGCAACGGGCGGGTGCTGCGGATCTCGATGTGACCCTGGAGGGCTTGAGCGGGGTCCTCCTCCAGGCGCTCCAGGGCGCCGGCCAGCCAGCGGGGGTGGAACTCCATGTCGTCGTCGCTGAAGGCCACCAGGTCCGCGTCCAGGTCCTGCAAACCCCGGTTCAGGGCCGCGCTCTTGCCCGCCCGGGGCTCGCAGACGACCTCCACCGGCAGGTCGGTCCGGGGCCACCCCCGCTCTTCCAGCCAGCCGGCCAGCGGCACGCGGGAACCGTTGTCGACCAGGCGGATCTGCACCCGGCATCCGGCGGGGATCTCCAGGGATTCCAGGCTTCTCAGGGTCCGCTCCAGCGAATCGGGGCGGTCGCGGGTGCAGATCAGGATGGCGGCGCTTCGCATGGCGGGGGGCACCCCGGCGCGGTTCCACCGGAAGCCCCCTTCTCCTGCGTGGCCCCTCCTCCGAGGAAGCCCCCGCGGACGACGGCGCTTCCGCAACAGCCCGGAAATGACTTGCCTGACGGAATGCGCTAGAATCGGCTTCTGGAGGTCTCAAAAATGATTCACCCGCTCGGCCCCGCATCCGGTCCCACACCGCCGACGCCCCCCGTTCGGCCCGAGATCGAGGCATTGATCTCCGAGAAGACCCATGGGGCCCAGCGGACGCGTCTGGCCGCGGTGCTCTCCAGTTACCCGGAAGCGGTGCTCAAGGAGGCCGCGGAGTTCGGCCTGAAGGTCGGGGTGGCCTTCCATCCCAACCAGTTGACAGTCGGTTTCGGCGAGCGCGCCAAAGGCCTGTACCTGCCTGCCGAGCGCCGCATCGTCCTGGATCCTCAGATCCTGATGTCTCCGGACGGCGAGAGCCTGGTGCACCACGAGATGGCCCACGCCCTGGACGCCATGCACGGACCCCGGCGCCACCCCGTGCGCAACCTGCCCAGCAGGTTGTTGGGCACGGCGCCCACGGCGGACAGCGTGCTGGATTCCCGTCTGGGTCGGCTGTACGCCGGCTACCAGGCCCGCAATCGGGTCGAGGACGCCGTGGAGTTCCGGGATCGCCTGGCCGCCCGCTTCCCCGAAGGCCTGCCCGAGTCCCACACCGAGGGAGACATCACCTATCGCCGCACGGGCTCGGCCGAGCGCATCCGCTTCGCCCAGAAGCCGGGGATCAAGCCTCACCAGGTCCCCCGCCTCCTGGCTGCGGGAGCCCTGCTGGGCCTGGGGGTGGCCACGGCAGCCCCCCTGCTGGGGGTGGTCGGTCTGGCCCTGGGGGTCGTGACCGCCTTGCATGGGGTCGGCCGGCAGACCGTGGCCGACCAGGAAAACACCAGCCAGGCCGTCGTGTACCGAGGCCTGCGCGCGACCGAGGTCACCTTGCCCCGGGATTTCGGGACCCCTCAGGATACCAGTTGGAGCGACTACGCCCATCAGACGAACCTGGTCCAGGAGTACCTGGCCGAGGGGATGGCCGCCCTGCGCGAGAGTTCGCCCCAGCGGCGAGAGGCCTTGGAACGTCACGATCCGGGTCTGGCCCGCTACCTGCAGAAGAGGTTGGACAAGGAGCCCGGGTGAGTCTCCGGACCGGGCGACGCCCGAGGGCCCCTGGATGCCCCGCGCGATCCGCGGGGCAGGCGTGCGTTCCCGCCATGGATGGCTTCCGGCGAGGCAACCGACGCGATCTTCAAACAGGCTCCTGAGCAGGAGGAATGACATGAAGGACTATCTGGTGCGGGCCCTGGCCCAGGACGGCGCCATCCGCTGCGTGGCGGCGGTGACCACCGGAATGGTGGCCGAGGCCCAGAAGCGCCACCAGGCCCTGCCCACGGCGGCAGACGCCCTGGGCCGGGCCTTGACGGGCGTCGCGCTCCTGGGATCCAGCCTGAAGTATGACGACACCCTGGCCCTCCGCATCGATGGAGGCGGCCCCCTGGGAGGCCTGCTGGTGGAGGCCACCGGAAGAGGCCATCTGCGGGGCTACGTCAAGAACCCGCTGGTCGACCTGGAGGCGGGGGCGGCGGGACGCTTCGGGGTCGCCGAGGCGGTGGGGAAGGATGGATTCGTCCACGTGACTTCCGATTTGGGCCTGAAGGAGCCCTACACGGGCGTGTCCCCCATCAGGACCGGCGAGATCGGCGAGGACCTGGCCAACTACCTGTTGACCTCCGAGCAGATCCCCTCGGCCGTGGCCCTGGGCGTCCTGATCGGCAAGGGGGGCGGGGTACGGGCCTCGGGCGGCTACATGCTCCAGACCCTGGGCGGCATCCCCGAGGACGAGCGCGAGCGCATCGAGCGCAACCTGCGGGCCATCGGAGGCGTCTCGGTCGAGATCGACGCGGGCACCACGCCCGAGGAACTCCTGGAACGGGCCCTGAAGGGCTTCGACTATCAGGTTCTCGAGCCCCAGGCCTTGGAGTTCCGCTGCCGCTGCTCGCGCGAACGGGCCCTGTACACGATGGCCGGGGTGCGCCCCCAGGATCTCGACGAGATGATCCGCGTGGATGGCGGGGCCGAACTGACCTGCCACTTCTGCAACCAGCGCTACCATTTCGAAGCCGGCGAGCTGATCGCCCTGCGCCACGAGCTCGAGACCCGGGGGAACCAGGAACCCGAGGCCTAGGCGTTCAATTCCTTCTCTTCCCCCCGAAGCCTCGTGGGGGAGTCCCGAGGACCGAACGGAGAGACGCGATGTTCCGACGCTTGTTGAGCTGGGCTGCCGTGCCCATCCTGGCCCTGGGCCTGACCTGCACCCTGGCCTGGCCCGCCCTGGCCCAGGAGCGGCGCGAGCAGGGCAACCTGGTGATCGAGGGGGTGCCTCCGATCCCCGAGGAACTGGCCGACCGCATGCTCCAGTACCTGAACACCAGGGCGGCCACGGCCTGGGACTGGGACCCCTCCGGCTCGGGCCTCTTCCTCTTCACCCGCCTGGGTGAGACCACCCAGGTCCATCGGGTGGCCTTTCCGGGCGGCTATCGCGAGCAGTTGACCTTCTTCTCCGAGCCGGTCTCGGGCGCCACGGTGAACCCCGATCCCGCCCGCCACAGCTTCCTGTTCACCAAGGATCTGGGGGGCAACGAAGCCTACCAGATCTACCACTTCGATCTCTCGACCGGGCGCTTCCGCATGCTGACCGACGGCAAGTCGCGTCACGGCTCGGTCCTCTGGAGCAACAAGGGGGATCGCTTCGCCTACCACGGCACCCAACGCAACGGGACCGACTGGGACCTGTACGTGGCCGATCCGAAGAGCCCGGGCCCGGGCCGGAGGGTCCTGGCCGAAGGCGGGAGCTGGTCGGTCCTGGACTGGTCGCCGGATGACCAGGCACTGCTGGTCACCAGGACGATCTCGATCAACCAGTCCTCGCTGCACATCCTGGACCTCAAGACGGGCAAGCTGCGGAACCTGCGACCTTCCTCCCAGGAGATCGCCTACGGGTCGGCCTGCTTTACGGGAGACGGGAAGGGGGTCTGGTTCACCTCCGACGAGGGCTCCGAGTTCCACCAGTTGCGCCATCTGGATCTGGCTTCCGGAAGGATGGAGACCCTGACCGGGGGGATCCCCTGGGACGTGGAGGACCTGGAGCTCTCCCGGGACGGCCGGACGCTGGCCTTCACGACCAACGAGGATGGATTGGCGCGGCTCTACATCCTGGACGCCCGCACCCGGAAGGGGGGGGCTCGTCGCCTGGAAGGCCTGCCTTCGGGGCTGATCGGCGGGTTGCGCTTCGATTCTGCAGGGCGGCGCCTGGCCGTCAGCGTGAACAGCTCGACCACTCCGGGCGACGTCTTCGTGGTCGACCTGAAGAAAGGCGCCCCGGTCCGCTGGACCTTCAGCGAGGTGGGCGGATTGGACCCCTCCCGCTTCGTCGAGCCCACCCTGGTGCGCTATCCCACCTTCGATCAGGTGGACGGCCAGCCTCGACAGATTCCGGCCTTCTTCTACCGGCCCCAGGGAAAGGGGCCCTTCCCCGTCCTGATCCACATCCACGGGGGGCCTGAGTCCCAGACCCGGCCCTACTTCAGCTCCTTCACCCAGTACCTGGTCAACGAGATGGGGATCGCGGTGCTGGCTCCCAATGTGCGGGGTTCGTCGGGTTACGGCAAGACCTGGCTGCAACTGGACAACGGCTTCCTGCGCGAGGACTCGGTGAAGGACATCGGGGCCCTGCTGGACTGGATTGCCCGCCAGAAGGACCTGGACGCCGGGCGCGTGGCCGTGATGGGGGGGTCGTACGGCGGCTACATGACCCTGGCTTCGATGACCCGCTACAACGACCGCCTGCGGGCCGGTGTCGATGTCGTGGGCATCAGCAACTTCGTGACCTTCCTGCAGAACACCCAGGACTATCGCCGGGACCGGCGGCGGGTGGAGTACGGCGACGAGCGCGACCCCGAGATGCGCGCCTTCCTGGAGTCGATCTCCCCGACCAGCAACGCCCACAAGATCACCCGGCCCCTCTTCGTGGTGCAGGGCCAGAACGACCCGCGGGTGCCCGTGACCGAGGCCGAGCAGATGGTGGAGGTGATCCGCCGCAACGGCGGGGCCGTCTGGTACCTGATGGCCAAGGACGAAGGCCACGGCTTCGCCAAGAAGGCCAACCGGGACTTCTACCTGCAGTCGGTGGTGCTTTTCCTGCAGAAGCATCTGGTCGGCCGCTGAGCGCCTCCCTCCAGGGAGGGCCCGGGGACATTCGGCGATGGCCTCTCCTCTGCAGGCGGAGCAGTCCGGTCAGGCGGATCCGTCCGCGCGCACCTTCCGGGTCGGCAGGCCCGGCGACCCGGTCCTCTCCAGGGAATTCGGGGCTACCACCAATGCCCCTGAATTAACGGATTGACACCAGCAAGGATAAGGCCTCGCGAGTCGAAGGTGTGTTTGCCAACCCACCAGAACTCGGAGGCCGCCCATGC
>JALHDH010000218.1 GCA_022839105.1 bacterium
CCTCGCTCATTCCTTCTCGTCTCCCTTCGCAGGCCTGGACCTGGGCGGGGGCGGCGCAGGGGCCGCCGGTGCCGGTGCAGGGGCGGGCGCCTCGGAGGCGACCGGCTCGTCGGCCACGGCTCGCAGAAAGTTGCGCAGGGCCCGATAGGGGGCCACGCCTCCGTCCAGTTCGAGGATGCCGCGCAGGGCGGCGTCGTGCACGTGCTTGCTGACCATGGGGTTCCTCCTGAAATGCAGAAGACCCCGGGGTGAAGGGGGCCTTCGTGGGGTCTGTTCTGTGGGCCGGGGGCTACCCGGCTGGGTGGGGCTCGGACTGCAGCAGGCGGAGCAGGGCGGCCCGGTCCTCGGGGGACAGGGCCAGGATGCTGGAGACCAGGGCGAAGAGGGTGGGGCGGGGTGGAGCTTGGGCCGGCGGGCCGAGGATGTCAACCTGGCCGCAGAGCCATTCCTCGCTGACCCCCAGGGCCTGCGCGAGATTCAGAAGAGTCCCAGGTGCCGGGCGACTGTTCCCTTCCTCGTAGTTCTGGATAGTCCGGGCCGAGACCCTGGCGCTCTTCCCCAGGACCGAGCGAGTGATTCGCAGCGCGGTTCTCCGCGTCTTCAGGCGGTCCGGGTCGATGGGCGGGCGGCTCACGACATCACGTGGGGCAGGGTCACGCCCTTCGAGCGGAGGAAGGCCTTGTAGGGCTCGGCTTCCTCTGGGGTCCAGACCTTCTCCTCGGGCCACGAAACGTGGACATCCCCGAAAGACTTGGATCCGCCTCCGAACGTGATAACCTCGCCGTCCTTGGTGATGGTTCCGAGCCTTCTCTTTCCACCGATCCGCAAGACGAACTCGACCTCGTCTCCGGACTCGCTGAGCAAAGCAAGCCCCTCGTCTCCATCGTACAAGACCCGAACTCCAGACTCCTGCAACTTCGTCATCCTGCCGTTGATTATACCATGGAGAAGAGGAGCGAAGCTTCTCAGCAGTGCAAACTTGGCATCGCTATAACGCGAGTAAGCAAACCCTTCAGCCAGGAACTCACTCGGACTCTCCGTGAACGCATCGCGATCGAAGACCTCCTTGAGTATCGGCCCCTCCTGGGCAAAGGCCTCCAAGACGGCTGCATCATCCACAAGCCCAAGAGCCCTGGACACGACGTGGCCGACCTCGTGCAACGTGCCATACCTGGGGTTCTTCATGCGGTTCGGCCGAAGAAAAACCGTTACATCTCCTGGACCTGGGACACCCCAAGCCGTTGCTGCCGCCCTGTTCGCCAAGAACCCCTTGATAGATTCACGCAGGTCCTGAAGTGTCGGCTTGTTGAACAGCTTCCTGAAGATGATGCCGAGGAATGGGTTCTTGTCGTCAATGACAATCCTTGCCCTTCGCGCCACCAGAAGCGCCTTGACGTCGTCTGGAAGGCCGCCAAGAGTTCCCAGCACCTCCTTCACGGCAGGGTTTTCCATCGACATCTTTGGGGCAGGCACTACAATCAGTCCAGCCGGAAGTTCCGAAGGGGCTGCCGACGATGAGGGACGGGGACCAGTCGGACCGCCGTCATCGCTCGGGAGAGAATCGACAACCATCCTCTCCCGCGCCTCGCCACCCCCATCCCCCTTCGGCCCCCGCGGCGTCCTCACCACAGGCGGCTGCCCGGGGGGCCTGCCGCCGTCCAGGCCGGGCTCGTTGCCGAAGCCCTTCAGTGGCGGGGGCAGCTTGTCCAGCTTCTCCCGCTGCTTGTCCAGGTAGGCCTGGCCGCCCAGGTCCTCGAGCTCGAGTCCCGAGACCGGGGACAGCACCGAGCGGCACATGTAGTGCAGGGGCGGCGTGTTGTCCGGCAGGCGCGGGTCGTCGATGGCCAGCACCAGGCCGTCGCGCTCCATGCAGATG
>JALHDH010000108.1 GCA_022839105.1 bacterium
GCGCCGATGGTACTGCCCTGGTGACGGGGTGGGAGAGCAGGTCACCGCCGGGAACATTTTTGAAGGCTCGGAGGAAACTCCGGGCCTTCTCCTTTTAAGCCAGGCAGGACCGGATCCCCTTCGAGAGGGATGCCGGCGCAGCGGAAGGACTGTCCCAGGAGGTCGCGAAGGAGCCTGGAAGCCCGCGAATTGAAGAAAAATCAAGCCAGTCCAGGATCGAGTCCGGGGGGGACAAAGGTCGACCTTGTCTCGATCGCTTCTTCCGGGTTCGGTAGCCGGCCTTTCTGGTCGGCTTGTTCGTAGGGGCGGATCCCTGGCTTCCATTTCTCGAGGTCGCCCAGGGAAGCAATCCAAGCAGTCTTTCACAAGGAGTACCTGGTTCCGATGAAGAGGATCCTGACGATGCTGGTCGGCCTGCTGATCATGGCGGTTCCCGCCATGGCGGCTCCGCTGTTCCCGGATGTGCCCGAGGAGCACTGGGCCAGGGATGGCGTGGCCTCCCTGGTGGCCAAGGGATTGTTGGAGGGCTATCCCGACGGAACCTTCAAGGGGGATCGGGCCTCGACCCGCTGGGAGGTCGCCACGGTCCTGGCCCGCCTTCTGGCCCGGATGGAGGAGGACCACGCCCAGATGGCCACCCGGGCCGAGCTCGATGAGATCCGCCGGATGGCGGAGGCCTTCCGTCAGGAGCTGGAAGCCCTTGGAGTCCGGGTCACCTCGCTGGAGGGGGCAGTGGATGTTCTGGACCGGAGGGTCTCAGAGCTCGAAAGGATCACTTTCTACGGTGAGGTGACGACCCGGGTCGGAGGCCAGTCCTTCCGGGCCACCGGCTCACCGGCCATGGGGGGCGCCATCCCCCTGCTGGACTACAACGCCGCGGTGGGATCCGCCACGGGCGCCGGAGGGCCGATCCCGGCCCCCTCGGCGGCAGCCGGGATGGCCATGAACCCCTTCGTCTTCGGCATCCTGAGCGTCACGGACTGGCGCTCGGGTCGCCCGCTGACCAACGGAGCCCTGTTCACCACGCGGGCCATGCTGGGGACTCGGGTCCGCCTCTCGGAGGACCTGGACGCCGGAGTGGAGTTCTCGGCCTATACCAGCCAGGGGGATCGCGCCGTCGACCAGTACTGGGGGGTCACGGCTCCCAGTCTTTCCAATCCCTTCACCGGAGTCACCACCATCACCGGGGGACTGGCGGGAACCCAGCCTCAGAACCACGTCCCCTATACCCGGATGAACCTGGACAGCTTCTGGGTCCGGCACAACCCCAGCAAGACCTCCCTGGTCGTCGGTTCGTTCCGGGATGTCCACTTCGATGAGATGGTCTACGTGCAGGAAGTCAACCCCAACTACTACGGCCCCAAGTGGCTGGACAGCTTCGGGATCAAGATCAACGGCGAGATGCCGTTGACGGCCTCCGAGGACGTGTTCCTGCGTTGGGAGGCGATGGGGGCCCGCCTGGCGGACGGCAACGTCAGCCCGATCGTGGCGGATTCCTCCTACTTCACCCATACCGAGGGGATCAACGCCGCGCTCCTCTTCCACGACGAGCGGGGAGAGGTCCGGGTGAACTTCCTGCACACCGCGAACGAGGCTTCCGGCGGAAGGGCCCTGGCCGTCGGTTTGATCCAGGCTCCCAACTTCACCTTGAACTGGGTCAACCCCAACGGATACTTCTTCAACCAGCTCGGGGGGCCCAACCTGGCCACGGCGGGGATCGGCAGCACCAGTGACGTCCGGCCCGTTCCCATGTTCTCGGCGGTCAACAACGACGGGAATGTCGGGATCGCCGGTGTGCCCAACATGGGCGGTATCGGGCCCCAGGACATGACCACCTATGGCCTCTCGGCCAGTTACGTCTTCGACCACCCCTGGGACCCCCGGCTCTTCGTGGAGTGGGCGCACTCCGAATACCGCCCCCAGAAGAACTCGGCCTATTCGGTCGGAGGGGATGCCCTGCGGGCCGGGATCGGCGCGTCGTTCCTGGAACGCTCCCTGGACGTCGACATCCATTACCTCTCGGTCGATCCGACCTACGATCCCTTCGTCTTGCAGCTTCCGACCATCGATGGCATCGGGACGGTGCTCTGGCGGACTCCAGGATTCACCTACTACAACTCCTTGTATTCGCTTCACGATACCGAGATCTACACGCACAACCGCGAGGGCTGGCGGGGTGAGGTCACCTGGAAGTTCGGTCCGACGGGCCGCGTGACGGCCAACTACGGGCGCCTCGACCAGGTCCGCACCTCCATGCAGGATGTCCGCTACTCGGCCAACTCGCTGGCTCCCGGAACCCCCAACACCCCGGTCCTGGGATTCTCTCCGGGCTTCATGGACCCGGTCTTCGGAGGCTTTGCGGCTTCCACCTATGCTCCGGCCGGGGGCAACGCCCTGGCAGTCCCCCTGGAGAACCCGCGCGGGCACGTCACCAACTGGGGGCTTGCGGCCGGTTACAAGTTCCTGCTCGAGGAGGGCGAGAACAACCGGGGCATCCTGATCTCGGGCGGCGCTCGCAGCACGCACTTCACCCGCGACTCGAATCTTCAGGCCCTCCTTCCCGGTCCGGGCGGCACCCGGGGCGAGAGCCAGAATCACGTGGACCTCTTCGTGGACGGCTGGAGGGCTGCCATCGAGTATGACGTGACCGAGACCTTCCGGATCCATGGAGGGTATACGGCCGTCGACATCTACGGCCACTTCGATCCGCTCGGGAATCTGAGCAACTACGCCGAAGCCACCGGGCTGACGCGCTTTGATAGCCTCAACATGGAGCAGCGCTATCCGGACCTCGGATTCGACTGGGACCTGGCCGAGAACATGACCTGGGGCATGGAGGGGAAGTACTACCAGACCAAGGATCGGATCTCGAACAACCTGATCCCCACTCCAGGAATCCCCAACCTGAACCTCAACTACGGACCCCAGGGAAATGCCCACCCCTTCAATTGGGAAGGCTGGCAGGTCCACTCCTACTTCAACTTCAAGTTCTAGAATCCGGAGCCACCGCCTCGGCGGCGGCCCGGTGGAATCCAGGACTCCGCGCGAGATCCGGCCGGGTCGAGAGCGGAGTCTTTCTGTACCTGTCAGGGTCGCCTGTCGAGGTGGAGGAGCCCGGACCTCCCAGGCCCGAGGGCCTCAGGTGGTCCATCCGCCCCCGGTTGGGAGCCTCAGTGGGCGACGGGAGCCTCCAGCGGCCCGGTTGGGGTCCCGTGCACCGGGGCGCGGGGCTTGGGGGCATCCTGGAGTCGGTGGACGTACAGGTACAGCGTCCTGGTGGAGATCTCGATCTTGTAGAGGTCGGGGCTGGTCTTCAGTCCGAAGGGGTGGCTCTGCTCCTTGGAGAGCTTTCGCCACGAGGTCAGCACCAGGTAGTCCAGGGAGGAGAACGGAAGGTGGTCGGAGGGGGTCAGCTCGTAGACCCGGGCCCGGGTCGAGAGCCAGATCTCGAAGAATCTCGAAGGTTGAGGTTCGCTCTTGCAAATGGCCTTCAGATGCCCGACGGTGGATCCCGGGGTGATCGCCTCCAGGAAATCCAGGGTCTGGGCAGGGGGTTCGGCGATCGGGATCGGAGTCAGGAAGGTCTGGATGGGCTGAACCGAAGCCAGGGGGAAGTCGGAAACAGGCGTCAGCTTCAGCCCGGCCATCCTGGCGGCCTGGCCCACCGGATCAAGCCATCCGGCCAGTTGCAAGGTTCCCGCCACGCTCAGGAAGAGGGTGCAGGCCACGAAGCTCCACCGCCACCGTGCCGCCCACAGGAAGGCCAGCACCACCAGGGCTGGGAGCATGGACGCGAAGTAGCGCTTGGAGGGGTGGAGGAGGAGGACCTGGGTCAGCAGGATGGCCAGCGAGGCCACCAGCAGGAATCGGACCCTGGGGGATCTCCAACCCCAGAGGGCCAGGGCCACGGGGCCCAGGCCCAGGAGCCATCTGGCCTCCCAGTAGAAGGTCTCGAGGACCCGCCAGGCGGCGGCCAGGCTTCCCCGCAGACTCTCCAAGGATAGCAGTTGCCCCGTCATGGCAGGGGTGTAGCCGGACTGGAAATCGATGAACCAGGCCCAGAGCTCTCCCTGGACAAAGTACCACGGGCTGCAGACCATCCCGCAGACCGAGGCGACCATCAGGAGGCCGGCGCCTGGAGAGCGAAGCCCCCTCCTGCCAAGGTCCCAGGCGCAGATCGCGGTCAGCAGGAAGAGCCCCTCGGCCAGCAGGATCCAGGACCACTCCCCCAACTCGAACGGCGCGAGTTCCGGGGCCCGGGTCTGGAGGATGAGGGCCCGGGTCATCTGCACGATCAGGACGGTCTCGCCCAGGAGCAGCAGCAGGGCCGGAATCGAGATCCTGGACCGCAACAGGCGAGGCAGGGCGCTGACGAGCAGGACGGGGAGGATCAGGATCAGGACCGAGTACTTGACCAGCATCCCGAGTCCGAAGACCAGGCCGATCATGGCGCAGACCCGGGGATGGGTCAGTCTCTCGGAATCCAGGATCCAGGTGAGGATCACCGCCAGGACGAACATCTGCCCCAGCGCCAGGCAATAGACCCGGGTGTAGTGTCCGGTCCAGCTCGCCGTGGCCGCTCCCAGGGCCAGCAGGACCGCGCCCCGGGTCCCGGCGACCTGCCATCCCAGACGAGCCATGGCCAGGATCAGGCCCAGCACGAAGACGAGCTGAGGCAGTCGGGCGACGGTCCGGTCCTCCCCGAACACGGACATGGCCGCGCCCGACATCAGGAAGAGCAAGGGGGGATAGTCGCCGGTATTCGGAAAGATCTGGTCCGGCCCTCGCTCTGCGAAACCGGGGAGGAGACGGCCCTGGTGGTCTTGTCCCTCAATCCACTTTCCGCTCTGGATCGCGAAGCCCAGGAAGTTCGGGGTGTGGTGGTCCGGGAAGCCCATCCCGTTGTGTTCCTCCCAGGCCAGGTGGATCACCAGGAAGACCAGGAAGAGCAGGAACGCATGGATGAAGAATGGTCTGGCTCTAAAGGATAGAGACACGGCCCCCCCCTCAGGTCCGATCGGACCACGTTGACCTGCATGGATTCTACCGCGCAGACCTCGGTGCGAAAATCCCTAGGATGATCCGGACCATTTGAGATGGGGCGGGGGAGTCAGGTCTGAGGATGTACCAGGATGAAGACGGGTTCATCCCCTGCAAGTTCGGAGAGTTCCTCCCGAGCCAGGGTCAGGACCTGCTCGGAGTGGGTCAGGGAGGTCAGATCGGTGAGCTTTCTTCCCGCTACGACGTGCAGCGCGGGAATCAGGGCTCCTGCGTCTCCGTAGGAGGTGTGCTCCCGCAGGACCCTTTCGAGGTCCGTCAGCAGGCTCTCGCCGCAGCTCGTGTGGAGCGCCCCCCCGGGGACCTGCAGACGGACGCTGCCCCGGCCGTCGGTCACCCAGAGGGTCCGGTGGATCTGTCGCAGCAGCCCGAAGAGCCTCCGGACCTGACGTTGACTGCGGTAGAGGTGGTAGAAGCCGGTCTGCCCCAGCGAGGAGTGCCCTTCGTCTTGGGGAGAGGCCTCGCGGAGGGTGCGAATCCTCTCGTCCTCTCCCACATCGGCGGCCAGGACATCCCGAGCCACGAACTCCACTGACCCGGTCGCGGTGGCCCGCACCAGGTTCTTCTGGGCGTCCACCTCGACGAGGACCTCGACGCTGGCCGGATCCGCACCCATGCGGACCACGGCCTTTTCGGCCTCGGAGCGCAACCTCGAGAGGTCTTCGCGGGTCGGGTTCACCAGGTTCCTCTCCAGGGTCTCGCGCACCATGGCCAGGGCCGCCCCGATGGCCGAGAGGACCTCGGCGCGACGGGCCAGTTCGAAGGGCAATCCCATGCGTTCTGCCAGGAAGGGGACGATGGCGCCGGCACCTCCGCCCCCGCCCAGGAGCTTCAGGGCGCGATCCTGCATTCCGGCCTCGATGAGGAGTTGGCGGCAGGTGGGGAGGAGCCCGTCGGCTGCCCGCTCCAGGACCCGTCGGGCCAGTTCCTCGGCCGAGCCTCCCAGGTGCCTGGCCAGGGCCTCGAAGGCCCGGCGGACTCCCTCCAGGTTTCCCGCCGAGTAGTCCCCGGGTCGGATATAGCCCAGCAGGTTGGCCGCGCAGGTGGTGGTCGGGGCCGTCCGCATCCCGGACGGGTTCTCCATCACCAGGTAGGCGGGGTCTCCTTCGAAGGGGCGGACCTCGACGACCCGCAACTCCCCTTCCAGGGCCTCCGGGGGGGCGAAGGAGCAGTAAGCGAAGCCGGCCAGGTGGGCGCTGCGCGGACCGACCTCCAGGGTGCCCCTCCCGTCGCTGGAGACCATCGAGCCTCCGGCGATCCCCAGGGTCCGGCTGTCCAGCGTGCGCAGACAGGTCGGATGGCCGCCCACCGTGGCCGAACGGACGGCGGCCCGGCCGTCCCGGACCAGGCAGATGTCGGTGCTGGTGCCGCCCACTTCCAGGAAGAGGGCGTCGGAGGCCTTCAGGAACATCAGGGCCGCCGCAATCCCCGCGGCCGGACCCGAGAGCAGGGTCATGACCGGACGCCGGCGCACCTCTTCAAGGCTCATCACGCCTCCATCGCTGCGCATGACCATCAGGGGAGCCGTCACCTCGCGGGCCCTCATGGCCTGGGAGGTCCTCTCGGCCGTGCCGATCATCTTGGGCAGGATGCTGGCGTTGAGCACGGCGGTGCGGGTTCGCACGCGCAGGCCATAAAGGCCCGAGATCTCGTGGGTGCCGCAGGCCGGCAGGTTCAGGGCGGCGGAACGCTCCATGACCCGCAATTCGCCCGAGGGGTCGTCGACCGAGAACCCCTCGGCGGCCACCACAGCGCCCTCGCCGCCCTCCAGGAAGCCCTTCAGGGCTCGGTCCAGCTCCTCGTGGAAGTCGGGAGACCCCGGGTTGAGGAACTCCAGTCGGCTGCGCAGGAGCTTGCCCGGCGAGAGTTCCACGTTTCCGACGGCCATGTCGGCTCGGGCCTTGAGTGCCTCCAGACCGCTGCCCAGGCCCAGGATGCCGACCTGAGCGACGTCCCCCTCCAGGAGGGCGTTGGTGGCCTGGGTGGTGCTGTGGGCCAGGAAGACGATGCGGTGTTCCGGTGACAGGCGGGCCTGCAGCGCCGCGAAGGCGTCCAGGATTCCCCGGGCCACCCCTTCCGGCGCGCCGTGGCTGGTCGGGGTCACCTCGTGGTCGAGGATCTCCAGGGTGGTGTTGTCCAGGGCCACGGCGTGGGTGAAGGTTCCGCCCACGTCGATGCCGACCCGGATTCCCAGGCTCATCTCAGGGCTCCCGCGAAGAGGACCGCCCAGGTCAGGGCCAGGAACACGAAGGCCCAGACGAAGGGGATCGTGTCCTTGAGCAGCTTCTCGGTGCGGGTCCGGGTGAACTGGGCCAACCAGACGTTGTGGGTATTGGTCGGATCGCAGACGCCCTGGATCTGGCCCACGGCGAAGAAGGCCGCCAGGATGGCCACCGGAGGCAGAAGCCCGGAACCCAGGATCAGGCCGGCGACGCCTGCGCCCAGGCCATAGAAGTTGAAGGGCCCTCGATAGAGCGCCAGGGGGGCGAAGACCGTGAAGAAGGCCACGAAGGGGAGGGGAGAGTCGGGAATCACCGCCTGCAGGAAGGGGGCGATCACGGCTTTGGTGGGCTCGGCCATCATGCCGTTCAGGGCCATGCCGATTCCCATGAAGAGGCCGATGACCGGCGAGACATCCTTCAACCCCTCGAGGGTGGCTGCGGTCAGGTGATCCAGGGCCTTGCGGGGCTCGGTGGTGAGGACTCCCCAGACCATCCCGACCAGGAAGGCCGGGATGATCGGCAGGTCGGCCAGCATGATCAGGACGATCGGCAGGATCGGGGTGAGCAGGGCCACCAGGGGCACCCGGGAGGAGGGGAGCTCGGGTGCCACGGCCCAGGCAAACGAGCGCCTCTCGCGCCAGCCGCCCACGGCCAGGAAGGCCATGGTGGCCAGGGCCAGCAGGGCGCCGTACATCATGACGTAGTCCTTGACCACTTCCAGGGGCAGCTTCAGGGTGTCCTGGTAGAAGCCGAGGATCGCCGGATTGAAGACCCCGCCCAGCGCGATGGCGAAGAGCATCAGGCCCGCCGCGAAGTTCCCCGAGAGCCCGGCTCCCACCAGGATCGGCAGGGCCAGGGACCCCAACATGATCACCGCGCCCAGGCCCGTGACCGAGGTGAAGCAGGCCGCCACCACCGCGGTCATGAGGAAGGCCAGCAGGAGCTTGCGGTCGCCGGCATACTCTGCGGCCACCCCGATGATCCGCTGGGCGATCCCGGTGCGGATCACGACCTGGGAGAGGATCGAGCCGAAGACGGCATACATCATCGCACCCGCCAGGCGGGCCGGGCCTTCGGTGAGGATGGTGGTGAAGACGAACTCGGCCAGGGAGCGCGGAGCGCCGGCTTCCTCGGGCAGTGCGCCCCAATCGAAGAAGAGCCCGGCGATGGCCCCGATGGCCACGGCCATGCAGGGCAGGGCCAGCAGGGCGGGCATTCGCCGCGTCATCATCAGGGCGGCGAAGACCAGGAAGACACAAAGCAGGAGCAGGCCAGGAAGGATCACGGTCCAGGGGGTTCCAGCAAGGCGCCGGGAGCCCTGCCTTCACGAGGGGAACGAGCGCCAATCTTCGGGAGGGAATCGGCCCCGTCGAGGCCGGGCTCAGGAGCGGGGCAAGGCGACAGGACGGGGCCTCGGCATGCAGGAGCGGCCCTTGTGCCTCAGAAAGTCCGGATTCCCGATGTTGCTGCTCGCCGATCTGAGTCTCCAGGAACTTCTCCAGGTCCAGGGACTGCACGCGCTCCTGCCGCACCTCTACATCACGGGCAACCGGCCGGATCCTTCCTGGGAGTCGGTGCTCTTCGGCCTGGCCAGCGGACTGGTCTGGTTGCTGGGGGCTTTGCTGGCCAGCCTGAGCCTCAAGAGGCGGGAACGCCTCGCTGGCTGGTCGGCTCGTCGGGCCCGGGCCTGGAGGCTGGTGGTGGTGCTGGGCTTCTTCGTGGCCTGGGAGGCCAGCCTGCAGGTCTGGTCGGCCCAGGACCCCCTCGAGACCTACGTGCCCGACCCGGTGACCTTCTGGGCGGGCCGCCCCATGCCCACTTCCAGCCAGCTCTCGGTGCAGCGTCTCGAGGGTCTCTTCGATGGGGATTACCCTTTCGAGCGGACTCCCGGACGCTATCGGATCATGTTCCTGGGCGACTCCCAGGCCATCAGCGTGCAGCCGCAGCGTTACGGCGGCCCGCGCACCTACCCCAAGGTCCTGGCCGCCCTGGAATACCTCGGACCCGCCGGCGAGCCCCTCGAGACCATCAACGCCGCCATCTCGGGATACACCTCCTGGCAAGGCCTGCTGCTGCGCAACCTCGGGTTGGAGTATCACCCGGACCTGGTTGTGGCGGCTTTCGGCTACCACGATTCGGCGCAGGCCAGGTCCCCGGATTCCCAGGTCATGACCGATGATCCCCGGATTCACCGCCTGCGAACCCTGCTGTACCGCAGCAGGATCTACCTTCTGATCCGCAAGCTCGCGCTGCGGCGGCACTCGGCTGCAGCCGACCGGGACCCGGGAAGCCTCAAGGTTCCGCGGGTCTCGGTTCCCGAATTCGAGGCCAACCTGCGCGCCATGGCCGACCTGGGACGCCGGCACGGCTTCCGGCTGGCCGTGTTTCTCGAGCCCTTCCGGGACGACCACGTCGGGGTGGCGACCCGGGAGTACCGGGAGGCAGCCCGACGGGTCGCGGGCCAGGAGGGACTGGCGATCCTCGACGTGTTCACTCCTGTGGCCGAAATGGACCCCGTCGAGCGCGAGTCCCTCTTCGACGACGACATCCACCTGAGGGCCTCGGGCCATCGCCGGTTGGCGCACCTGGTGGCCGAGGAACTGACCGCTGCGGGGTTGCTGCGCAGGGGTTCCTCCGAGGGCCGCCAGGACACGGCTTCTCCCTGAAGCCCCGCCGCTCGACGGATCCCGAGAACCGCGACCCCGGATGCTCCCTCCTGTCCTTCGAGGAACTCGCCGAGGAACTGGTCCGGTCCCTGACCCCTCCGCCCCGAGTCACCCGAACCAGGGATGCAATCCAACTTGAATGGAAGAACGAGAGGGGCGCTGTGGTCCTCATCACCCCGGAGGAGATCCAGACCCGGATTCCGCGTGTCGAGTGGTTGGGGCCCCACGAGCCCAGGACGACCAGCCGCCTCGACTCCACGATGAAGGTGGCCGAGGCCCAGAGTCACGAGGGCTTTCTGGAGACTTCCCCAAGCCCCCGCGCCTTACGGCTGGCTTGAGGCCTGCAGCGCGGCGCGGAGGGGGCAGTCCGCCTGGGGTTCCTCGCCCCGCCGGTAGCGCTCCAGCAGCAACTGGGACCGCCGGGCCAGCATCCGACGCACCTCGCGGCGCTTGCCCTTCACGCGGGGGATGACCATGTCGTCG
>JALHDH010000109.1:0-9463 GCA_022839105.1 bacterium
CATCTGGAGGGCATAGGTGAAGTGGCTGCCCGCCAGGACGAAGTCCCGGGCGAAGTAGAGGTTCCCCTCCGAGGCCACCAGGACCGTGGTCAGGCGGCTTCCCACGCGGACCAGGGCCACGGGCTCGCCGGGGAAGCGTCCCCGATTGACGGTCAGGGCCCGGAGGAGAGGGAGGGGGGCGGCCTCCATCCGGAGCACCTGCATCCCGCACTGCTTCAGGAAGGCGCTCCGCTCCTCCGCCTCCTTCCTGGGGCTTGCCAGCAGGAAGACGCCTCCGCTCCGTCCCGGTTTCCCGGGAATCGGGACCGGCAAGGCGGTGAGAACCGCCTCCTGGATGGGAATGGTCAGGAACCGGGCTGCCGCGGACTGCAGGGCCGTCTCGACCTGGTCCTTCTTCAAGGCGGGCAACTCGAGGTATCGGCCGACCCCGGCATCGCTCTGGAAGCCGACCCGCAGAGCCGGATTGAACTTCGAGCCGGGGTCCAGGATCGGGGCCAGGGTGGTCCGGACGGTCTCGATGGCCCGCCTCTCGTCCCACTGATCCTCCAGGAACGCCCGTTCCGGGAGCAGCTCGGTCTCCAGCAGGTTCAGGACCAGCTTCTTGTTGGGGCCGAGAATGGCCACCTTGACGCTGTGATGTCCGATATCCAGCCCGACGTGGACCTTGGTCCTGAACACGGTCGACTCCCTCCGGTACAGGCGAAAACCTTTGCCTGGGCCCCCTCGGCCGGCCGGTCCGAGAACGCCGGAACCGTGCCCTGGATGGGCCCGGCGGCGACCTTGAGCGGTCGGGTGTCGCAACCATTCTGCGTCGAGGGCCGGTGGCCTTCCCGCTTGCCGGTGCTTTCGCGCAGCAGGCTCTTGGAGCAGTCTCGGGTGGCGAGTGCCAAAAGTCGAGATTTTCCAAGATATGTTCAGAAAGATGCAGATATCTTGAGTTCTTTTCGGCGCTTCGGCCTTGCGGAGGGGGGCGGCTCCGGTCTATTGTGACCCCTGGTTAGCACTCCTGGGGGGAGACTGCTAGCAGGTCGAACCCGCCAGCCGGCGGGACCGACCCCCGGATTCGGTTCATCCTGGCGCCCCTGGCGCCTGAGATTCCCGCGGAGGTAATGAAATGACGGACAAGGCTCTCAACATCAAGCCGCTCGGCGATCGGGTCATCGTGAAGGCCCTGCCCCAGGAGGAGAAGACCCGCGGCGGGGTGATCCTGCCCGACACCGCCAAGGAGAAGCCCCAGCAGGGCGAGGTCGTGGCCGTGGGTCCCGGCCGCATCACCGACAAGGGCGTGAAGGTCGACATGGAGGTCCGCGTCGGCGACCGCGTGCTGTATGGCAAGTATTCCGGCACCGAAGTCAAGATCGACGGTCAGGAATACCTGATCGTCAAGGAGAGCGAGGTCCTGGCCATCCTCGTGTAGGGTGGTCCCCCCTCAACCCTCGACTCAAGACGAAAGGGTCGCCCCGACGGGGACCCCCGAAGTTAAATCTGGAGGAAAGACCAGTGGCTGCAAAGCAGATTCTTTATTCCCAGGAAGCCCGCCAGGCCCTCGAGGCCGGCGCCAACGCCGTGGCCAACGCGGTGAAGATCACCCTCGGACCGCGCGGTCGCAACGTGGTGCTGGACAAGAAGTTCGGCTCCCCCACGATCACCAACGACGGTGTGACCATCGCCAAGGAGATCGAGGTCGAGAACCCCTTCGAGAACATGGGCGCCCAGCTTCTTCGCGAAGTGGCCTCCAAGACCAACGACGTCTCGGGTGACGGCACCACCACCGCCACCGTCCTGGCCCAGGCCATGATCCGCGAAGGCCTGAAGAACGTGACCGCCGGCGCCAACCCGATGTTCGTCAAGAAGGGCATCGAGCAGGCCGTGGCCCAGGTCGTCGACGAGATCCAGAAGCTGTCCGTCCCGGTCGAAACCCCTGAAGCGATCGCCCAGGTCGCGATGATCGCGGCCAACAACGATTCGATCATCGGCAGCCTGATCGCCGAGGCGATGGAGAAGGTGGGCAAGGACGGGGTCATCACGGTGGAGGAGTCCAAGACCCTGCACACCGACCTCGAGCACGTCGAGGGCATGCAGTTCGACAAGGGCTACATCTCGCCGTACTTCGTGACCGACACCGACAAGATGGAAGCCTCCTTCGACGACCCCTACATCCTGATCGTCGAGAAGAAGATCAGCGCCATCAACGACATGCTGCCCGTCCTGGAGAAGGTCGTGCAGATGCAGAAGCCGCTGGTGATCATCGCCGAGGACGTCGAGGGCGAGGCCCTGGCGACCCTGGTGGTCAACAAGCTGCGCGGCACGATCCGCTGCGCCGCCCTGAAGGCCCCTGGCTTCGGCGAGCGCCGCAAGGAGATGCTCAAGGACATCGCCATCCTGACCGGCGGCCAGGTGGTCACCGAGGAGCTGGGCATCAAGCTGGACAAGGTCACCGTCGACATGCTGGGTCAGGCCGCCCGGGTCCGGATCACCAAGGAGGACACCACGGTGGTCGAGGGCCGCGGCAAGATGGAAGACATCCAGGGCCGCATCGAGCAGATCAAGCGCCAGATCGAGGACACCGACTCGGACTACGAGCGCGAGAAGCTGCAGGAGCGCCTGGCCAAGCTGGTCGGCGGCGTGGCGGTCATCCGCGTGGGTGCGGCCACCGAGACCGAGCTCAAGGAGAAGAAGCACCGCATCGAGGACGCCCTCTCGGCCACCCGCGCGGCGGTCGAGGAGGGGATCGTCCCGGGCGGCGGCGCCACCCTGGTTCACATCGCCCCGGCGCTGGACTCCCTGAACCTCCACGGCGATGAGGCCATCGGCGTGCAACTGGTCCGCAAGGCCCTGGAAGTGCCCCTGCGCGTGATCGCCAACAACGCCGGCTTCGAAGGTTCGGTCGTGGTGGAGAAGGTCAAGACCCTTCCCAAGGGCCAGGGCTTCGACGCCGTGACCTTCGAGTACGTCGACATGATCAAGAGCGGCATCGTCGACCCGGCCAAGGTCACCCGTTCGGCCCTGCAGAACGCTGCTTCCATCGCAGCCATGCTCCTGACCACCGAGACCCTGGTGGCCGAGAAGCCGGAGAAGGAGAAGGAGGCCATGGGGGCCGGAGCGCACGGTCACCCCGGAATGGACTTCTAGTCTCCCCGAGCCTGTCCGGGCCTCCGCCGAGGAGGCCCGGCGGTCCGGAACCGAGGCCCCGTGGGTTCGCCCCACGGGGCCTCGGTCATGTGGCGTAGCGGCGCGGCGCGGAGGTGAGTCGATTCCAGACGCCTCGGGCCAGGACCCTCAAGGCCATCCGCCCATGCGAGGGCGCGTGCTCGCGGTAGAGCAGGCCGGCCAGGACGGCCGGGTGACGGGTCAGGACCTCCGGGCAGACCTGGGCGTCCCAGGTCGGGTCCAGGAAGCCATCCTCCAGGATCAGGAATTGCCGGTCGGCGGCTCCGGCCGTGGAATGCGCCGGGTCGGGCTTGGGGAAGAAGGCGTCTTCCAGCAGGCCCGGAAGGAGCCGTGGCTCGGGCCAGGACAGGGTCCACTCGTCGTCTCGACGGGTCAGGATCCGGCCGCGCATCGGTGTCTGAGGGTTGGGATCGGTCAGGATGGACCCCGAGTCGAAGGCGGCCTTCCGGGACAAGGCACCCTTCTTCCAGATCCGGCTCATCACCACCGTCCCCTGGCCCGGGACGGAGTACAGGTCGAACTCGTCGGAGATCCGGCGGGCCACTCCCAGGCCCGTCCCCAGGGTGCCCGCCGTCGAGAAACCGTCCTGGAGGCAGAGGAGCACGTTGTGCATCCCCGGGCCGCGGTCGACCGAGAGGACTTCCAGGCCGGGCCGGCCGTCCTGGTGAAGGGCGCGGATCAAAAGCTCACCGCCCTGGGCATGGCTGACCAGGTTGGAACCCAGTTCGCCGGTCAAGAGGGCGACCAGGTCCAGGAGTTCCGCTTCCAGTCCCAAAGCAGTGGCCAGATCGACGGCCTGTCTGCGAGCCGCTCGGATCTGTTGGGGGGCCTGGATGGGGCAGACTCGGGTGAGGCGATCGGGCAAACCCGCGATTCCCTTTCGGAGGGGTCCGGCTCCCGGCAATTCGGGAACCAGGATGAGTCGCAGGCAGTATACCCAGGCCGAGGCGGTTCGAATCCCCAGGGAACGAAGGCCCCAGGCTTCTAGAGCTTGAGGTTCCGGATCCTCAGGATGCGGGAGGGCATTCCGGTCCTCTCAGGATCGTTGTCGAAGACCAGGGTCACCTCGAAGGCGTCCTTGCCTTCTTCCCGAACGGCCAGGCCGGAGGCCCGGTTTCCGGGTGCAAGCTCCTTGGCCACCAGTCGGGCCGGGCCGAAGCCTCCACGCAGGAGCCAGATCTGGTTGGAGCCGAATCGCCGCCCGTCGGGGGACTGCGAGGCCAGAAGGACCAGCAGCCCCTTGCCTGGGACGTAGCACAGGTCGGAGAGGTGGAAGGCCTGGCCCACCGCGGGTTCGAGTTCCGGGACCAGTTGAGGCTTCACGTCGTGGAATTCCAGGCCCCGATCTCGTGCCATGACCTCATCGAGTCGGGCCTCGTAGATCAGGACCGAACCGTCGGGCCCCAAGGGTCGGGAAAGACCGAAGAAGACCCTCTTCTGCTTGGGGTCGACGGCGATCCCTTCCACCTTCATGGGGTCCTGGACCGTCTGGCCCAGATGGCCCGTGCGCCGGAGCGCCGCGTCGGGATCGTAGTTGGTCTCGGCCGAATCCCTGGTCCAGCCTTCCCCTTCCAGGGTATAGCGGTGCAGGACGCTGCGGGCATGCACGAAGCGCACCGCGTTCTTCTCGTGGAAGTGGTCTCCGATGGCCAGGAATTCCTGCCCACCCAGCGAGGCGATGCCGCTGTAGCTGGGAGAGGGCATGTTCCGAGGCAGGTCCAGGCGGCGGAAGCGGCGCCCCTCGAGGTCGAAGATGTGGAACTGGCGGTTGTTGGAATCGCTCACCAGGACCCGGTCTTCCGTCAGGTAGACGGCTCCCGTGGGCCGGAAGTCCATCAGGAGTCCCTCGTCGCCCCGCATGTCCTTGGGGGTATCGGTCTCGAGGGCCAGCGCGCCGGCCGAGACCAGGACCAGGAACATCAGGCTGAAAAGCAGGCAGGTGCGTCGCATCGGGACCCTCCGGAGGGCAACGGATTCGGGTCGGCTGAGCCACCCGCGATCCAGCGATTCGCCTGCGGCCGGGGGGAGCCCTGCCTCGGCCGCAGGGGGGCGCCGGTTCAGACCTTGGTGTCCACGACCTCCTCCACTCCCAGGGTCTCGAAGTTCCGGAAGGGAGGCGTCAGGACGTCGTTCATGCTCTTGAGGATGGGGCCCTGGACCGGACCGGCATCCTCCAGGATGCGGTGAGCGATGGGGCGATCCACCTGCCGGAGCCGCGGTTCGACGTGCTTCATCACCGTCTCGGCCCGAACCACGACCGGGATGAACTCGCCGGTATTGACCAGGCCGAGCAGGGTCTTGATCGGTTTGCCGATCACGAAGGCATCGACCTCGGGAAAGACGGCGGGGCCCATCTCGGTCCACATCGCCGCCATGAAGGTCTGCTTGCGGTCCAGCTTGTTCTGGATCAGGATGACCCGAGGCACATAGACGCCCTTGGCGCTGTAGCGCGTCTCGAGCAGGCGCCGGGCGCTCATGTAGCGCCACATCTCGTCGAGACGCTCGCGCGAGAAATAGGGGGGCAATCGGCCGGTTCCGATCCCCAGCCTCTCGATGGTCAACCGGTTGCTCTCGGTCCAGATCACCTGCAGACGACCCGCGTCGCAGTCCTCCACATGGTCCCCGGATGGCGAGAGGGCTCCCAGGTTCAGGGCCCGGCCGAGTTGTTCGACGATGGGGAGGGCCTCGCGGCCGATGAAGGTCGGGCACATCAGGGGCAGAGAGGCCCTCAGGCCGGACTCCTTGGGCCGGCCGGCCGCAAAGCCCACCGGGGGAGGGGGAGCGTACCTGAAGCTGCAGGTGACCCCCGTCTCGGGATTGAGGTACTCATACCCCCACTCACAGTCCTGGGGCTCCTCATCCCGAGTGATATGGGGAAGCTTGCCGACGGCCATCTCCATCCGCGTCACGTCGGGTGCGTTCTTGCCGGATGGGACCACGTAGGCGATTTCGAAGCTCAAACGTCCTCTCCCCAGGCAAATGGCCTCCAGGTGGCCTTCGGTCCTGGCGTCCGGGCCCCTGCCGGCCTGCAGGTTCCCTGCGGTCCGGGCCCTCCAGCAGGGACCTGGAGGCCCGGACCGTTCCGCTTGGAGGCGCTCAGTCGGCGAGCGCTTCGGGAGAAGCGTTCCCGTCATACATGCCCAGGGCCTGCATGTACATGTGGAGGAGGCTTTCCTGCTCCTCGCGCTCCTGCTCTTCGAGCTTGCGCAGGCGAACCACCTGGCGAAGGACCTTCGGGTCGAAACCCTCCAGCTTGGCTTCGGCGTAGACCTCCTTGAGATCCGAGGCCAGGGCGGCCTTCTCCTCCTCGAGGGTCTCGATCCGCTCGATGTAGTTCGTCAGCCTCTCGGCGCTGGCGTTGTTCATTTCCTGGACTCCAATCTGTGCGGCCGGGGCACGGTGCCCGGCCGGTCTTCCCCGGCCTGGCCGGGGGCATGAAGAATATTCCTCACGGCTGCCGATCCCTGCCGAAAATCAGCACGACGCTCAATCGTAGTCCATCAGCACCTGGCCTGCGGTCTCGAGGTTGTCCGAGCCACAGCCCGGGCAGCGGGGTCTCTCCTCGGTGAAGGAACCGCCGCAAGGGCATCGACCCAGGGCGTTCTGCACCCGCGCGTCAAGCTCGGCAGCCGCCCGGGCGATGTGCTGCTGGCGCTCATGCAGGGGGCCGGGGAGGCTCTGGATCGTCAGGTTCAGGTTCTGGAAGGCCTCCCAGGTCCCAGGGTCCTCGGAGTACTGCAGGCATCGCCAGGCACCGCAGTCGGGGCAGAAGCGGTCGGCATAGCGGAAGCCTCCGCCCCAGCGGGCATCGAATTCCATCCGGCAAAGCCGGCAGAGGCAGCGGGCAAGGCTCGACACGGTTTCCTCCTCGGGTGCCGGCGGCCTCCAGGGGCGCGGCAGCCCAACGTCATTGGGGCAGGATCGTCCCTTCCCAGGTCTCCAGGCGCTGCTGGCGGGAGTCGTAGCCCAGAAGCCATCCGCGGGTCGACACGTGGTCGACCACCACGAAGGGTCTGCCTCCGGGATCATTGAGAAGGGACACGCCAAAATGGCCCAGAGGCAGGCGGCAACCCTGGACGAGGGCAAGGAGCGTCACGCACATGACGACGCAGACCAGGTTGAGCACCAGGGTCGATTTCCAGGCCTGGACGAGGGAGCGCATGGGGCACTGCACCTCCGGAGTGGAGACTGCTTGAACGCCCGGGGCGAGGATCCCTGCCTCGGGCGCCGGGAACCCGGGGCAGGGAGCCGGGATCGGGGCGGAGAAGGCCTGCCCGGTGGTCCTCGGGCCGGGCGCGGACTTCGTGCCCGAGAGGGTGGCCTCAGGGGTCCTGAAGGTCTTGGCGGAGGGATCGAAATGGGCTTGAAGGTCTGGATCGACGGCCAGTACTACGACAAACAGGAGGCGCGGATCTCGGTCTGGGATCACGGCCTGCTCTATGGCGACGGCATCTTCGAAGGCATCCGGGCCTATAACGGGAGGGTCTTCCGGCTCCGGGAGCATCTTGAGCGTCTCTATCGTTCGGCCCGCTCGGTCCTGATCGAGATCCCGATGAGCCTGGAGGAGATGTCCGAGCAGGTCGTCGACTGTGTGCGCCGCAACGGACTGGTGGATGCGTATATCCGCTTGCTGGTCACCCGAGGGGTCGGGGATCTGGGCCTGGATCCCAGGAAGTGCACCCGAGCCTCCGTGGTGGTGATCGCCGATCGGATCAGCCTGTATCCGCCTGAGACCTACCAGTCCGGCCTGAAGCTGGTCGTGGCCGGAACGCGCAAGAACGCCGTCGACGCGCTGAATCCCCGCATCAAGTCGATGAACTACCTCAACAATATCCTGGCCAAGATCGAGGCCATCCAGGCCGGGGCCGCCGAATCGGTCATGCTGGATCGCAACGGTTTCGTCACGGAGTGCACTTCCGAGAACCTCTTCACGGTCCAGCAAGGGGTCCTGTTCACGCCCACGCCGGTGGTGGGCATCCTGGAGGGCATCACCCGCAGGGTGGTGATCGAGATGGCGCGCTCCCGGGGGTATCGCGTGGAGGAAGCCTTCATGACGACCCACGACCTTTTCATGGCCGACGAGTGCTTCGTGACCGGGACCGGCGCCGAGATCCTGCCAGTCGTCGAACTCAGCGGGCGCCCCATCGGGGACGGGCGTCCGGGCGCGCTGACCCGGGAGCTGCTCGAGGCCTATCGGGACCTGACCCGCAGCGAGGGAACCCCGGTCTACCCGGAAGGAGACCCTCCCGCCGAAGCCTGAGTCGGCGGATTTCGAATCGGCCCGATGGCGGTTGACACCCGGCCCGCGTGTGCTATAATCCGCCCGTCGTCTGAAGTCGGGGCGTAGCGCAGCCTGGCAGCGCGCATCGTTCGGGACGATGAGGTCGGAGGTTCAAATCCTCTCGCCCCGACCACCTCGAGCCGCGGTTTCCCACCGCGGCTCTTTTCATTCGGGGGGGGGCTCGGTCTCAGGAGCCTCCGGGACGGTGGCCGGCCGGCCAGGCATCGGCAAGAGGCCCTCCGGTCCGCACTGGACGGCGATCTGGTGGCGTTCGATCACGAAGCCCATGCGCTGGGCTACGACCAGGGGACGGCGATTGGCGGCCGTCACCTCGCCGATCAGATAGCGCAGGCCGTGCCGGAAGGTGAGCCGGGCCGCTTCGCGGACCAGGTGGTGGACCGCCCGGCTTCCCCAGGCCCGGGGTTCCACGGCCAGATCCCGGATCAGGGCCTGGGGCTCGCCCGTCGAGGCCTCCCGATGACCCAACTCCAGCACCAGATAGCCCAGAAGCTCGCCGCTCCGGGCTTCGACCGCCACCAGGATGCGCAGGTCGGGATCCGCCCCGAAGGTGCCGACCAGATCCAGGGCCGCCTCATGGGCCCGCTCCTGGACCTGGGAGCTGGGAACATCCCGTGAATCCGGGATGCCGTGGATCACCGAGCGGATGGCCAGGTCGCGCACCCAGGCCAGGTCTTCGGGCAGGGCCGCACGGACTTCGATTCGGCGGCGCAGCTCTTCTGGCGGGGACACATCCCGAGGCTTCGCCTGGGGAGGCAGCGCCCCTTCCGCAAGCAGGAAAAAGGCCGCAAGAAGGTCTTGACTTTTTCCGGGGTTCTCCATAGAATCGTGGGCACGTCCTGGAACAGCCAGACGGACGGCCGTCCCCGTCCGTGGTGACCTCCGACCGGATGGGGTCGGCGCAAACCCTGGCTCTTCCAAGAAGCAAGGCCACGTTGACCAGAAATAGAGAAGATCGACCGAGGACCTGAGAGCCTGAGCGCCGGACCCCCA
>JALHDH010000109.1:9493-19771 GCA_022839105.1 bacterium
TCGGCCACGGACGCGCATGAGCGTAAGAGGAGGACCTTCTCCAATGTCGTTTCTCCGGCATGTGAACGAAGCCACAGGGCGCATCTCCTTCCAGAAGGTGCCGCCGGTGATGGAGCTTCCCAATCTGATCGAGTTGCAGCGCTCGTCCTACGAGCGATTCCTCGAAGACGGAATGCGAGAGACCTTCCAGGACATCTCCCCCATCGAGGATTTCACGGGGAACCTGGTGCTGCAGTTCCTGGACCATTCCCTGGATGCTCCCACCTACTCGGTGGACGAGTGCCGTGATCGCGACGCGACCTACGCTCGTCCCCTCAAGGTCAAGGTCTGCTTGATCACCAAGGAGGGGGGCGAGATCAAGGAGGTCAAGGAACAGGAAATCTTCATGGGAGATTTCCCCACGATGACCGAGAAGGGCACCTTCGTGATCAACGGAGCCGAGCGGGTCATCGTCAGCCAGCTCGTGCGCTCTCCCGGGATCTACTACCAGGACCACATCGACCAGAACACCGGGCGCAAGACCTGGTCGGCGGTGATCATCCCCAATCGGGGGGCCTGGCTGGAATTCGAGACCGACACCTCGGACGTGATCAACGTCCGCATCGACAAGGCCCGCAAGGTTCCGGCGACGGTGCTGATCCGGGCCCTGGGCTTCGAGAGCGATGACGAGATCCGCAACCTCTTCGACTCCGATGCGATGTTGGAGCCGACCCTGGAGAAGGACACCCTCAAGACGACCGAAGAGGCGCTGATCGAGATCTATCGCAAGCAGCGTCCCGGGGATCCGCCTTCGGTGGAGAGTGCCCGGCAATTGCTCAACAACCTCTTCTTCGAGTCCAAGCGCTATGACCTGGCCCGGGTCGGCAGCTACCGCCTGGCCCGCAAGCTGGGGCGCAAGATCACCTGCTCGCATTGCGGCACGCTGCAGATGCCCGGGGTGACCGAGTGCACCGACTGCGAGAAGCGCATCGCCTATCCGACGATCCTGACCAAGGAGGACATCGTCGGAGCGGTCCGCTACATGGTGGCCCTGATGAAGGCGGATCGGTTCGAGCGGACCGATGACGATGCGATCCTGGCCGAGGGTCTCAAGCTGGTGGCCGACCGCGGCATGCTGTGGATCGGCGCGCGGGGGACCGAGTCCTTCGAGATCCCGGTCAGCGCGGACGACATCGATCACCTGGGCAACCGCCGCATCCGCGGCGTCGGCGAGCTGCTGCAGAACCAGTTCCGGGTGGGCCTTTTGCGCCTGGAGCGGGTGGTCCGCGAGCGCATGACGGTTCAGGATGTCGAGACGGTCACCCCCCAGGTGCTGATCAACATCCGCCCCGTGGTGGCGGCCATCAAGGAGTTCTTCGGATCCTCGCAGCTCTCGCAGTTCATGGACCAGACCAACTCGCTGGCCGAGCTGACCCACAAGCGCCGCCTCTCGGCCCTGGGCCCTGGCGGTCTTTCGCGCGAGCGCGCGGGCTTCGAGGTCCGCGACGTCCACTACTCCCACTACGGCCGGATCTGTCCCATCGAGACTCCGGAAGGCCCGAACATCGGCCTCATCGGTTCGTTGGCGACCTATGCCAAGGCCAATGAGTTCGGCTTCATCGAGACGCCCTATCGCCAGGTGGCCCGGATCCTGCTCGAGGATGTCAAGGACGAGCTGACCGGGATCATCTACCGCAAGGGCGACCGGATCGGGCGGCGCGAGCGCAACGCCCTGCTGCAGCGCGGGGTCGAGGTTCCGGTCCGCGTCGAGGTGACCGGGCTGGTGGAGTACCAGTCGGCTGACGTCGAGGACGAGTACGTCATCGCCCAGGCCAACACCCGGCTGGACGAAAAGAACAACATCCTCGACGAGCGCGTCGTGGTCCGCGAGAAGCACGAGACCTTGATCGTGCCCCGCGAGGACGTCGACTACATGGACGTGACGCCCAAGCAGATCGTCTCGGTGGCCACGGCCCTGATCCCCTTCCTGGAGCACGACGACGCCAACCGGGCCCTGATGGGCGCCAACATGCAGCGTCAGGCCGTCCCGCTTCTCGAGCCTCAGGCTCCGATCGTGGGAACCGGGATGGAGTACCGCTCGGCCAAGGACTCCGGGGCCCTGGTGGTCTCGGATCACGACGGTGTGGTCACCTACCTGTCCTCCGACGAGGTGGTGGTCACCGACAACCGCGGCAAGCCCCAGCGCTACAAGCTGCAGAAGTTCAAGCGCTCCAACGCCGGGACGTGCATCAACCAGCGACCCGCCGTGGTCATGAACCAGCGGATTCGCAAGGGCGACGTGCTGGCCGACGGAGCCTCCTCGGTTCGCGGCGAGCTGGCCCTGGGCCGCAACATCCTGGTCGCGTTCATGCCCTGGGAAGGCTACAACTACGAGGATGCCATCCTGATCAGCGAAGAGCTGGTCCGCGACGACGTCTTCACCTCGATCCACATCGAGGAATACGAGTGTGAAGCCCGTGACACCAAGCTGGGGGCCGAGGAGATCACCCGGGACATCCCCAGCGTCGGCGACGAGGCCCTCAAGGACCTCGACGAGCGGGGCATCGTCCGGATCGGCGCGGAGGTCCGCACCGAGGACATCCTGGTCGGCAAGGTCACTCCCAAGGGCGAGACCGAGCTGACCGCCGAGGAGCGTCTGCTCCGCGCCATCTTCGGCGAGAAGGCACGCGACGTGCGGGACACCTCGCTGAAGGTGCCTCACGGCGAGAAGGGCAAGGTCATCGACGTCAAGGTCTTCAGCCGCGACGAGACCGACGAGCTGGCCCCCGGTGTCAACCAGTTGGTGCGCGTGTACGTGGCCCAGAAGAGGAAGATCCTCCAGGGCGACAAGATGGCCGGTCGTCACGGCAACAAGGGCGTCATCGCCAAGGTCCTGCCCGTGCAGGACATGCCCTACCTGCCGGACGGCACGCCGATCCAGATCGTGCTGAACCCTCTGGGCGTTCCTTCCCGTATGAACATCGGTCAGATTCTGGAGACCCACCTGGGGCTGGCCATGGACATGCTCAGCAATCCGGACCAGCCCAAGTTCCGGGTGGAGGTTCCCGTCTTCGACAGTGCCCAGGAATCCGAGATCAAGGATCTCATGGGCATGGCCCGCCTGCAGTCGGACCTGCGCCTGAAGGGGATCCACCTCTCGACCGAAGAGATCGCCTACGTCCTGGATGACCAGTCCGTCGAGCAGCGTCTCAAGGAGTTCCTGAACTTCCACGAGGGCGTGGTGTACACCTCCGAAGAGGTCCGGGAGATGCTGGCCTCGGTTTCCGAGCCCAAGCGCCTGGCCCATGTCAAGAAGCTGCTCAAGGGAGTCGAGATCGACGAGCAGGTCCTGGTCGGCGCCCTGTCCCATCGGACCCTGCAGGATCGGCTCGGCGAGGTCCTGGCGACCCGGCGCAGGCCCTGGGAGGCCGCTCGGATCGTCGAGCTGGCCGAGTACATCGAGAAGTCTCGCGCCAACATCCAGGCGGACGGCAAGTCCATCGTCTTTGATGGAAGAACCGGCGAGCCCTACGACACGCGGATCACCGTGGGACAGCTCTACATGCTCAAGCTGGCCCACCTGGTGGACGACAAGATCCACGCGCGTTCGACGGGCCCCTACAGCCTGATCACCCAGCAGCCCCTCGGCGGCAAGGCCCAGTTCGGCGGACAGCGTTTCGGCGAGATGGAGGTCTGGGCCCTGGAGGCCTACGGAGCCGCCTACATGCTGCAGGAGCTCCTGACGGTCAAGTCCGACGACGTGCTGGGTCGAGTGAAGACCTACGAGGCCATCGTCAAGGGCGAGAACGTCCTGGAACCGGGTGTTCCCGAGTCCTTCAAGGTGCTGATCAAGGAGCTCCAGAGCCTGGCCCTGGACGTCAAGATCATGTCCGAGGACGACATGGGCGGTCTGCAGGAAATCGAGATCCGCTCCGTCGAGGATCAGGATCTCAGCCGGAGTCCGGCACGGGATCTGCTGGATCTTCCCGACGAGTCCCTGGTCAGCATCTAGCCGCGCGGCCCGGCGGGGAGACCCGCCGGGCTGTGCGTGACTTGCCCTGGCCCCAGCCCCAGCGTTCGGGGTGGCCCGCCTGCCCCAGGAGGACGAAACGAGATGGATGTCAACAACTTCGAGGCCATGAAGATCGGTCTGGCCTCCCCGCGCCAGATCCGCGAGTGGTCCTATGGTGAGGTCAAGAAGCCCGAGACCATCAACTACCGCACTCTCAAGCCGGAGCGCGACGGCCTGTTCTGCGAGCGCATCTTCGGTCCCACCAAGGACTGGGAATGCCATTGCGGCAAGTACAAGCGTATCCGCTTCAAGGGAGTCATCTGCGACAAGTGCGGCGTCGAGGTCACCCGCTCCAAGGTGCGCCGCGAGCGGATGGGCCACATCGAGCTGGCCTCGCCGGTGACGCATATCTGGTACTTCAAGGGGGTTCCCAGCCGGATCGGCCTGTTGCTGGACATGTCCCCGCGGACCCTCGAGAAGGTCATCTACTTCGCCTCCTACGTGGTGATCGATCCCGGTGAGGAGGGAGCCACCGACCTCAACAAGTACCAACTCCTCTCCGAGCTCGAGTACCGCGAGAAGCGCGAGAAGTTCGGCAGCGCCTTCCGGGCCGGGATGGGCGCCGAGGCCGTCAGCGAGCTTCTGCGCGAGATCCGTCTCGACGAGATGTACGAGAAGCTCCGCGAGGATGTCCGGACCCTGGCAGGCCAGAAGCGGGCCAAGGCCATCAAGCGCCTGGAGGTGGTCGACGCCTTCCGCAAGTCCGGCAACCTGCCCGACTGGATGATCCTGGAGGTCATCCCGGTGATCCCGCCCGAGCTTCGCCCCATGGTCCAGCTCGACGGCGCCCGCTTTGCCACCTCGGACCTCAATGACCTGTATCGCCGGGTGATCAACCGCAACAACCGGCTCAAGCGCCTTCTGGATCTCGGGGCTCCCGAGATCATCGTCAAGAACGAGAAGCGCATGCTGCAGGAGGCCGTGGACGCCCTGATCGACAACGGCCGGCGGGGTCGCCCCGTCACCGGCCCGAACAACCGCCCCTTGAAGTCCCTTTCGGACATGCTCAAGGGCAAGCAGGGCCGGTTCCGTCAGAACCTGCTGGGCAAGCGCGTGGACTACTCCGGGCGTTCGGTGATCGTGGTCGGTCCGACCTTGAAGCTGCACCAGTGCGGTCTCCCCAAGGAGATGGCCTTGGAGCTCTTCAAGCCCTTCGTCATGAAGAAGCTCGTGGACCGTCAACTGGTCCACAACATCAAGTCCGCCAAGCGGATGGTCGAGCGGGTGCGTCCCGAGGTCTGGGATGCCCTCGAGGAGGTCATCCAGGACCATCCGGTCCTGCTCAACCGCGCCCCGACCCTGCACCGCCTGGGAATCCAGGCCTTCGAGCCGGTGCTGGTGGAGGGCAAGGCCCTGCAGTTGCACCCGCTGGTGTGCACCCCCTACAACGCCGACTTCGACGGCGACCAGATGGCGGTCCACCTGCCCTTGTCGGCAGGGGCCCAGGCCGAGGCGCGCCTGCTGATGCTCTCGGCCCACAACATCCTGTTGCCCGCCTATGGCACGCCGGCCATGTCGCCGACCCAGGACATGGTCCTGGGGATGTACTACCTGACCATCGAGAAGCACGACTCGAAGGGCGAGGGCAAGCAGTTCTCCGACATCGACGAGGCCCTGCTGGCCTATGACTCGAGCGTCGTCGAGCTGCAGGCCCCGATCAAGGTCCGCGTCTTCGGTCAGCGGGCCGCCACCACGGTCGGTCGGCTGCTGCTGTGGCGGGCCGTTCCGGATGCCGTCAAGGTGCCGGAGACCTGCGCGCCGGAGGAGGTGGCAAACCTCGAGAAGCGCCTGCTCCGCTTCAACGAGCTGAACCGGACCTTCACCAAGAAGGACCTGGTCAAGCTGGTCAAGCGGGTCCACTCCGATCACGGGAACACCCGCACGGCAGCCTTCCTGGACAACCTCAAGGCGCTGGGCTTCCGCTTCGCGACGCGTTCGGGCACGACCATCGGCGTGGACGACATCAAGATCCCGCCCGAAAAGCCGGTCATCCTCGAGCACGCGGACAAGCTGGTCCAGCAGGCCGACGACTTCCTGCGTCGGGGCTTCCTGACCGAGGACGAGCATTATCACCAGTTGATGGCCATCTGGAGTGAGGCCACCAACGACGTCGAGATGGCCATGATGCGGCATCTGGACCGTCTGAACCCGGTCTTCATGATGGCCACCTCCGGCGCCCGAGGCAACCCGGCCCAGGTCAAGCAGTTGGCCGGGATGCGAGGCCTGATGGCCGACCCCACCGGCCGGATCATCCCGATGCCGATTCGCGCCAACCTCCGCGAAGGCCTCACGGTGCTGGAATACTTCATCAGCACCCACGGCGCCCGCAAGGGTCTGGCCGACACGGCCCTGCGCACCGCGGACTCGGGTTATCTCACGCGTCGTCTGATCGATGTCTCGCAGGACATCATCGTGCGCTCGGTGGACTGCGGGACCAGCGACGGGATCCGGATGGAAACCGCCATCAACGGCGGGGACATCAAGGTCCCCCTGCGCGAGCGGCTGGCCGGGCGTTTCTCGGCCCAGGACCTGGAGTATGAGGATGCCGCCGGCAACCCTCAGACTCTTCGCGCCAACGACCTGATCGAGGAGGATCAGGCCGCGGCCATCGAGGCCTGGCTGACCCGGGGCATGGACAACCTGGGTCGGGTGCCGATCCAGGGTTCTTCGGGCCGCCGCTTCGAGCGTCCCGGGATGCTGATCCGTTCGGTCATGACCTGTCGCGCCAGACACGGGGTCTGCGCCATGTGCTATGGCAAGAACCTGGCCACCGGCAAACTGGTCGAGATCGGCGAGACCGTCGGAATCGTCGCGGCCCAGTCCATCGGCGAACCCGGCACCCAGCTCACCCTGCGGACCTTCCACACCGGTGGTGTGGCCCAGGAGGACATCATCCAGGGCCTGCCCCGCGTCGAAGAGCTCTTCGAGGCGCGCAAACCCAAGAGCCTCGGCCATATGGCCGAGATCGACGGCATCGTCTCCTTCGGTGAGGAGAAGGGCCAGCGCAAGGTCATCATCACCCGTCCGGGTGGCGAGGAGCGCTCCCAGTTGGTGCCCTATTCCGCTCAGTTGATGGTGGACGAGGGCGACTCGGTGGATGTCGGCGACCTGCTGGTCGAGGGCTTCCTGAACCCCCACGACATCCTGCGCATCAAGGGCCTCGAGCATGTCCAGCGCTATATCGTGGACCAGGTGCAGACCGTGTACCGCGACCAGGGTGTGGACATCAACGACAAGCACATCGAGGTGATCGTCCGCCAGATGCTGCGCAAGGTTCGGGTCAACGAGGCCGGTGACACGAACATGCTCCCGGGCAGTCTGCAGGATGTCCTCCTGTATGAGGTGGAGAACGAGCGGGTGCGCTCGGAGGGCGGCGTCCCCGCCAGCGCGGACCACGTGCTGCTGGGCGTCACCAAGGCCTCGTTGGCAACCGAGTCGTTCCTGTCGGCGGCCTCCTTCCAGGAGACCACCCGGGTTCTGACCGAGGCGGCGATCAACGGCAAGATCGACTACCTGCGCGGCCTGAAGGAGAACGTGATCATCGGCAAGCTGATCCCGGCCGGCACCGGCATGGAGCAGTATCGCCGCGTCGAGGTCGGTCTGCGTGGAGCACCTGCCTATGCCCCGCGTCGCGAGATCCTCGACACCGACCTGCGCCAGGCCGAGGAAGAGCTGGCGATGGGACTGGGGTCCCACCCCCTGGACGTCTGAGGCCGTCCGGCAGACCCGGTGCTTCCTGAGAGTGCCGGCCCGCAAGGGCCGGCACTCTTCTTTGTGCCACCGGGAATCTCTCGAAACGCCAGGACGGTTTCGCCTCGCCCGCTCCTGGCGCAGGAGGCGACCGGAAGTCGAGGGAATACCTCGGCCTGATTGGAGCCCGCTGGACCTTCATGCCTAGTCCCCTCGCCATTCGGGCTGACGATGTGCCCCTCTTCGGAGGGGTGGTCCTGTCCTTGCTGCTCTTCACCGTCCTGGGGGCGCTTTTCCGCCGCCTCTTCTATCCCGAGACCCCCAGGCAGGGCCTGGCTGGAGCCTTGCGCGGCCGACTGCGTGTCGGGGCAGCCCTGCTGCTGATCCTGCTGCCCTTGCTGAACTCCTGTTTCTGGGTTCCCGCGCTCCAGCCTTACGGTCCCGAACTGCTTTGGGCCCTGGGTCTGGTTCTCGGCGTGCTGGCGGTGGAGGCTTTGTTGGTGGCCCTCTTCGAGGGGCTCTTCCCACGCCGGGGGCTGCGCGTGGCCGATTCGGTCGTGTTGGCGTGTCGCTGGCTGGTCTACCCCGCGCTGGCCGTCCTGGGAGCCAGCCACTGGCTTGCCGTCAGCCCGCGCGAGTCCCGTTTCCTGTACGCCGGGCTCTGGGTCGCGCTGGTCCTGGCCATGCTCCACACCTTGTACGGCTTCCTGTTCAAGTCCGCCAACTGGCAGCATCCGTTGGCGCGGACCCTGTGTCAGCGCCTGCGGCCCTGGGCCTGGTTCTCGGTCCTGCTTTTGACCTTCGCCTATGCGACCACCTGGTTCCCTGAATTCGCCTATGAGAGTCGCCTGAACCAGTTGCTGGCCGGCCTTGGCCTGGTTCTGCTTCTCGAGGCCCTCCTGGCCATCGTGTTCGAGTTCTACTTCCCGGTCCTCCGGCGAACCACGGTTCCCAATCTCTTCCAGGACCTGACCCGAGGCCTGATGTACCTTGGGCTGGTGCTGCTGGCGCTGGGGGTCGTCTTCAAGCAGAACCTTTCATCCCTGGTGCTGGGATCCACGGTCCTCTCGGTGATCCTGGGCTTCGCGTTGCAGGAGACCCTGGGCAACTTCTTCGCCGGCCTGGCCCTGGGCGTCTCCAAGCCCTACAGCCTGGGGGACCATATCCAGGTGGGAGAACTCAGCGGGCGCGTCGAGAAGATCGACTGGCGTTCGACGGCGCTGTGGACCAGCACCGGGGACTACACGGTCCTGCCCAATTCGGTCATGGCCAAGGAGAACATCCTGAACTATTCGGCCCCCAGCATCCTGCACGCCCGGCTGATCGATGTCGGGGTCCACTACCGGCATCCTCCCCACGAGGTGCGGCGCTTCATGCTCCAGGCCGCCGCCTCGGTCCCCGGGGTGCTCTCCGAGCCTCCCGTCGAGGTCTGGTTGATGGAGTTCGCCGACTCGGCCATGCAGTATCGGCTGCGCTACTGGATGCAGGAATACGGGCGCCGCTTCGAGTTGGACTCGCGGGTGCGCGAAGCGATCTGGTACCATTTCTCGCGCGCCGGGCTCGAGATTCCCTTCCCCATCCGCACCGTGTTGCAGCCTCCCCCGCTCCTGGAGGACCACGACGAGTCTCGGATTCGGGCTCTTCTGGAGGGCGTCGACTTCCTGCGGAGCCTGACCCCTGCCGAGCACCAGATCCTGGTCGCGCACACGCGCCTGCTCATGTACGCCCCCGGAGAGAAGGTCTTCTCCCAGGGGGATCCCGGCGAGACCTTCTACCTGATCAAGAGCGGGCGCCTGAAGGTCCAGGTCTGCGACTCCCAGAACGAGTGCTACCTCACCAGGGAGATGGGTCCCGGTGAGTTCTTCGGCGAGATGGCCCTCTTGACCGGAGAGCCCCGTTCGGCCACGGTCGAAGCCCTGAGCGACGTGGAGCTGCTGACCCTGGACAAGCAGGCCTTGCGGGAACTGCTCCAGGCCAATCCCGCGGTGGACCGCGAGATCTCGGAGGTCCTGGCCAGGCGCCAGTTGACCACGGCCCAGGCCCGGGAGTTCTCCGAGTCCGAGAAGGCTCGCTCCAGCGGCGAGAATCTGGTCTCACCGCGTGGACATCTCTTCGAGCAGCTCTCCGAGCAGTTCCTGGCGAGGATCCGGGAGTTCTTCTCCTACTGAGGCCAGGTGCCGGGGAAGAACTTGAGAGGTCTTCAACGCCTGAAAACATGGCGTTTGATGCCTTGACACCCCGAAATCCGGGTGCTACTATCGGGGAGCATTTTTGGGCGGCACTGCCGTCCGTCATGCAACATGTCCTTCGAGGAGCCGACCCTGACCAGGGGAGTGCCTGAGGCGACGAGATCGGGAAGGGGGTGCCCCGCCTGACCTGAAGGCCCCGTCCGGGGACCTGAAGACAGAAGCTGAGCGCCCGATATCGCCCCAGCTCAAGCGCCCCGGCCAGGCGAGCCGTGGAGACGAGGGGAGATATTTTTTTATGCCCACCATCAACCAGCTTGTGCGGCGAGGCCGGAAGGCGCCCGTGCGGAA
>JALHDH010000110.1 GCA_022839105.1 bacterium
CGAGGCCCGTTCAGGGCGGCCCGGGCCAGCCGGTGCTCCAGGAGGAGGCTCCCCAGGAGGATTCCGGCCTGGGCGGCCATGGTCAGGGCCGGGAACGCCACCACCCAGGGATGGAACCAGCGCAGGCTGACCAGGAAGAGGCCCAGCATTCCCAGACCTGCCAGCAGGGCCTGGCGGCGGGCCGGGGCGCTCCAGGACAGCCGGTTGGCCGTGAGGGCCTGGAAGCTCAAGGCCAGCGGGAAGGCCGCCACCAGGTCGATCCAGTAGTGGCCCAGGTACAGGGTGGACAGGACCGTGAAGACGACCATGACCAGGGCGGCCGCGCGGACCCGGCTTCCGATCCGGAAGACCGCGAAGGCCAGGCACAGGATCCAGGACATGTGCAGCGAGGGCATGCAGTTCCGGGTGCCGGGAAGTGTCAGCAGGTGGGGGACTCCATCCCAGGGCGGGGCAGGCCCCTGGGGGAAGGTCTCGGGAAAGAGGACCACCAGGCCTGAGGCCGGATAGAGGTTGTACAGCAGGAAGCCCGCCAGGCCCATTCCGGCAAAAGACGAGATCACGTTGTTGTAGGAGCGCTCGGGGTGGTCCAGGACCAGGAAGAGGGCCAGGAACAAGAGCAGGGGCAACTCGTTGTAGACCAGCATGGCCAGGCTCAGCAGGACCGGGCTCGCCTCCAGCAGGGCCCCCACCGCGAAGGCCGGTTGGAAGCCCGCCAGCCCGTCCACCTGGTAGGCAAAGAGGTCGTAGACCTGGGGGTTCCAGTCGATCACCGCGAAGTGCGCCCACAGGGTGACGTGGGGAAAGAGCATCATGAATCCCGCCAAGACCAGGTAGCCCCGGGCCCGGAACCGCACCTCGGGCCCACCGATCGCGGAGTGCACCGCCAGGCCCAGGGCGGCGGCGCTGCCCAGCCCCAGGCCCACGGTCAGCAGGCTGCCCGCCAGGCCCCACGACGGGGGGCGCAGGCTCCACAGGATCCCTTCGAAGAGCAGGCCCAGGGCCACCAGGACGGACTGGTCGCGCCACCCGGTCCGCAGCCGGCCATAGCAAAGGAAGATGCCCAGGAAGCCGGAGTTGGTGATCAGGTCGAAGCCCGCGGTGGAGAGGCTGAAGTGGGAATCCACCCGGCCCAGGCCCCAGAGCTGGGCAAGCTGGCTGACCACTCCCAGGCCCGCCAGCAGGACCAGCCAGAGCAGGCTGGTGCGGAAGAGGGCGCGCTCGGGCCGGGACATGCCATCGCGAAGGAGCCCGGGATTCAGCAGATCCAGTCGGCGAAGCCACCCTCGAAGAACGGACATCGACTCGCGGATTCCCGTCCCGCCCTGGAGGGCAGGGCGGACCTCAGCCTTCCAGGCGGATGCCCAGGATCAGCTCGACGCTGTCCACCAGCTCGCGCGGCTCGAAGGGCTTGGTGATGTAGTAGTTGGCTCCGCCCTTGAAACCCTCGAGCATGTCGCGGTCGGTGTTCTTGGCCGTGACCAGGACGACGGGCAGATCCTCGGTCTCGGGGCGCTCGCGGATCGACTGCAGGACCTGCATCCCATCCACCTCGGGCATCATCAGGTCCAGGACGACCAGGTCGAACTGCTCCTTGTCCAGCAGTTCCAGGGCTTCGCGTCCTCCGCTGGCCTCGATGATCTCCAGCGGTTCGCAGGTCAGGATCAGGGTTTCGACCTTCCGGACCCGATCATCGTCCTCCACCACCAGGATGCGTTTCTTGGCCATCGTGACCTCCCCAGAAACCAGAATCCTCTGCGCGCAGGAACCTTCCCGGGTCCGTGGGGAAATCCTTCCCTGGCTGGCCCGCTGGGACGGGGCAGGCCCGGAGGTGCACCCGTGGCGATCCAGCCCGCGGCTCGGGTTCAAGACATCCTGGTGGTCGAGGACGACGAGGTCCTGCGCGAGCTCATCGCGCTGCAACTCGGCAACCAGGGCTATCAGGTCCGCCAGGCGGGCACCGGCCACGCCGCGCTGCGCCGCGTGGCTGAACACCTCCCCGACCTGATTCTCCTGGATGTGAACCTGCCCGACATGGCCGGCTGGGAGGTCTGCGCCGGCTTGAAGGCTGAAGAGCGGACCCGGGTGATCCCGATCATCATCCTGACCGCCCTGGACTCCACGCGGGACCGCTGGAGGGGCCTGGAGGCGGGGGCCGACGACTACCTGGCCAAGCCCTTCCAGCCTCAAGAGCTCCTGATCCGGGTGCGCTCGCTCCTGCGGATGTACCATCTCTATCGCAGCCAGATCGAGGCCGAGCAGTTGCGCATCCGGCTGGAGGCCCAGCAGGATGCGGATCGCCTCAAGGAGTCCTTCGTGGCCATCGTCTCGCACGAGCTTCGCACGCCCCTGACCGTCCTGAAGGGCTATCTGGGCCTCCTGGGCGGGTTGCGGGGGAAGCCCACGGCGCTCAAGGCCCTGGACGGCAGCCTGGACGACATGAGTGGCGCCCTGGCCCAACTCGAAAGCCTGATCCAGGAGTTGCTGGACTATTCCCGGCTGAGCTCGGGGGTGCTGACCCTGCGCCGGCGCCCCCTGGAGTTCCGCGAGCTGATCCGAGGCGTGGTCGCCAGGCTGGCCTGGGCGGCCGACGAGAAGGGGGTGCGCGTCGAGTTCGACTTTCCACGTCGGGAGGTCCGCATGCGGGCGGATCGCGACCGGCTGGCCCAGGCCCTTCATCACCTCCTGGAGAACGCCTTGAAGTTCAGCCACCATGGAGGACGGGTCGTGGTGGGCTGCCGGGACCGGGGCAGCCGAATCCTGATCCGGGTTCAGGATGAGGGGGTCGGGATCCCACCCGACGAGTTGCAGCGCATCTTCGATCCCTTCTACCAGGCCTCGGACTACATGACCCGGAAGGAAGGGGGGGTGGGCCTGGGTCTGGCCACCGCGCGCCATATCGTAGCGGACCACGGCGGAGACATCCGGGCCCGAAGCCGGCCGGGCGAGGGCAGCACCTTCCTGATCCGGCTGCCCCGCTCCTACAGCGATGCCCGAGAGGTGCTCTCGCGGCTGCGTCGGCGGACCGTCGAAGCCAGCAGCCATCAGGGGAGCCCTTCGGGAGAAGAGCGGGAGGTCGAGAAGGAATGAGTTGTCCCTCGTGCGGGCGGGAACTGGTCGAGGGGGCCCGATTCTGCGATCGCTGCGGCGCTCCCCAGCCGCCGCCCGCCCCGGGCCGAAAGTCGGGTCTGGTGGCCCTCTTCCTGGTTCTGGGTTGCCTGGGGATGGGCTTTTTGGGGCTGGCTCTCGGCACCGGCTGGTACTTCTGGCAGCAGTCCGGGGGCACGCTTCCCGTCGCCCTCGGAGGCCCCTCCTCCCCGGTGGAGGACGAAACCCCAGGGGAGGAAGACTCCTCCCCGATGAGGGATGAGGCCTCAGGCCAAGAAGGCTCCTCTGCTGAAGTCGGCAGGCCATCCGAGGGCGGGCTTGCGGAGCTGGCCGGGGTGTGGAGCCTCCGGCCCGGCGACCCGGGCCATGACCCCGAGAACCCTCAGGCCAACCAGGTGGAGTTCCGGATGGAGGAGGGAATCCTGGTGGCCCGTCCGCCCGGGACTTCCGGCGAGGCCCTCCACCTGATCGAGCGCCGCGGGGACGAGCTGCGCGGGGAATACCTCGAGGACGGGATGGCCACCATGTTCACCGGGCGGGTCGAATCGGGCGAGATGATCCTGGAGGCCGAAGGCGAGACCGTGCGCCTGGTTCGCGCGGAGCGCTGAGGGGACCGAAGTTCAGGGGCGGGTCTGGCCTTCGCCCTCCACCAGGTACTTCGTGGTGGTCAGCTCCCGCAGGCCCAGTGGACCCCGGGCGTGCAGTTTCTGGGTCGAGATCCCGATCTCGGCTCCGAACCCGAACTCCCCGCCGTCGGTGAAGCGCGTCGAGGCGTTGACGTACACCGCGCAGGCGTCCACCTCGCGCTGAAAACGGCGGGCCGTGGCCAGATCGCCCGTCGCGATGGCCTCCGAATGCCCGGTTCCGTAGCGGGCGATGTGTTCCAGGGCCTCGGGCAGACCTTCCACCACCCGGATCGCCAGGATCAGATCCAGGAACTCGGTCTCCCAGTCCTCGGCGCTGGCGGCGCGGGCCTCAGGAAGGTGGTTCCGGGCCTCGGGACAGGCCCGAAGCTCGACGCCACGTTCGGCCATGGCGGCCGAGAGCATGGGCAGGAACCGAGGCGCCACGGCGCGATCCACCAGCAGGGTCTCCAGGGCGTTGCAGACCCCGGGTCTCTGCGTCTTGCCGTTCAGGGCCAGGGCCAGGGCCATGTCCAGGTCGGCCTGGGAGTGCACGTACAGGTGGCAGTTCCCCACTCCGGTCTCCAGGACCGGGACGCTGGCCTGGCGCACCACCCGCTGGATCAGCTCGGCGCCCCCGCGCGGGATCAGGCAGTCGATCAGGCCCCTCAGACGGGCCATCTCGTCGATGGCCTCCCGGCGCATGTCGGCCACCGCCTGGATGGCCTCCACGGGCAGGCCCGAGATCTTCAGGCCCTGGCGCAGGAGCCGGGTCAGGATTTCGTTGGAGTGCGTCGCCGAGGTGGACCCCCGCAGGAGGCAGGCGTTCCCCGACTTGAAGGCCAGGATGGCCGATTCCACGGTCACGTTGGGGCGGGCTTCGTAGATCATGGCCACCACGCCCAGGGGAACCCGGACCCGGCGGATCGAGAGCCCGTTGGGCCGGGTCCAGCCCTCCTCCTCACCGATCGGGTCGGGCAGATCCCGCACCAGTTCGACCCCCCGGGCCATCGCCTCCACGCGCTCGGGCGAGAGCCTGAGCCGGTCCAGCAGGGCCGGACTCATCCGCGCCGCCTCGCCCGACTCCAGGTCGCGGGCGTTGGCCAGGAGGATCTCCTCGGCATGCAGGCGCAGGGCCCGGGCCATCTCGTCGAGCCCCCGATCCTTGGCGGCTCCCGACAGGGTGGAGAGGCTTCGGGCGGCCTGACGCGCGGTCCGGGCCTGTTCGTGGAGGGTGGGCTTCTCGGACATGAGGGGTCTCCTTCGGGTGGGGCCAACTCGTGGGCGAGCCGGCCCGACTTGTCTAGGGGGATTCGGACGCGGCCAGGTTGTCCCGGTGGATGATCTCCGGATAGCCCGGGTGGCCGAGGACCTCCGGGATCCGGCTGGTTGGAAGCCCCTTGAGGCGCAGGATGTCCTCCGAGGCGTAGTGGGTCAGGCCCCGGCCGATCTCGCGGCCTTCCGGATCGCACACGCCCACCAGGTCGCCGGCCTTGAAGCGTCCCTCGACGCGGGTGATCCCCACCGGCAGCAGGCTGCGGCCGCGGACCAGCAGGGCCTGCGCGGCCCCGGCGTCCACGTGCAGTGTGCCGCGGGTCCGTGCCCCCATGGCCAGCCAGCGCTTGCGGCCCCGCAGGCGAACCGAACCCGGGGTGAAGAGGGTCCCCACCTTCTCGCCGGCCACCAGGCGCAGCAGGATGTCCTCCGCCGCGGCTTCGGCGATCACCATCGCCGCGCCGTAGCGGGTGGCGATCCGGGCCGCTTCCAGCTTGGAGGTCAGCCCCCCCGTGCCACCCGCGCTCAGCGTGCCCCGATCCAGGGCCTCGATCTCCGGTGAGATCCGGCGGATCACGTCCAGGACCCGATCCTGCCCGGGATTGTGCGGATCCGGGGCCAGGATCCCGGGGGCCGAAGTCAGGTTGATCACCACCGGGGCGTCCAGGAGGGCCCCGACCATGGCGGCCAGGCTGTCGTTGTCCCCGAAGCGGATCTCCTCGGTGGCGACCGAGTCGTTCTCGTTCACCACGGGGAGCACTCCCATCCCCAGGAGGGTGCGCAGGGTGTTGCGGGCATTGAGGTAGCGATCCCGGGCCCCCAGGTCGTCGCGGGTCAACAGGACCTGGGCTACCGGGATGTGCAGGAGGCCGAAGAGATGCTTGTAGGCGTTGACCAGTTCGACTTGGCCCAGGGCCGCCAGGGCCTGTTTGGTGGGAAGGGTCTCCTCGGCGGAGTTCCCCCGGACCAGCGCGCGACCCATCCCCACCGCGCCGGAGCTGACCAGGATCACCTCGCGGCCCTCCCGGCGCAGCCGGTGGATCTGGCGGGCCAGCGAGACCAGGACCTCGCCGTTGAGCAGGCCATCGGGGCGGATGCAGACCCGGGTGCCCACCTTGAGGACCAGGCGGCGGGCTTCGAGGAGGATTCGACGGTCCAGCATGGCGCGCGATTCGACCCGTCCGGGGTCGAGCCCTGGCTGCTCGGGGCAGCCAGGGCCCGATCTCGAGGCGCTCAGCCGGGCACCGGGCCCAGGAGCCGATCCAGCCAGCCCAGGAGGCGGTCGGCATGCTCGGCGGTCGCCCGGAAGCCCACGTAGCCGTCAGGGCGGACCAGGACGAGCGAGCTCTCCTTGGCCCCGTAACTGGTGGCCACGGCCTCGCCCGGATCGCAGTACAGGGGCGAGAGGCCCTCGAGAGGCGGCGAGCAGGATTCCCGGATGAGGTGGCAGGTGACCTGATGGGAGCGATGCTGCTCCAGCCAGCCCGCAACCCGGGCCAGCTCTTCGGGAAGCTCGGGTCCGTGGAGGAAGAACAGCGCGTGGCTGGTGGTCCCCTTGAACAGGTCGAAGACGCGGACGGTCCCCTCTCCGGGAAGCTCCAGGCGTCCGTCGGGAGCCCGGTCGCCAGCCTTCAGGGAGGCTTGAACCAGGCTTCCATGCTCTTCGAAGCCCGGAAGGCCCCGATAGTTCGTCTCCAGTTGGGCCCAGTTCTGCACCCAGCGCTGGGCTCCCCCCGAGGCCTCCAGGTCGACCATCTCGGTGCGCGAGCGGAAGGCCTGGTCGGTCCGGGTCGCGGTCTCTGCGGCCACGTGGCGGCGCTCGACCTCGTAGCTTCCCAGCAGGGTCCAGGTGCTCGAGCCTCGCAGGTCGCAGGCCAGCTTCCAGGCCAGGTTCCAGGCGTCCTGGATTCCGCAGTTCATGCCTTGTCCGCCGGCATCGGGGAAGAGGTGGGCCGCGTCTCCGGCCAGGAAGATGCGACCCTTGCGGAATCGCGAGGCCACCCGGCGGCTGACCCGGTAGTGGGAGGTCCAGCGGCTGTTCAGCAGGCGCAGGCCCGGCCCCGCGATGCGATCCAGGGCCTTCTGCATCTCGCGCAGGGCCGGAGGACGGCCCTCGCCCAGGAGTCCGTACTCGGTGGGGGAGGTCTGCGAGGGGCCGGTGTCCCGGGTGGTCAGGCGGAAGCGGTGGTTCCCCCGGATCGGGGTGGCGATGAGGACCTCCTCGTCCCGGACGAAGCGGTGGGATTCCTCGGCCGCCAGCCAGCCCTCGACCTCGGCGTCGGCCATGATGTAGGTGTCCGGGTAGGGATGGCCCTCGAAGGGCAGCCCCATCTCCTTGCGGACCAGGCTGGTGGATCCGTCGCAGCCCACCAGGTAGCGGCAGCGGACATGCTCGACGCCTTTGGGGGTCCAGACCGTGGCCGTCACCTGTTCGGGGACCTGGGCCACGCCGGTCAGGGCCACTCCTCGCTCGACCCGGACTCCGAGACGGCTCAGATGGTCGCTCAGCAGCGCCTCCAACAGGCTCTGCTCGAGGTTGAGGACCATGGGAAAAGGGACTTCCGGCAGGGGATCCCAGTCCATGGGGACCCGCTGCAGCAGGCTCCCATTCCTCCAGAGATTCTCGGCCCGAACCCGAACCCCCAGGTTCAGGGCGGTCTCGACCAGGCCCAGGTGGTCGAGAAGTTCCAGGGTTCGCGACTGGACGTGCAGGGCCCGGCACTCCACCGCGGCTTCGGTCGAGCGCTCGATGATTCGGCAGGGCACCCCGTGGCGGTGCAGTGCCACCGCCATCGTCAGGCCGACCGGACCCGCTCCGATTACCAGGACTTCCGTCTCGATCTCTGCCATGGACATCCTCCTCAATCTGTCTCCCCTTCGCAGCCGAGGACCCGCTGCCTTCCGCCCGGAGGAACCTGTCCACCCCGATTGAAGACCAGCCCACCTGGAACGTCTGGAGGGCCTTTGCGAGCATCCGAATCCTTGGAGTTGCTGGGGGTGGGCCTGGCCAACATGGCCTGGGTGCTCACCCGCACCGGGATCGAATGGCTCCGCTTCGGTCGAAGTTCCTGGTGGTGGCGTCTGAGGTGGGCCATGATTCGCGCCTGGCCGGGGCAGACCCCTCTCGGAGTGGTCCGTCGCGAGGGCCCGGATTCGGGGTTGTCCTCGGAGGATCTGGTGTATGGAGAGACCCTTCCGGGGACCGCCTTCGATCTGTTGGAAGCCCTGGAGGTGGGGCCCCGGGACGTCGTGGTCGATCTGGGCTGCGGGCGGGGCGTGGTGCCCCTGGTGGCCGGACTGGTCTTCGGAGCGCAGGCGGTGGGGCTGGAGGCCCTGGAGGGCTTCGTCACCCGGGGGAGGCGCACGGCCGAGATCCTGGGCCTGGATGCGGTCGAATTCCAGAAGGGGGACTTTCGGAAGGGGGCTCTGCCCCCGGGGACCGTCTACTTCCTGGCCGGAACCTGTCTGCAGCCCGATTCCTGGGCCGCGGTCACCCGGAACCTGGCCGGCGCGGCCCCCCCGCGGGCCCGCGCCGCCTCGCTGAGCCAGGCCCTGCCCTCGGCGGAGTGGGAGGACCTGGGCCACCGCGAGATGGCCTTTTCGTGGGGACGCGCCACCGTCTTCCTGCATCGGCGCAGATCCCGACCGCACCGCAGCAGGGCGGCGGCGCGCCGGGCGCATGTCCGTTCGAAAGGATCGACAGGCAGGACGGCATAATCTTGGCCAGGCCAGGATCTCCTGGCCCGAAGCCTCCCCCCGAAAGCAGGTCCCTGCCCCGTGTCGTACGTCCATCTCCATTGCCACACCGAGTACAGCCTGCTGGACGGCTGCAATCGCATCCCCGAGATGGTGGCCCGGGCTCGAGAGCTGGGCATGCCGGCCCTGGCCATGACCGACCATGGCGTGATGTCGGGGGCCGTCGCCTTCTACAAGGCCTGCCAGAAGGCCGGGATCAAGCCGCTGATCGGCTGCGAGATCTACGTGGCCCAGAGGGGACGAGCGGATCGCGAGCCGCGCAAGGACGATCGCCCCTTCCACCTGACGCTGCTGGCCAAGGATCGCGAGGGCTACCGCAACCTGACCCAACTGGTCAGCGCTGCCCACCTGGAGGGCTACTACTACAAGCCCCGGGCCGATCGCGAGCTGCTGGCGCGCCACAGCAAGGGGCTGGTGGCCCTCTCGGGCTGCCTGCGCGGTGAGGTCAACGACGCCCTGCTCCAGGACGATCCCCGCCTGGCTGCCGAGCGGCTGGGTTTCTACCGCGACCTCTTCGGAGAGGACCTCTTCGTCGAGTTGATGGACCACGGGCTTCCCGAGCAGCGCAAGACCAACCCCGAGCTGGTCCGTCTGGCCAGGGATTTCGGCCTGAAGACGGTGGCCACCAACGATGCCCACTACCTGACCCGGGAGGATGCCTCCCTGCAGGATGTCCTGGTCTGCATCCAGACCGGCAAGACCCTGGATGACCAGGGCCGCATGAAGTTCTTCGCTCCGGAGTTCTACCTCAAGTCGGGCGAAGAGATGCTGCGGACCTTCAACTGGGTTCCCGAGGCGGTCCACAACACCCTCGAGGTGGCCGAACGCTGCCAGTTGGAGATGGACCTGGAGAGCGTCTTCCTGCCCAGCTTCCCCGTCCCCGACGGAGGCACGGCCGAGGATTATCTGCGCGAACTGTGTCGGCAGGGCTTCATCGAGCGTTTCGGGACCCCCGACCCGGGGCCGGAGTATCAGGCCCGCTTGCAGACCGAACTCGACGTGATCATCGGCAAGGGCTTTGCCGACTACTTCCTTCTGGTCTGGGACTTCATCCGCTACTCCCGCAGCCAGGGAATTCCCGTGGGACCGGGACGGGGCTCGGCGGCGGGAAGCCTGGTGGCCTATCTGACCGGCATCACCCAGCTCGATCCCCTGCCTCACCAGTTGCTCTTCGAGCGCTTCCTGAACCCTGAGCGGACCGAGCTTCCCGATATCGACACGGACTTCTGCGTCGAGCGGCGCGGCGAGGTCATCGAGTACTGCCGTCGGAAGTACGGTTCCGATCGGGTGGCCCAGATCGTGACCTTCAACCGGATGAAGGCCCGGGCCGCCATCCGGGACGTGGGGCGGGTCCTGGGCGTTCCCCTTCCTGACGTGGATCGCATCGCCAAGGCCGTTCCGGCCGATCTCAAGGTGACCTTGGAGAGCGCCCTGGAGGCCCCGGATTTCCGGGGCATGTATGACGGGGATCCCACCTGCCGCAAGCTGGTGGACCTGGCCCGGCGCTGCGAGGG
>JALHDH010000111.1 GCA_022839105.1 bacterium
GAACACATCTGCGACCAACTCGCCCGCTCGGCCTGACGGGCCTGGCGGCCGACCCGAGGCAACCCCGCTCCAGACCCGAAAGGGCAAAAGTGGAGCTCTACACTCCCCCGTGAATACCCCACAGACCGACTGAATGAATATTTGACGGATGCGGCGAAACTCAGATACTTGGACTGCTCCCATGCAGGCTCCAGGTCAGGGGGAGTGGATGCTGCTTCCCAGATGATGGAGCTGCTTCCCAGCCAGACCATCCAGACGATTGTAAGGATGACAGCCCAGCGCCCCCATTTTTTGTCATGGAATGATTTCAACTTCACTCCATCCTTTGTCCATGACCTGGGGCGTACTGTCCGAGTCTGTCACAGCCATTTGCAACCAAACCTGCCCAGCCGACCTGAGTGCCGCCCCAATGCAGCCCAGATCTAGACCAGAAAGAGCAAAAAACAGGGGCACGAGATCTGGGGTTGCGCCTCAAGGCCTGAGCGCCTCCAGGGCGACCCAGGCCGAGGCCTCCTCGTTCCATGTGTAGACAATCTGCCCTCTGGGGCTGTTGACAACCATCGTGTTGAACGAAATTTCGTGGTCCATCCTGGTTGCCACGACCTGGGCCGGCATCTCGACGCCGTCAAATTCTATCCTGGTGCGCAGCCGATTGCTATAATCTGTTTCGACTCCTCCCCCTTCCGCCTGGCCAAGCCTCCCTTGGTAAACCCTGCTGCCCGCATGGAACTGCATGACCCCGTCCTGGCTTCGCTTCTGCATGGTCTTGGTCGCCTGGTCCCAAAGGGAAGCCCCGTCGATATCCTTCCAGTGCTCGGCATACTTGTGGTAGTCCAGGGGAGTATCGTCGCAATCGTCGTGAGACTGGCCGTCAACCCCACCGAGTGTGCCAGGCTGGGGCGAGGCCTGCGGATCACCCCGAGAGACCTGCGTTCCGGTCGGACCTCCTGCCCGAGAGAGAGCCGTTGGCCTGGGTCCACAGGCCACCATGCCCAGCAAAAGTGCCAGAGCCGGTAGCGTGGACAGAATCTTGTTCCCGACCAAGAAGGCTCGCCTGAAGCACGATTGCATTCGACAGCTCCTCTGTCCGGGGATTTCTCGCCCGAAGGGCCGCGAAATTACCCGAACAATTGCTCTTCGAGTTCTCCAAATTCACCTGCCATCCTGCTCCAAACATTGACGATCGTCTCCTTTCTGCAAGATGGGTTGATTCCGTCCGAGCAGTGACAAAGTGTCTGCGCAGCCCCCTCACGATCGCATCCAGGGTTCCAGCCTGCCGGGCCCCGCCGACCAGCCGGTCGGCTGAAGGGGCCTGCGTCGAAAAGCCCTCAGAAGCGCCTGGAGAACCCCGTGGTGACCCCCCAGTCAACCCCGCGGGGAGAGAAGCCGCGGGTCAAGACCAGCAGGTATTGCTGGCGGGGGCAGGCGGTGGATCCCACCAGGGTCCTGGTCGGGCCCATACCCGGTGCAGCTCAGCGAGACGTGGTGGCGAGGGCTGGGCGAGTAGGCCACCTGGCCGGCGTAGCTGCCCTGGAAGTAGCGGTCCCGGCTGCCCGAGTCCACCATGCTCTGCAGCCCCGCGTTCCAGGTCACGCTCCAGCGCTCCGAGAACCGGTGCTCGTGCGAGAGGACCAGACCGGGCTCGATCTCGGGATCGCCGAAGCCGTTCGAACCCGTGGGCAGCTCGACCACTCCCAGCAGCGCCCAGGAGCTTGACCCCTCGGCGAAGTTCCACTTCAATCCCAGGCTGAGGTCCTTGAAGCCGGCCTGATTCCCCTGCCAGGTGAAGCCCCCCCAGCCGACGCGGAACTCGGTGTCCGGCCCTGAGTCGATCCGGTACAGGAAGGGCAGGTTGGATTGCCCCACGGTGCCGGGCTCCTTCTTGCCCTCCCAGTTGAAGAGGACGTCGATCTGCTGGTGGTCCTCCTCCAGGTCGTGGGGGCGGACCAGGATCTGTTTGTCCTCCTGGGGGTGGAGGACCTGCTCGGGGCCCTCCACCTGGGTCTCGATGGGGTCGGTGCGGTCGGACGCGTCCTGGGCCAGGACGGGCCCCGGCAGGAGCAGGGTGACCAGCAAGGCCAGGGCGAGACAGCGCTTCATGGAGAACCTCCGGAAGACCTCGAGAGCCCCTCCGTCCTCTCGCAATTCTGGGCCGGAATCCGCAACCTGCCGTGGCCTTCAGCGGCGGATTCAGGCTGGGGTACGAGTTCGCAACCCGCGCGCCCGTCCCCTCCGGGGAGGGCGGACGGCGAGGGAGAGCGGCCGGGGCCGGCCTGGCTGACCGGACAGCGGGCGGACGGCGAGGAAGTGCGGCCCGAACCTCCCCGAGATGAAGGAATCTCCCCTTCGAACCCTAACCTCTCGGGATGAAGAGACGTGCCTTCCTGGGCGTAGCCGGCGCCACCCTCCTCTCCGGCCTCCTGAAGCTGCCCGCCGCGGGCCGGACCCCGGGCAATCCGCTGCTCTGCGAGTGGCCCGGCCCTCACGGAGGGGTGCCTCCCCTGAACAAGGTCCGGCCCGAGATGTTCAGCCCGGCCCTGAAGGCCGCCATGGCCGAGTATCGCCAGCAACTGGCGGCAATCGCCGAGAACCCCTCGCCGGCGAGCTTCCAGAACACCTTGATGCCCCTGGAGGACGCCGGACGCACCTGGAAACAGGTCCGCAGCGTCTTCGACGTCTTCACCAGCACGATGAACGGCCCCGAGATGCAGGCCCTGGAGTCGGAGTGGTCTCCGAAGTTCGCGGCCCTCCGGGACGAGATGATGCTCAACCCCCGACTCTTCAAGCGAATCCAGGCCGTGCACGAGGCTTCCGGGAACCTCAAGCCCCAGCAGAAGAGGCTGGCCTGGCGCTACCACCACGACTTCGTGCGCTCGGGTGCGGCCCTGGACGCCGTCCGCCAGCATGGGCTGGCCTCCCTAAATGAAGAGCTGGCGACGCTCTACACCCGCTTCGGCCAGAACCTGCTGGCCGACGAGGAGGGCCGCAGCATCACCCTGTCCGCCCCAGAGGACCTGGCGGGCCTGCCTGGCTCCATGGTGAACCCCGACGGGCCCACGGTGATCCGCAATACCCGCTCGTCGGCCGAGCCCTTCCTGGCCTTCTCGGACCGGCGCGACCTGCGCGAGAAGGTCTGGCGCATGTGGGTCTCTCGCGGCGAGGAGAAGAACCACCCGGTGGCCTCGAGGATCCTCCAGTTGCGCGCGCGTCGGGCCCGGCTTCTGGGCTATCCCACCCACGCCCACTGGCGCCTGGAGAACACCATGGCGGGCACTCCCGAACGGGCGATGGAACTGCTGGAGGCCGTCTGGAAGCCTGCGGTGGAGCGGGTCCACCAGGAGGTCTCCGACATGGAGGCCCTGGCGGGCCACGCCATCGAGCCCTGGGACTATCGCTACTACGCCGAGAAGGTCCGCAAGGCCCGCTACGACCTGGATGCCGCCGAGATCGAGCCCTACCTGCAACTGGAGAAGATCCGCGAGGCCCAGTTCTGGATGGCCGGACAGCTCTATGGACTGGACTTCGTCGAGGCTCCGGGAATCCCGGTCCAGCACCCCGAGGTCCGCGTCTGGCAGGTCCGCGACCGCCAGGGCGCGCACGTGGGCTACTTCTACTTCGACCCGTTCGCCCGTGAGGGGAAGCGCTCAGGCGCCTGGATGAGCGAGTACCGCACCCAGGAGAGCTTCAAGCACGAACTCCCTCCCATCGTGTCCAACAACTCCAACTACCTCAAGCCGGCTGCCGGCGGGGCCGTCCTGATCTCCTGGGATGACGCCGAGACCCTCTTCCACGAGTTCGGGCATGCCCTGCACGGCCTGTGCTCGAAGGTGGAGTATCCGACGCTGGCCGGAACCTGGGTGGCCCAGGACTTCGTGGAGTTCCCCTCCCAGATCCACGAGCACTGGCTGGCCACTCCCGAGGTCCTCAAGCGCTTTGCCCGGCACCACCAGACCGGAGAGCCCATGCCCGAGAGCCTGGTCCGCCGCATCCAGGAGGCCTCGACCTTCAACCAGGGCTTCGCCACCGTCGAATACCTGGCCTCGGCCCTGGTGGACATGAAGCTCCACCTGGCCACCGTTCACCCCATCGACACCCGGGAATTCGAAGCCCGGACCCTGCGCGAGCTGGGCATGCCCCCGCAGATCGTGATGCGCCACCGCCTCCCCCACTTCGGCCACCTCTTCCACTCCGACGACTACTCGGCGGGCTACTACAGCTACATGTGGTCGGAAGTGCTCGACCAGGACGCCTGGCAGGCCTTCAAGGAGGCCGGAGGTCCCTGGGACGAGGAGATGGCCCGCAGACTCCACGACGAGGTCCTCTCGATCGGAGACACGGTGGATCCAGCCCAGGCCTACCGGAACTTCCGCGGACGCGACCCCGAAATCGCCCCGCTCCTGCGGGCTCGAGGGTTTCCGGTGAGCTGAGCCGACGGGTCCGTCTTCCTGGGAGGCCCGGACAGCGGACCTGAAGGGCAGGGCCGCTCGAGCCGGTCACGAAGACAGGGATCGCCTTCAGTCTGGGGGGACGGGAGGGGAATTGCAGGCATGACCGAGCAGGACACCCCGGCCGAAGGGGGGCCCAGACCGCCGGGCACCCGCGATGCCTTCGCGCTCGTGGCCGGGTGGCTGCGCCGGGGGCCTTGGCTCATCGCGATCCTGTATGCCGTGGTCTCGTGGGCCTATATCGCGGGTTCGGACCATCTCCTGGGCACCTTGTTCGCCGACCCCGAGCTCCTGGTCCGGATCAGCGTCTTCAAGGGCTTCGCCTTCGTGGGCCTCACCGCGCTCCTGCTCTTCTTTCTCTTGTGGCGCGGGGCGGCGATCATCGACCAGGCCTTCACCCAGGTGCACCAGCAGCGACTCAGGCTGCATCAGGCTCAGGACCAGCTCCGCCAGGCCAACGAGCGCCTGGAAGTCACGGTGGCCGAACGCACCCGGGACCTGGCCGAGGCCCTGAAACGAGCCGAGCAGTCCGACCGCCTCAAGTCGGCCTTCCTGGCCACCATGTCCCACGAGTTGCGCACTCCCCTGAACTCGATCCTGGGCTTTTCGGGGATCCTGACCCAGGGGCTGGCGGGTCCTTTGAACCCCGAGCAGTCGCGACAGATGGGCATGGTCTTCAAGAGCGCCCAGCACCTGCTGGAGCTGATCACCGATGTCCTGGACCTCTCCAAGATCGAGGCCGGGCAGTTGACCCTGGCCTCGGAGGCCTTCAACCTCGAGGACTCGCTGCGCAAGGCCCTGGAGACGGTCCGCCCCCAGGCCCTGGCCAAGAACCTGGCCTTGGAGGGAGACTTCGGACCCGGGTTGGGGCGAATCGTGAGCGATCGCCGTCGGGTGGAGCAGATCCTCTTGAACCTCCTGAGCAACGCCGTGAAGTTCACCGAGGAGGGGAAGGTGCGCCTGGAGGCCAGACGAGTCGGCGAGCGGGTCCGATTCGAGGTCCGCGACACGGGCCAGGGGATCCGTGAGGAGGATCTGGAGAACCTCTTCAAACCCTTCTTCCAGGTCGACTCAGGGCTCAACAAGCAACACGAAGGGACAGGCCTGGGACTTTCGATCTGCAGGCGTCTGGTCGGCCTGCTGGGCGGCGAGATCCAGGCGGAAAGCACCTGGGGGCAGGGAAGCGTCTTCCGTTTCTGGCTGCCCGCCGGGCACGGGGAGGAAGCATGAAACCGAGGGTCCTGTACATCGAGGACAACGAGCAGAACTTCTACCTGGTCCACTACATCCTCACGGCCCGAGGCTTCGAGGTGCGGCGGGCCCGGGATGGCCGGGAGGGCCTGCAGGCCACCGCCGAGGGCCCCTTCGACCTGATCCTGCTGGACATCCAGTTGCCGGTCCTGGACGGCTACGCCGTGGCCCGGGCCCTGCGCGAGAAGGAGGAACTCAGCTCCATTCCGATCGTGGCGCTGACCTCCTACGCCATGCCCGGAGACCGCGAGAAGGCGCTGGAGTCCGGCTGCACCGGGTACCTCGAGAAGCCCATCGACCCGGCCACCTTCGCCCAGAGCATCGAAGAATTCGTTCGCAAATCCCCGGAGGAGGTCGACCTTTGAAGCGGATCCTCGTCGCCGACGATCTCGAAGAGAACTGCTATCTGCTGGAGGCCCTGCTCCGGGGGAGCGGGTTCGAGGTGCAACGCGCCGCCAACGGCGTGGAAGCCCTGGAGATGGCCCGCCAGGCCCCACCGGACCTCCTGGTGACCGATCTCCTCATGCCCGAGATGGACGGCTTCGAACTCTGCAGGCAGTTCAAGCGCGAGCCGACCCTGGCGACGACTCCGATCCTGGTCTACACGGCCACCTATGTCCGACCGGAGGACGAGCGCCTGGCCCTGAGCCTGGGGGCCACGCGCTTCATGCTCAAGCCCCAGGAACCCGAAAGGCTCCTGGCGACGGTCCAGGAATTGACCCGCGGGGAAGACAAGGGCCTCGCCGCCGAGAGGGAACGCCAGGAGGAGCTCCTGCGTCGGCACAACGCCGTCCTGACCCACAAACTCGGACAGAAGCTCCGCCGCCTGAATGCCGAGCTTTCCCGTCGCGATCTCCTGGAGGCGGAACTGCGCCAGAACGCCAGGTTGCGGCGGGTTGCAGCGCGGTTGGGGAACCTGGCCGGGTGGAGGGTGGACCTGACCACCGGGGAGATCACCTGGTCGGAGGAACTCGGCGAGATCGTCGGGACGGACCCGGGATTCCGACCGACCTCAGCCACGCTGGCCCACCTGGTTGCTCCCGAACATGCCGAGATGGACCGGATGAACTTCGAGGCCTGCGCCCGCGAAGGGAAGGCCTACGACGCCGAACTGGAGATCCTCCTGCCTGGAGGGGGGCGCAAGTGGTGCCGGGTGATCGGCCAGGCCGTCCGGGACGACTCCGGCGCCATCGTGGCCGTCGAAGGAGCCTTGCAGGACATCAGCGAGTTCAAGGCGGCTGAAAGACAACGCCAGGCCCTGGCCGAGCAGCTCCTGCAGGCCCAGAAGCTGGAATCGCTGGGCCGCCTGGCCGGGGGGATGGCCCACGATTTCAACAACCTGGTGGCGGTGATCCTCTCGTATGCGGATTTCGCCTTGCGGGAACTGGGTGCGGATCACCCGGCCCGGGCCGACCTGGAAGAGATCCAGGCTGCAGGAAAGCGCGCGGGCCACCTGACCCGGCAGCTTCTGGCCTTCAGCCACAGGCAGCCCCTGGTGCCGGAGGCCCTGGACCTGGACCAGGTGGTGGCCGACATGCACGCCATGCTGCACCGTCTCCTGGGGGAATCGATCGAACTGGTCGTGCGCCTGGCGCCAGAACCGGCCTGGGTCCTGGCGGATCCGGGCCAACTCGAGCAGGTCCTGATGAACCTGGCCCTGAACGCCCGCGACGCCATGCCCGGGGGCGGCCGACTGGTGATCCGCACCGAGTTCCTCGAGGATCCGGGGCGGCGGAGGGCCTTGTTCCCCAGTCTTCCAGATGGAAGATACGTCCTCCTGACGGTCCAGGACTCAGGACACGGGATCGCTCCAGAGACCCTGGTGCACATCTTCGACCCTTTCTTCACCACCCGGGAGCCCGATCAGGGGACGGGTCTGGGCCTGCCCACGGTCTATGGAGTCGTTCGCCAGAGCGGTGGGGAAATCCAGGTCGAAAGCACGCCCGGGGAAGGCACCACCTTCCGGATCTGTCTGCCTCGAATCGATCCCCTGCCCCAGGTGCCCGCCCCGCAGGCAAGCCTGCCTCAAGAGCAGCACTCCGGATCGATCCTGGTGGTGGAGGACGACCCGGCAGTCCGCCGGGTGGCCGAGCGGATCCTGCGCAACGCAGGCTATCGGGTCCAGACCGCGGCCCACAGCGAAGAGGCCCTGGCTCTGTCCCAGGAGGCCGCCAAGGGGTTCGACCTGCTCTTGACCGACCTGGTCATGCCCCGGATGAGCGGCCTGGAGCTGGCCGAACGCCTGGAGAAGCTGTCCCCGGGGCTTCGGACCCTCTTCGTCTCGGGCTACACCGACGCCCTGCTCCCGACCGAAGAGACCTGGCAGGCCAACCGGGCCTTCATCGCCAAGCCCTTCGCCGCGGACAGCCTGACCCGAAAGGTCCGGGAGCTACTGGACGCCCGACCACAACCGCCGCGGTCCTCCGACTGAAAGCGACCTCGTCCCAGGCAGCCTCAGCTCAGAGCCACGTCCAGGACCATCATCAGCACGAATCCCAGGGCGACGCCGATGACCCCGATATCGGAGTGCCCCCCGGACTGGAGCTCGGGGATCAACTCCTCCACCACCACGTAGATCATCGCTCCGGCCGCGAAGGCCAGCAGGTAGGGGATCGCCGGTCCCAGCAGGCTGGCCAGCAGGATGGTGATCCCGGCGGCGACGGGCTCCACGGCCCCTGAGAGCGTCCCCCACATGAAGGCCTTCCGACGCGAGATCCCCTCCATCTTCAGGGGGACCGAGACGATGGCCCCCTCCGGGATGTTCTGGATGGCGATGCCTGCCGAGAGGGCCATGGCGGCCGGCAGGGCGATGCCGTCCAGGCCGGCCATGACCCCGGCAAAGACGACCCCCACGGCCATGCCCTCGGGGATGTTGTGGATCGTCACCGCCAACAGCAGCATCGTGTTGCGCCGGGCGTGGACAGGAAGCCCCTCGGGCTGGTCTGCGTCGAGGTGGAGGTGAGGGACGAAGCTGTCCAGGAACAACAAGAAGCCGATCCCCAGCAGGAAGCCCAGGGCGGCCGGGCCCCAGGGCAGGGTTCCCTGCTCGCGGGCCATGTCGATCGAGGGGATCAGGAGCGACCAGACCGAGGCCGCCATCATGATCCCTGAGGCGAAGCCCAGAAGAATCTTCTGGACCCTCGGGTGGATCTGGCCCTTCATCAGGAGGACCACGGCGGCTCCCAATGTGGTCCCCAGGAAGGGGAGCAGGAGTCCCCAGGCTATGGTCGCAGACAAGCTGAACACTCCCAGCCCTTTGGGGGGCACAAAGTTCCCTCATTCTACAGAACGCGGAGCCGAACTGGCAACGCCGCCTCCGGGGCCTGGCCTTCGAGCCCTGCGCCGGAATCCCGCGAGACGCGCACGGTCCTCACGCCAGGCGGCGGATTCAGGACGGAATCCATGACTTGAAGACCTGAGTCGGGGTATGAAGAACCCATGAGGGAAGAGACCGCCACCCTCCGCATCGAGGGGATGACCTGCGCCAGTTGCGTCCGGCGCGTCGAAAAGGCCCTGGAGAAGGTGCCAGGGGTCCTCCAGGCCCAGGTGAACCTGGCCACCGGCAAGGCTGCGGTCCGCTTCCGCACCCCGGAGGCCTCCCTGGAGGATTTGCTGGCCGCAGCCGAACGGGCGGGCTACCCGGCCCGGCCAGAAGACCCCGCGCCTCCTCTGCCGGGTCTCCCGGCGGAGGCAGTTCAGAAGGGTGAGGGGGCCTCGAAGCCGGACTCGAGGTTCCTCTGGCAGTACAGCCTGGCCGTCGGGATGGCCATGATGGCCCTGATGTACCTGCCGGCGGACCCGGACCTCGTCAACCCCCTGCTCCTGATTGCGGCCTCCGTCGTGCAGTTCCACGCGGGGGCCTCGTTCTACCGCCAGGCCTGGGCGGCGGCCCGCCAAGGGGCAGCCAACATGCACACCCTGGTCGCCGTGGGCACCAGCGTGGCCTACGGCTACTCGGCCTTCGTCGTGCTCATGCCCGGTCTGGCCCGGGCCTGGGGCCTCCCTGCCCACGTCTACTTTGAGTCCTCGGTGTGGATCATTGCCCTGGTCCTCCTGGGCCGCTGGCTGGAGGAGCGCGCCCGCAACCAGGCGGGAGAGGCCATCCGGGCGCTGATGGACCTGGCCCCCCGGACGGCCCGCAGGCTGCGGGATGACCTGGAGGTGGACATCCCCCTGGAGCAGGTGCAGCCGGGAGATCACCTGCTGGTCCGGCCGGGCGAGAAGGTTCCCGTGGATGGAATCCTGGTGGAGGGGGCCTCGGCCGTGGACGAGAGCATGCTGACGGGCGAGAGCCTGCCGGTCGAAAAGGCTCCGGGCGACCGCGTCGTGGGGGCCACGCTGAACCGCTCCGGCAGCTTCGTGATGGAGGCCCGGGGCGTCGGACGGGAGACCGTCCTGGCCCGGATCGTGCAGATGGTCGAGGAGGCCCAGGGTTCCAAAGCCCCGATCCAGAGGCTGGCCGACCGGATCTCGGCCTGGTTCGTGCCAGGAGTGATGGCCCTGGCAGCCCTGACCTTCGCGGGGTGGATGCTGTCCGGGGCCGAACCCCGGGTGCCGCTGGCCCTGCAAGCCGCCATCTCGGTGTTGATCATCGCCTGCCCCTGTGCCTTGGGGCTGGCCGCCCCTGCGGCGATCATGGTGGGAACCGGAAGAGGCGCCAGTCTGGGAATCCTGATCCGGGGTGGAGAGGCCTTGGAGGCCGCCTTGAAGATCGACCGCGTCGTGCTGGACAAGACGGGCACGCTGACGACAGGGCGCCCCGAGGTCCACCTGGTCCAGGCGGCGCCGGGGTGGGAGCGGCAGGAGGTCCTACGCCTGGCCGCCGCCGTGGAAAGACACTCCGAGCACCCGCTGGCCGAGGCGGTGGTCCGTCGTGCCCAGGAGGAAGGCCTGGAACTGCCCCGGGCGGAGGGCTTCGAGGCCCTGCCGGGCCGGGGAGTGCGAGCCCGGATCGACAGGAGGCAGGTGCTGGTCGGGAACCGGGCCCTGGTAGGGGACGGGCCTGACCCCGAACGCGACGATTTGACCGCGCTGTACCTCTCGGTCGACGGCCGGCTCGCCGGCTGGATGGGCCTGGCGGACCGACTCAAGCCCGAGGCCGTCCAGACCGTCTGCGATCTCCAGGAGATGGGTCTGGAGGTCTGGATGGTCACCGGTGACCGTCCCCAGGTTGCCCGGGCCGTGGCTGCCGAAGCCGGGATCCGCAACGTCCTGGCCGGGGTCCTGCCGGAAGAGAAGGCCCTCAAGGTGGCCGAGCTGCAGCAGGGCGGGCGCGCGGTGGCGATGGTGGGCGACGGGGTCAACGACGCCCCCGCCCTGGCCCAGGCCGACCTGGGTGTGGCCATCGGGAGCGGCACCGACGTGGCGATGGCCGCCTCGGACATCACCCTGATGAGCCCCGACCTGCGCCGCCTGGTCAGCGCCCTGGCCCTGTCCCGCGCCACCGTGCGCACCATCCGCCAGGGCATGTTCTGGGCCTTCGGCTACAACGCACTGCTGATCCCCGTCGCGGCTGGAGTCCTGTATCCCTGGCTGGGGACCATGCTCAGCCCCGTCCTGGCCGCCGGAGCCATGGCCGCCAGCAGCGTCAGCGTGGTGACCAACGCGCTGCGCTTGCGCCGCTTTGAACCTCCGGCCCGGGCCCGGGAGATCGTCCATCCCCGCCTGAAGACGCGGCTGGCCGAGTGGGCCTGGCTGGGGGGCATCGCCACGATGGCCCTGCTGGTTGCCGCCCTGGCCCTGGCATGGATGCCTTCGGGCCATTCTGGGAATCATGGACCCATGACCCGACCCGGAGGAAGCGATGGCGCGCACCCGACTCAGCATCCCTGACATGAGCTGCGGGCACTGCGAGGTCCGCAT
>JALHDH010000112.1 GCA_022839105.1 bacterium
GCGCCGATGGTACTGCCCTGGTGACGGGGTGGGAGAGCAGGTCACCGCCGGGAACATTTTTGAAGGCTCGGAGGAAACTCCGGGCCTTCTCCTTTTAAGGCAGGCAGGAAGGCCAAGAATCCGAATTCCTTCCCGATCGAGAAATCTCAGGATTCAATCGGCGAGGAAGAAGGAATCCATCCCGACGCGTCAAATCTGGAGACCAAGCCTCGGCCAGGTCCATCCTTCCCCCACCTGGTTGAGGCTTACTCCATTTCTCGGGGCGGAATCGGCCGAGGACGGCGCTTCAGGGCCCGCTCGAGGGCAGGGTGAACCAGAAGAGGCTTCCCCCCTCCTCCGGGCACTCCACCCCGATCCGCCCGTCATGGGCCTCGATCGCCAGCTTGCAGAAGGCCAGCCCCAGTCCGGTCCCCCGCCGCTGCCCCTGCCTCCAGGCGTCCACCTGCTCGAACTTGTTGAAGATCGATTCCCGATACTCGACGGGGACCCCGGGGCCCTGATCCCGAACCCCGAAGAAGACGCCCTCGGGCCGGGGATCCACCGAGATCACCAGGGGCGCGCCCGGCGGGGCGAACTTCAAGGCGTTGACCACGAAGTTGCCCAGGACCCGCTCCACGAGGTCTCGGTCGCAGGTGACCGAGAGGGGCAAGGCCGGGGTCTGGATCGAGACCTCCGAGTCCCGAAGTTGCGGTCCCAGAGCCTTGAGGGCCCCCTCCACCAGGGTCCTGGCGTCGATTTCGGCCATGTTCAGGGGCATGGCCTTCTCCTCCAGGCGATACACATCCAGGATCGTGGAGATCCGGGTCGTCAGCTCGGTCGCCGCGGCCCGGGCATGCTCGAGCAGATCCCGGGCCTCGTCCGTCAGGCAGCCCTCGGCCTCCTCCTCCAGCAACTCGAGGTATCCCAGGATCCCCATCAAAGGGGAACGCAGGTCGTGGACGACCATCCGGGTCAGCGCCTCGCGAAGCGTCTCGAGCTCTTTGAGCTTGCGGTAGCTCTCGTCGAGTTCCCGGTTCTTGGAGACGATCTCCTTGCGGGCCCGCTGCAGGGCCAGGTGGGTTTCTACGCGGGCCAGGACCTCTTCGAAGGCGAAGGGCTTGATCACGTAGTCCACCCCACCCACCGCAAAACCCCGGACCTTGTCGGTGGTCTCGGTCATGGCGCTGATGAAGAGGACCGGGATCTCCTTGAGGCCCTCGTCCTCCTTCAGGCGCTCGCAGACCTCAAACCCCGTCATCCCGGGCATGTTGATGTCCAGGAGGATCAGGTCGGGCGGATTCCTCCGGGCGGCCGCCAACGCCAGATCTCCTCGAGGGAAGGCCACCACCCGATATCCCCGCTCGCGAAGCATGCTGTCCAGCAACCGAAGGTTGGCCGGGGTATCGTCCACCACCATGATGGTGGTCCCGTCGGATTTGCGGTTCATGACCCACCCTCCATGCGACCCAGGAGTTCCAGGAGTCGCTCGTACTCGTATCGGTCCGCCAGCAACCTGAGGGTCTGGGCGACCTCCGGGTCGCCGACCTGCCCCAGGAGTCCCGTCAGATGCCCCATGTCCCCCTCCACGACGGCCTGCCGCAAGGACTGCAGCAGATCCTCGGAGACCCGGGCCAGGCCGACCTCGGGCAGGGTCGGCAGGGAGTCCGTCGTCACCCCTTCATACACGTAGCTCAGGCCCAGGCACTCCTCCAGGACCTCCAAGAGCTCATCCGAGCGGAAGGGCTTGCGAAGGTAGCGGTCCACCCCCACCGTCATCACCTGGTCGCGGAAATCGTCGAAGGCGCTGGCCGTGACGGCGATGATCGGCGTGCGGCCCCCCGACTCGGCAGCCCGGATCTGTCGGGTGGCCTCATAGCCGTCCATCACGGGCATGCGCATGTCCATCAGGACCGCGTGGGGAGACCACTGTCCGAAGAGCTCCACGGCCTCGGCTCCGTTGGCGGCCTCCCGGACGCTGAAGCCCAGGGGCCGAAGCAACTCGACCAGCAGGGCGCGGTTGGTCGCGATATCGTCCACCACCAGGATCCGCCAGGGCCCCGACCCCGGTTCCAGGCCGATGACCCGCCGCAGGATCGGCTTCTCGCGTTCAACGAGATCCATGGAGGGCTCGACCAGGATGTCGAAGCGGAAGCAGGAGCCCTTCCCCGGCTCGGTCGCGACCGTCAGGGTCCCCCCCATCATCTCGACGAAGCGACGGCTGATGGCCAGGCCCAACCCGGTCCCCCCGGCCCGAAGCCCGGCCTCGGACTGGCCGAAGGCCTCGAAGATGTGCTCGAGATCCTCGGGGGCGATCCCCGGACCGCTATCCTCCACCTCAGCCAGCAGGCGCAGGAAACCGGGCTGTTCGGGGCAACCCTCGGCCCGGACCCGGACCGCGATCCCGCCCTCCTGGGTGAACTTGACGGCGTTGCCCAGAAGATTGATCAGGACCTGCCGCAGCTTTCCTTCATCCGCCGAAACGGCTCGCGGCACGCTGGGATCGCGCTCTTCGAGCAACTGCAATCCCTTGGCCTGGGCCCGCGAGCGGAACAACAAGGTCAGATCGTCGAGGAGATCGTGCAGACAGAAGGGAGCCTTCCTGACGAAGACCCGCCCGGCCTCGATCCGCGACATGTCCAGGATATCGTTGATCAGGTTCAGCAGATGCGTCCCGCTGCGGCTGATCGTGCGCACATGCTCGGCCTGCTGGGGAGTCAGGAAGGGGTCCCGCTCCAACACCTGGGTGAAACCCAGGATGGCGTTCAATGGGGTCCGGATCTCGTGGCTCATGTTGGCCACGAAACCGCTCTTGGCGCGGCTGGCCTCCTCGGCGGCTTCCCGGGCGACGCGCTCCTCCTCGCCCCGGCGGCGTTCGGTGATGTCCCGAACGACCACCACGACGTTCCACTCCTCCCCCACCGGGATCGCCGAGACCGAGATCTCAGCCGGGAACTCCTCGCCGTCCTTCTTCCGTCCGATCAACTCCACCGTCTGACCCGAGGTCCGGTTCGTCCCGGTCCGGACGAGCCGCAGGAAACCCTGCTGGAGCCTGGCTCGGAACGATTCCGCCGCGACCCGGGGAATGGCCTCCTCCCCCACGATCTCCTCCCTGGCGTAGCCGAAGATCCTCGCGGCGGCCGGATTCCAGTAGGCCACCCGACCCTGGGGGTCGAGCACGATGATGGCGTCCTGGGCCGAGTCGGTGACCGCTCGGAGCTTGCGCTCGCTCTCCTGCAGGGCCGCGGTCTTCTCGCGCAGGGCCGAGGTCATGCTCCGGGCCAGCGCGGTGGCCCGGGCCTGGGTCTGTTCCTGGCTGCGGACGTAGAGGAAGGTCAGGATGCTGATCAGCAGGCCAGCCAGGAGGATCCCCTTGGCCGTCCAGCGGTCCACCCCCGCCTCGAAAGAGGGGCTGGACTGAAAGAGCACGGTCCAATGGTGCCCGTAGAATTCCAGGATCCGGGTCTCGCGATAGCGGGGGGCCGTCCTCCCGGAGTCCTGGAAGGCCGAGCCGTTGCCGTCATACATCAGGCCTGCCGGCGAGACCTCCGAGCCGTCGTAGATCTGGAAGCGGACCTGGGCAGCCTCTTCGAGCCCGAGCGACTTGAGGAAGTCCCGGATCTGGAAGGGGCTGAAGACGAAGCCGCGCAGGGCCGCTCGGCGTTGAGCCGGATCCGAGACCGGGCTCTTCCTCTGGTAGATCGGAACGAAGAGGATGCAGCCCGGTTCCTCGCCGGCCTCGACCCGGCTGACCAGGCTGACCTTGCCCGAGAGCGTGACCTCGCCGGAATCACGAGCCCGCTCCAGGGCAGCCCGACGCACGGATTCGCTGGCCAGGTCGAAACCCAAGGCCCGTCGGGCCCCGTCGTCGTGAGGTTCCAGGAAGAGCACGGGAACCACGAAATCGGAGTTCCCGGCAGGCCACACCGTGTAGTCGGGAAAGCCCGAAGAGCGGACCCGTGAGACGTGGTCGGGCACCTGCGCGCGAAGGACGAGCGGCGCATAGACGACATGCCGGAGCCCGGGGAAGCTGGCCTGGGTCTTGCGGTATTCATAGAAGTCCCGCCACTCCTCGCGGTCGACCTCATTGGAGGCGGCAAAGAGCGCGGCTCCGGACTCCAGGAGGCTGGCATAGTCGTCCAGCCGGGTGGTCAGGATCCGGGTGAGCCGAAGCACCTGGCTCTCGAAATGGTCGCGCTCGCGCCGGGCGGCGGTCTGGGACCAGAACCACCAGACCGCCAGCGTCGAGGCCAGCAGGATCAGCGCCAGCAGGAAGGGGGCCAGCCGCCTGATCCCCAGAAGCCTCCGGGATGCTCCTGACCGGTCCGCCATCAGCAGGCCTCCTCTGAACCCAGCCGGACAGACTTCGAGCCCCCCGAAGGGGGCCCTTCCGAAAGCCCGTCAGCGATTGAGGGGTCGCCGGTCGCGCTCGGGCAGGCGATCATAGAGACGGGTGAACACGGCATTGGTCCAGCCGAAACCGACCTCGTTGCTGGTATAGCCGAACTGGATGCCCTCCGAGACCCTGGCCGAGCGCTTCACCACGTCGTACTTCTCGACGATGGTACCGCTGGCCTCGAACTCCTGCAGGACCAGGGAGAGAAAGGCCACACTCAGCCGATCGGCGTCCCGGTGGTACCCGTAGTTGCGCAGGCCCTCCACGGCCACCATCTGCAGCGGAGCCCAGCCGAAGGGGAAATCCCACTGGTTGCCCGAGGCGAAGGTGCTGGTGACGATCCCCCCGGGCCGCTCGAAGATCTTGAGCCTGCCGGCCACCGACGAGGCCTGCCCGGGAGTGGCCAGACCCGCCCAGAGGGGGAAGAAGGTGGTGGCGAACTCGTAGTGCCGGCGCTGGCCGGTCTTGAAGTTGTAGTCCAGGAACAATCCGCTGGCGGGATCCCAGTTGTATTGAAGGATCCGCGAGCGGCGGGTGCGGGCACGGTCCAGCCACGCCTGGGACTCGGTCCGGCGCCCCAGCGTCTTGAGGATCTCGGCGGTGTTGCGCTCGGCCATCCACAGCAGGGTGTTCAGGTCCACCGGGTTGTAGTGGATCACGTCCAGGTTGAAGGCCCCGAACCGGTTGGACGGATCGAAGCCCGACTCGCGCATGGAGCGGTCCCCCTTGAAGAAGAGGGGGGTCAGGCGATCGTTCTCGCGGTCGTAGTACTGGGAGAGATCGTACCCCTCGGCCTGGTTGTGCCGGAAGAATTCCTGGATCCTGTCGTAATGGGTCCTGCCCTCTTCGTCGCGTTCGCTCTCCAGGACCTCGGGCGCCGGGCCCTCGCCCAGATCGAAGTAGCGTGAGAGTCCCGTCTCTTCGACCAGGTGGGGACCGCTGGTCCAGAAGGCGTAATCCTTCTCGATGGAGGGCAACGCCGCCTGAAGCCACCTGCGATCCTTGGTCTTCTCGTACACGGCCAGCACCATGTGGGTCAGGAAGGGCGGTTGGGAGCGCGTCAGGTAGTAGGTCCGGTTGGCATTCAGGATATGCCCGTAATGCTCGATCTGGTAGAGGAAATTGTCCACCATGTGGCGGGCCTGCTGGTTCTTGCCGTCACGCAGGAGGCCCAGGACGATGAAGTAGCTGTCCCAGCCGTACATCTCGTTGAATCTCCCGCCTGGGACCACGTAGGGGTGCGGAAGGTACAACAGGCCATGGACCTCGATCTCCTCGGGATTCTCCGGAAGGACCAGGAGTTCGATGCGATCGAACTCGGAGGCGGGCATGAGCCCCTGCAGCTCCTGGCGCACCCGTTGGAGGCTCTCCTTGCGGGAGATATAGACCGGCCAGCGGTCCCGCTCACCCAGCTTGGGGTCGTGGGCCGCCCGGAGCAACTGCGCATTGGAGCGTTCCAGGGTCGTCCAACTGTCACGGATATAATCGAAGATCGTGCCCGATGGATTGCTCCAGGCGGGAAGCCCGAAGGCCACGAGCAACAAGGCGGCCAGGCCGAGGGTCAGGCGGGTACGGCGCATCGCGTCTCAATCCTTCATGAAGTCTGTCTGTGGTATTGGCGCTTGCCCCTCGAGGCCCTGCCTGGAGCCCTCTCTCCGCGCGGGGAAGAGGAATTCCAGCAGGATCGGCAACTGATCCCTCCAGGCCGTCCAGGAATGCCCCCCGGGGAACTCGCGATAGAGAAGGTCCAGACCTTGCTCGTGCAGAGCCCCGGCCAGTTCGCGACTGGCCTGCAGGAAGCTCGGCTCCTGGGGATGGGACAGATCGAAGAGGCCGACATCGAGGTACAGCTTCCGCAGCCGCGGGCTCGCCGAGGTGGCCTCGGAGCCATGAACCGGCCGGTGGGCGAAGGCCCCGGACTGGCTGGCCACCCGGCCGAAGACCTCCGGATGGGTCACGCCCAGATGCCAGGAGATCAAGCCACCCATCGAGGCTCCCATCACCCCGCGCCAGGCCGAAGCCCTGCGGGTCGGGTAGTTTTCGTCCACGAAGGGGACGATGGACTCGACCATCTCGCGGGTGAATCCGGGATTGCGATCATACTCGCGGAAGCGATCCAGGGGGTCGACGAAGACCAGCACGGCGGGCTGCATCCGTCCCTGGGAAAACAGTTCCTCGGCCACCCTCGCCAGGCCCGCGCGCTGGCGGTACTCCGTGCCGTCGTGGATGTACAGGGAAGGCCAGGGGCCTTCCGAGCCTCCGGCAGGAGTATAGACCACCACCCGTCGGATCCCTCCCCCATCAGGCACGGGCAGATCGTGGGCCTGCAGCCGACCGCGCAGCGGGGTTTCCGGGGGGAGGACGGGGACATACCCGGGCATGGCCAGAACGGAGTTCTCCCCCCCGACCCCGTTGTCGACGCGCAGGGGATTGCGTGGGTCCACGACCTCCCGCCCGTCGACGCGGAAGCGATACTCCAACCTGGCCTCGGGGGGCACCCCGGGAAGCTCCAGATAGAAGAGGGAGCCCTGCGCCAGGCGGCGGGCGGGCTCCCAGCGGGTCCATCCGGTGAAGTCGCCCCCGACCTCGACCTGCCTGGCCTTCCGATCCTGGTAGAGGAAGATGACCCGATCCCCCTCGACCAGGGGGCCTGGATGACGCTTCAGGAAGGCGCGGATCCGCGAGTCATTCCGGGCTCCGGGCCGGGAACACCCGGAGAGGAAGTCCTCCCAGCCCGTGGGGGCGGCCCGGCCCCGCAAGGCCAGGAAGACCAGCACCAGGGAGAGGAGCAGAAGACAGGTTGCCACTCGCATGCCCTGGAGATTGCCCTCAAGGCCCCGGAAACCTCCCGGATTCCCAGCCTTGCAGCGACCCGGCAGGAGCGAGCCCCCAGGCGGGGAAACCGCGGGCGTGAACATCCAACCTCTGTTGGCCGGCCGCTTCCAGTCCCTGGCCGAGGATCTCGACCTGAGCGGGTTCGAAGGGTTCGTCCGCCTGGCCGTGCGCGCCCGCGCCACCGACATCCACCTCGAGCCCCTCCCCGAGCACCTGCGGGTGCGGGTTCGAATCGAGGGGAGCCTCCAGGAACTGGCCCATATCCCCTACCCCCCGGCCAAGAACCGGCCACACCCCCTGCTGGTGCAGATCAAGGCCCGCAGCGAGCTGAACCTCCTGTCGCGGGTTCCCGAGGACGGCCGGTGCACCATCATGGTGGACGGGGTGCCCGTGAACGCCAGGATCGCCTCCATGCCCCAGATCTATGGGGAGAAGATCGTGATCCGCCTCTTCGACGCCGGGCTGATCCAGGACATGGGCGAGTTGGGCTTCCTGGAGACCAACCTCCACCGGGTCCAGAGGTTGACCGCCCGCACCACCGGGATGCTGCTGGTGGCGGGACCGACCGGTTCGGGCAAGACGACCACCCTGTACTCGATCCTGAACCGCCTGAACGTCCCCTCGGCCAACGTCGTGACCATCGAGGATCCTGTCGAGTCCTACATCCCCGGCATCAACCAGATCCAGGTCTCGGAGGGGGGCGTCCAGTTCGAGACCGCCATCCGCTCGGTGCTGCGCCTGGACCCCGATGTCCTCATGATCGGTGAGATCCGCGACCGACAGACCGCCGAGACGGCCTTCCACGCCGCCCTGACCGGTCACCTGGTCCTCTCGACGGTCCATGCCGGAGACACCACCGGGGTGATCATGCGCCTTCTCGATCTGGGCGTGCCACCGCAAATCCTGGCCCAGGCCACCAACGGCGTGATCGCCCAACGCCTGCTTCCCCGGCTCTGCCCGAGTTGTGCAGTGGCGGACTATCACCCGCCCCTGGAAATGGTCATGACCTACGAGGCGGGGGGCTGCCCGGCCTGCCGCGGCGGCGGAATCCGCGGGCGTTGCGGGGTCCAGGAGGTCCTGGTGATGAGCGACAACCTGCGCCACATCATCTACGGGGCCTTCGACAGCGGCGACTTCCGCAGCGTCTCGCTCAAGGAGGGCATGCGTTCCTTGAAGGAGGACGCCGTGCTCAAGTCGGTCATGGGCATGGTCAACTACCGGGAGGCCCTGGCCGTCACCGAAGAGCCCATCGAGCGGGTCCGCAGCGAGATCAAGCAGGCCTTGCGCAGCGTCTCGGAGGAGCAGACCACCAGGGTCTGAGGCGGCTTCAGGACTCCTCGAGCCGATCCCAGATCGCCCCGAAGTGCTGGTTGAGGTTCTCGGAGAGCTCGCTGAGATGGTGGGCGATCCTCTCGTATTCCTCGCGCAGGAGTCGGGATTCGGTCAGGGCTTCCAGGGCCTGCTCGACCAGACGCAGCTCCACGTCCTGGATCTTGTTGTCCAGGGCTTCGAAGTCCGGACGGGTGACCTCGGGAACCGGAAGCCGGGCGCCAGGCTGGCCTGGGGCCAGTCCGTGGAGGCCCGCCATGGCCAGACCCTCCTGAGGATCTTCTTCCTCCCCGCCGGCCCCCGAGGGAGAGAACCGGTGGGCTTCGGGGGTGGCCGGGACCAGGTGCCGCGGGCTGGCCTCCAGGAAGTGCATCCGACTCTCGAGATGGGTGACGGCCCCGCGGAGCTCGTGGAGCAACTCCGGTTCCTCGGAGCGGGGAGCCGCGCTGAACTGATCCTCCAGGCGCCCCATCTTGCCCGTCAGGGCCTCCATCCGCTCGAAGGCGGCCTGCAACACCCGACCGGTCTCGGATCGGCTGCGCAGGGTGGCCTCCTCCAGTTCGCGAACCCTCTCGGCGGCATTCTCGAGCAGGGCCATCCGCTCGTCGAAGGCATCGGTCATCTCTGCAACCCGCAGGCGGTTCTGCTCGAAGACGGCCTCGAGTTCCTCATCCAGACGTTCGGCATGACGACGCATCTCGCCCTCGACGCGGTCGAGCCGGGCCGCCAGCCCCAGAGCCTCAAGGGTCTCGACCCGGCCGGCCAGTTCCGAGTCCTCCGCCAGTCGGCGGCACTGCGAGACCTCCTCGGCCAGCTCGTCCAGACGCCGGATCAGGGGGCGGGTCAGGCCGGCGAAATCCAGGCCGTCCACCAACCCCTGGACCTCTTCGGGAAGCCGCTCGAAGCGTTCATGAAGCGGGGCCAGCGCTTCGGGCAAGGCGCGTTCCAGCCGCTCGGAGAGGGATTCCAGGGCTTCAAGACGGCCCAGGAGTCCCGAGAAGTCGGGAAGTCCCGAGAGGCGTTCCTCAAGCGGACCCAGGCGCCCGGATTCGAATTCCAGCGCCTCCAGGCGATCCTCCAGGGCCTCCAGCCCGGTGGCCGAGGCCGAGGCGGCCTGCCGCTGGCTCAACTCTGCGGTCAGGGAAGCCAGCAACTCCAGGCGCTCCTGCAGTTCCTCCAGCCCGGTGGCCGAGGCCGAAGCGGCCTGCCGCTGGCTCAACTCTGCGGTCAGGGAAGCCAGCAACTCCAGGCGCTCCTGCAGCTCCTCCAGCTCGGCCGCAGGCATCGCGGCGGCCTGCCGCTGGCTGAGCTCCCCGGTCAGGGATTCCAGGGCCTGCAACCTGGCCTCCAGGGCCCCCAAGGCCTCCGGATCGGCTGGAGGCGCCGCAGCGGCCTGCCTCTGGCTCAACTCTCCGGTCAGGGTCTCCAGGGCCTGCAACCTGGCCTCCAGGGTCCCCAAGGCCTCCGGATCGGCTGGAGGCGCCGCAGCGGCCTGCCTCTGGCTCAACTCTCCGGTCAGGGTCTCCAGGGCCTCCAGACGGGCCAGGAGCTCCTCCTCCCGGTGGGATGGAAGCTCGAGCCCGGACTCCTGACCGTTTCCCTCCGGCTGACCAGAGCGGGACTGGCCCACCACGTCCTGCAGGCGGGCCTCCATGCGGCGCACCACCGAGGCGACCGTGGAGGAGGAGTG
>JALHDH010000219.1:0-514 GCA_022839105.1 bacterium
TTCCAAGAATAAATACTGAGCTGGAAATAGAATTATAATTTTTAATATTATCTTCTATAACTCCTCTCAATTCACCAATGAACTTACCCCCATCGCCAATTAATATATTTTTTATTCTTTCAAGATTAGATAAAGCACTATTATTTTTCAATCTATCCCTATAAAGATTACTTTTTGCGAGTACCTCAAAGAAGGTGTTATGAAAATTGACTATTTCAGATTTATTTTGGTCCAGATGTATATTATGTCCATTCTGTAAAATTAATTCATTAAATTCATCTATTGTCATATTAGAGAGGTCAGAGTTCGCTTCAATAAATACTTTTTCCGCAATTAATTGTTTTTTACTTGCTTCTTTTGCTCTGAGTTCTTCATTACCTCTACAAAGTCCTATAGCTACTTCTCTTTTCTTATCCTGAGCAGAAGAAGTATGAATTTCTACCTCTTTATCAAAAGGGATAGCTTTTTTAATTACTTGTTTATAAATCTCTTGTTCCTGTTCATCTATTTTATC
>JALHDH010000219.1:524-2351 GCA_022839105.1 bacterium
CTCCACTGCTCCAGCAAGCAAATCGTGAACCATTACCAGCCAGGTATAGGTTAATTTTTTTGATATTATCCATCTCAATTGCTCTGCTCTGGATTCCAATTTCATACAGTAGAGCACTATAGAAATAGAGAATTATAAAGCGAATTTTATAGAAAGAATCTGACCTTGCCAGATTACTCAATGTAGTTTCATCTAATGAATAAAGAATATAATTCAACTGATTTTGAAACCCTTTAATATTTTGAAAGATATCTCTTTTAGTAGAAGATAAATTAATGATGGCGTCATAAATTATTGAATATATTTCATTATCTTTTTCAAATCCAACCAGATTCATCCCAGCCCAGAGAGAACTGTAAAGCATAAGGATTTGACCATCTTGCCAGATAGAAATATCAGATGAACCGCCTCCTGTATCAATAATTATTGCGATATCTGGAGTGTTACGAGGAAGAATTCCTTTATGGTCAAAATATAGTAAAGCTGCTTTACTTTCATCCGTAATTTTATATCCTTCTCCTACTAATTCACGCCACATTTTTTTATAATCATTGATTAAAGTTTCAGAAAAAGATTTAGGAAAAGCCCAGTGATATTCTACTTTTTTTAAATTGACTCCTCTTTTAATTAATTCATACTTTAACAAGAGCAATAATATCCTGAGATATTCTTTTGATGATTGTTGTTTTATTAATTGAGGTGCCCATTTTAAATTGGTTTGTTGAACATAAGTTTTATAAATTATGCGTCCATCTAAATCATAATTGAACAATCCAACATCATCTTTAGAGAAAGCTATAGAGGTATTTAATAATGCTTTATAAGAATCAGTATCACCTTCCATTAATATCATAGAAGGAAGAGGCATATCAACAGATTGATTATTATGAATCTCACTTAGTGAATTGGGTAAGAAATATTGTTTTAAATAATTATAAATCAGATTAGGAATTTGTTCTCTTCCTAATTCTGGTTCAGAAAATCTTATGAGAGTGATAAAATCATTATCATTCAGATTTTTACCTGAAAATCCAGAACTATATTTCAGCACTTCTGGCTCAGAATCATCAATCGTAATAGCAATATTAGTATGGGAAGTTCCAAAATCAATACCAACTTTTGCAGATTTTTCCGGATTCATTACTGTAGTCAGGGATTTATGATTGAGAATTAATAAACCCTTCCCATTAGAAGCAATATCAGAAATCATAATATAAGTAGGAAGTGTTTCTAATCGGAATATTTCTATTTTATCAGCTTTGCGAGATCTCTCATAATTTATATCCTTAAAATCCTGGTCTTTAAACTCCAGAGGCACTATTTCTTCCTGATTTACACCATCATTGTATCTTTTCCCATAAATAAAAGCATAATAGCTATCTTTCCAGTTTTCAGGATGTAGGGGAGGCCAAATCATTATATGTGGAAGAGGTGTATCAATATCCCTATCATCATAATTTATAATACGATTTTCCTGGCTATTAGTTAAATCCTGAGAATAATCCCGGTAAATTTCTATATATTTTTCATTCTGGATAGGAATCTTTAAGGTAACTCTAACTGTTTTATCACTTATTTCTTGGATACTTAACATATTCTCTACATCATTATAGTTAAAATAGCTGAAAAATGTATCAGTTAGAGGAAGTGCATATTTCATATCGCTACTATCTTTGTAAGAACCAAGTATAAGTCTATTATTGTTTAGACGATATTTATACTTAAACAAAACCGGTTGGAGAAAATCTTCTTGTGATAATATCCAAGGATATTTAATGTTTTCACCAGGCAGAAAATCTCTGTTGCTGTCTTTTAATTCTTCATATT
>JALHDH010000007.1 GCA_022839105.1 bacterium
GAGAACTTCTTCGAGCGGGTCTTCGCCTTCCGCCGGCTGGCCCGTCTCTTCGTCCCGGGCTGGACCCGGGGGGATCTGGTCCGTTTCCACACCTCCGAGAAGATGCTGTTGCTGGCCCATGACGAGCGGGGCTATCGCACCCTGGGCCGCCTGGTGGCGGGGGCGGCCAACAAGCCGGCCGAGTCGGTGGAGCAGGAATACCGCAGCGTCTTCATGGCCACCCTCCGCCGGAAGTCCAGCCGGGGACGGAACGCCAACGTGCTCCAGCACATGCTCGGGCACCTTCGCGAGGGCCTCGCCCCCCGCTTCCGCCAGGACGTGGCCCAGGAGATCACCCACTATCGGGCGGGCATGGTCCCCCTGGTGGTCCCGCTGACCATGCTGGCGCACTATGCCCGGGTCCTGGAGGTGCCCTATCTGCTGGGGCAGACCTATCTCGAGCCCCACCCCAAGGAGCTCATGCTGAGAAATCACGTCTAGGAGGCCGGTTCCCGGGCGGGGCGGCAGGCTCCCCACCCGCCCGGGAACCTTGTCGTGTCAGGGCTCCTGGAGCTTGAGCCACCCTTCCAGGAGCTCTCGACCCGCCGGCGGGGCCATCCACAACCGGGTGGAACCGTGGGGACTGGCGGGCAGGCTCAGGACCTGACCGGTGTGGACATCGACCGCGAAGGCCCGGGCCTCATCCTGCCACCGACCCGAGATCACGACGAAGTCCGGAGAGGGCGGGTAGCTGAACTCGGTCATCTGCAAGTCCGGGAGCGTGGCCAGGACGCGGGTGTCGCCGTTGAACCAGATCCGGGCCACCTGGACCCCTCGGCCGTCGGGCGCCGGGCCGACTCGAAGGGACTCGCTCTTGTTGAGCATCAGGTCCCGATCCTCAGGGGAGGCGAAGACCTTCAGCTCCTTCCAGGTGCCTTCTCCTTCCAGGCCGGTCAACTGCCAGCAGCGCTTCCTGTCCGTGCCCTCCACCCTGAGGACGGGTCCTCCCTCCGTCCAGACCAGGTCTCCGGGGCGCGTCCCTTCGGGCAGGACGAAGCGGCGGGCCGCCTCGGGGGAAGCCTTCAGCGAGTTGGTGACCAGCGCCCAGCCGCCTCCCACGCGCGGTCGCTCCAGGGTGGCCCAGCGGGTCCCGTCGGGACTCAGGACGGGGTGGAGGACGGCAAAGGTGGAATGGAGCCTGCGTCCCGGGCCTTCCTCTCCAGGGGCCAGGTACAGCAGGTCGTGGCCGGAGCGGGAGGTCCGGCGGATGGCCAGGATGGAACCGTCGCGCTGGGGAGCGAAGTCGCTGATGCCGGCCAGGACGACCCGCGGATTGGTCCCCGCCAGGGAGGTCTGGACCAGGAGGCCATTCAGGTTGGGCTCGTCCGGGATCTCCTGGAGGAAGAGGGCCGAGTGACGCCAGGACCCCAGGGGGCCGCCGTAGCGGAATGCCTGCCCGGAAGCCGTGTAGAGGTGGGAGGTCTGGTCCGCCTGCAAGAGCAGGACCCGCCCCGGCGTCTGCACCGAGATCACGGCTTCCCCGGGCCGGGGCAGGCCCAGGGCTGCGTCGGGGAAGACCACCTCCCGCGCCTGGGCGAGGCGGATCTCCTCGAGAGGTCGGTTGAGCCTTCGGGCCAGGTCCTGGCGGCAGCGGTCCGTCAGGTCCTCTCGGGCGCCTCCCGGCAGGGGCGTGATGAAGACCATCGCGAGAAGGATGGTCAGGGAGAAGCACAAGGAGTCCTGCCAGGTCCGGAACTGGAGTCGGGGTCGCATGTCTTGGGCCTCCGAGCGGGGAGTTGTGTCGGGATGGACGCGGGGCCGAGCCTTCTTCTTCCCGGGGAATCGATTCTCCCGGGTCCCGGGCGGGGGACCCGTGGGCGCGGTGGCGAAGCCGCGGGCGTGCGCCCCCAGTGCCCCGAGTGCCTCAAGGCTTCCAACCGGTGCTATTGCCACCTGGTGGTTCCGGTCCAGGCGGGACCGAAGGTGGTCCTGCTGGTGCATCCCCGAGAGGACCGCAAACGAGGGGCCCTCAACACGGCGCGCATGGTCCGGCGCTGCGTGGAGGGGGCCGAACTGCTCGTGGGAAGGGATTTCCACACCCACCCGCGTCTGGCCGGGTTGCTGGCCGACCCCGGGATGAGGCCTTTCCTTCTGCACCCAGGGCCCGGGGCCCTGAGTCCTGGGGACCCCGAGATCCTCCGACTCCTGGGTGGACGCAGGATGCTCCTGGTGGTCCCGGACGGAACCTGGCGTCAGGCCCGGCAGATCCTGCGCTTCAACCCCGCCTTGGCGGCCCTGCCCCGGCTTGGCCTGAACCCGCCCGAACCGGGACTTGTCAGCTATCGCCGACAACCCGCTGCCGAGTGCCTCTCCACGCTGGAGGCGGTTCACCAGACCCTGCTTGCTCTGCAATCCTTCTGTCCTTCAGGTCCCCCTCGAGCCCTGGAGGCCATGCGGGAGGTCCTCCAACACGTGGTGGCCGAGCAGGTCGCCCTGGGAGGCGACGCGGGTTCGGCGTTGGGCGACTCGAATCGGTAACAAGATCCGGCCTGTTGTTTACATCTGAAACAAAATGTTCATCTTCTTGCGAGGTGGGACGGAGCCGACCGTTCTAGAATGCAGGAAAGCGAACTGCAACCGCACGCTCTTGGAGGTCTGAAATGGAACCCATCTCTGCAATCAGCACCAACCGCACTCCGGCTCCTGCCTCTCCCGTGGTCGAGTCGACCGCGGCCCCGGCTGCCGCTGCGGCACCCAAGGCCGCCGAGACTCCTGCGCCTTCCACCGAGAGCCGGGTCAGCATCTCGGCCGAGGCCCTGGCTGACGAGGAGGGAGGCTCCATTCCGAACCTCGACGCCCTGGGCGGTCAACAGGCCGCTGAAGAGACCGAGAAGCCTCAGGAGAACGAGGAACTCAAGCCGGAAGAGCTCGAGAAGCTGACCCCCGAGCAGCAGGCGGAGCAGCTCCGCAAGCAGATCGAGAAGCTGCGCGAGAAGATGGCCCGTCAGCTCGAAGAGGGCGACGAGGCCGGCGCCCGGGCCACCGAGGCCCAGATCGGCAGCCTGACCCGTCAGCTCGACCGGATCACCAACCCGCCGGCGACGCCTCAGGCCCCTGCCGGTGGAACGGCCCCGGTTGAGGGCGCGGCCCCCGCCGCGGCAGCGGCTCCAGCGGCAGCAGCGGCGCCCATGGCGGCGGCTCCGGCGGGAGGGGCTCCGGCTGGTGGCGCGGCTCCGGCTGGTGGCGCGGCTCCGGCTGGTGGCGCGGCTCCGACCTCCAACGCCGGCTCCACCTTCGGAGCCTCCAATGCCCCGCCGGTCGACCCGGAGGCCCTGGCGCGAACCTCCCCGCTGGGCCAGAAGATCGCCGAGGCCGGACAGCGCAACTGCAACGGTTCGGGTGGCTGGTGCTTCAAGCACGTGAGCGCGGCCCTGCGCGAGTGCGGGATCGAGACCAGCGGGGCCAGCGCCTACATGGCGGCCGACCAGTTGGCCCAGAGCGACAAGCTCCGCGAGGTCCAGGTCGACCCTCAGCAGTTGCCCAAGCTGCCGGCCGGCGCCGTGGTGGTCTGGGATCGGGGCAATGGCCACGAGCACGGGCACATCTCGATCTCGGACGGCAAGGGCGGCGAGTACTCCGACGTCTACCGCCAGCAGACGACCAACTATGGCACCCAGTGCCGGGTCTTCCTGCCCGCCGACATGCAGGAGAAGAACCAGGGCGCCACCCAGAACAAGAACTAGTTCCGGCTGCGTCGCCCGACCCGCAGGGGTCGGGCGATGTCCGGTCCCACCTGGAACGCATCAGCCCCGGCCCGGCAAGCCCGCCAGGTCGGGGCTGATGCCATGTCGAGGGAAGGGCTACAGCCAGCGCAGGGAGGAGGCCACCGCCAGGACCTCGCTCTCGGTCAGGCCCTGACCGCTCAGCGAATAGAAGGCTCCATCCGCTCGGGGCTGGAGCCAGTGGGTCCGGAAGTCGACCGGTTCCTGGCTGCCGGGATCGTAGAACTCCACCTGACCCGGTCCGATCTGGTCGGATTCGAAGGTCTCGGCGGCATCCCCGGGCATCACGTCTCCAATCCCGGCACAGGCGCCCTGGAGCGCCACCCAGCGCTGGGGCGAGGCGTGAAAGACGACCCGGAAGGCCGGGTCCTGGTCCTCCCTCTCGAGGGTGGCCCGGGTCAGGTCGGGTGGAAGCAGGCCGGGCACCAGGACCGGGAATTCCAGGCCTTTGAGGTCCTGGAGAAGGGATTCGTTCAGGGGGTTCATCGCATCGCTCATGGCAGCCTCCGCCAGGAGGCATTCCCAGCGCTCCCCGGCTCTTCCTGCCGGAAGGCGGCACCTCGGAACGGGGTTGCAGAAGCGGGACTTCTCGACATTGTCCGGATGTTCACGAATCGCTTGCCTCGAGTCCCGTCCGGGCATGGTCTGATCAGGGCATGACCATCGGGCCCATGTCGAGTGCCTCCCTCCATCAGCTCGCCAAGGCGACCTCGGGCCAACCGGATCCGGCCGCTCCGGAGCTGGACGAGCTCCAGTCCAGTCGGGACCTGATCGACCGGGTCAAGAGGCGCTCGACCCTGGTTGGGCTCATAGAACCTGCCGCCATCGCGGGTTCACTGGCCATGCAGCCGACTCAGACCCTCCAGGCGGTGGGGAACGCAGCTTCGCAGGCTTTTCAGGGCGATCTTTCCGGAGCCGCGGGCGAGCTCCAGGGCCTGGTCAAGAGCGCCTACAACCCTTCTGGGGCCATGGGCGTCGTCTATCGCGTCGGGCAGGCTTCCCAGGCCCTGGCCGGGGGCCTGGTCGGAACCTTGGAGGTTCGCGAGGGCCTCAAGACCCGGGACCCCTTCCAGATCATGATGGGGGGAGCCGACCTGGCCGGCGCCGCGGCATCGGCCTCGGTGGCGGTGGGCCACCCGGCGGTGGGCCTGGGACTCTCCATGGCCTGTTCCGCCGCCAAGGTGGGCATGGTGGCCTGGAAGCCCGACCGTTACACCCGGATCCAGAAGGTGGATACCATGTTCAGCGCGGCAGGGGCCGTCTCGTCGGCCATGCTCCGCGCCGGGGTCGCCGTGGTGCCCGCCCTGATCGGCAACGCCTTGCTGGGACCGACCCAGATGCTGTACATGAACAGCGACCGCTTCCGCGCCCGGGTCGATCGCGCCATCGACTGGGTCGTCGACCACGTGCCGCGTCGCAAGGACCCGGGGACCCCGGACCCTCCCTGAAGGCTCGCTTCAGGGCCAGCGGGCAGCTTCTGCGGGAGGGCCCGGATTCCAGACATGTGAGCCCGACCGGTCTCGGGGCATTGTTCGCGCGCATTCCTGGGGGACTGACCCAGATCATATGCCGCGAATCCGGAATCCCTTCAGGATTGAATGACGCAATCCCGTCTCGTGGAGGTTTTTCATCATGCCCCTGACCAGATTCCTCTGGCTCCCCCTGCTGGCCCTCGTCCTGTCTGCCTTGCTGGCGGTCGGGGGGCGTGAGGCCCTCGCCGAACCCAAGACCCAGGACATCACGATCAACTTCGTTGCCTGGACCAATTGGAGTGCCAGCAATCCTCGGGGGGTCTATCCCGACGGGCTGCGGATGAACTACAGCCACCAATATGCCGCCGGTGTCTGGGCCCTGCTGGAGCTCGACACGGTGATCGTCGACCGTTGCGGCTGCCGCGTGAAGGTCCGGGACCTCAAGAAGGCGGCCCTCGCGGCCCCCAACCAGAGCCATCGCCTGGACCAGTGGAAGGGGTTCAAGGCCAGGATGACCTTCGAGATCGTCCACTACGCCAATGGCCAGGCGGCCGACACGGTGGCCCGGGAGATCCGGATCACCTCCAACGACTGCATCACCGAATAACCCGGCATTCTGCGCCTTCGAGCCATGAGGCCACCGGCTTTTCCATCCGGTGGCCTCCTCGATCTCCTGGGGGGCGGGCTGGCGCGGCGCTATCGGCTCGGCTGCTCCGGCTCCGGGGGGGGCAGAAGGCCACGGAAGGTGGCCAGGAGCGCCTCCTGGTCCGAGACGGTGGTGACCATCCCATAGCCACGTCCGGCCATCTCCAGGCTGCGGCTGCGGGTGGGGGACGCCCCGCCCAGGGGGACTCCGGCAGCCCGGGCCGCCTCTTCGATCCGGGCCACCGCGGCCCGGTGTGTCTCGGAGCCCATCGGGGTGCGCAGGGACAAGGCCAGGTCATAGGGACCCAGGTGCAGCACGTCGATCCCAGGCACTGAGGCAATCTCTTCGGCGTTCTCCAGACCTTTGCGGGTCTCGATCATCACGACGGCGGTGGCCTGCGGATTCTCGTCCTTGACCCGGGCCACGAAGTCTGCGGCCTGCGCGGCGGACTCGACGTTGGGCGCGATGATTCCACGCGCACCCGCCTGGAGATAGGGCACCAGATCCGGGTGATTCGGGCTCTGCACCCGGACCAGGACGGGAAGCTCCGAGGAAAGATGCGCCAGCAGGCTCTTTACGTCCTGGGGGGCGAAGGGCCCGTGTTCGGCATCGATCCACAGGGCGTCCGAGCGCGTGGCCAGCCTGTGGGCCATCCTCAGGTCGGGGGTCATCAGGAAGCCCACCTCGGCCAGCCGACCTTCCTGCATCCACCGCCTCACGTTCCACTCTTGCGGAGTCGAGCGGGGACCGGGAACGGCCGGGCCGGGGGTCTCTTCGTAGCGCCCGAAGGCTTGATCCACGGCCCCCAGGTCGCTGCCCAGCAGCACGTGCCGGTAGCCCCGTTGGGACATCTCGGCTGCCTCCTGGCGGCTGGAAGCCTGTCCACCCAGGGCGACCCCGGCCTGCCTGGCCGCCTGCTCGACGCGGGCCACGGCGGCCCGGTGGGCGGCCGAGCCCTCCGCCACGCCCATGGAGCGCGCGATGCCGACCGGATCCACCATCACCAGCGTCAATCCGGCGTCGGCGGCCTGCGCGATCTCCTCGATCCGCTCCACCCCGCGGGCGGTGCTGATGCCCACTCCGCCGATCACCACGTCGTTGGCCTCCTGGATCATCTCTCCGAAGCGGGAAAGGAAACCGGAGGCGTAGGCCGGTCCTCCTGGCCGGTTCCCCAGCGGGCTGAAGAAGAGCCTGTCCATGAAGGCCCGGACCTCGGTGGGGTCCTCGGCCCGGTCCAGGACCGCCCCCTGCATCCCGGCATCCATCTTCTGCTTGAGATAGGGGTCATCCGCCCGATCGAAATGCCCCAGCAGCACCTGGGAACCGGTGCGCGCGGCCAGGGCCAGACCCTGCACCTCGGGTGCCGTGGCTGCCGTCCCCGGGAAGTGGAGAATGGCCAGGCCGCCCACTTCGGCCAGCGTGACGGCGGTGGCGGGGTTGGCGCCCGACAGGGAGGCCCCGAAGACCAGGTGGGTCCCCCGGGTCAGGGCCTCCTTGATGGACCTGTCCTGATACACACTGCGCGGGGTCGGGGGGCGCAGTTCGGGCAGGGCTTGTGCTGCGGTCCGGGCTGGAGCCTCTTGGGCGCGAACGCTGCGGACCGTTGCCGAGCAGGAGTCCAGGGGGAGCCTCTGGCAGTCCTCCGGCGTCCCGGCCAGTGCGACCTGGGAGGTCAGGGTGGCCAGGAGGGCGGCGGCGAGCGGGCGGATCAACATGGCGGTTTCCTCGGTCGGCGAGCCCTGGAAGTGGGCGGGATGATGGGCCCAGGATGACCGGAGGACCTGAAGGAAGCCTGAAGGAGGGACCGTGCGCTACCTCTGGCAGCGATAGACGAAGGCTGGAGGCAGGTTCCGCCACACCACCCGGGATTTCTCGACCTTCCCGAAGCAGCGCCGGATCTTGCGGGCGAAGCGTCGGCCGGCGGGCAGGAGCAGGCCTTGCAGGTAGGCGAAGGTCACGAAGCACCCGCCGGGAGCCAGGTTCGTGCAGGCCTCCTCCAGCAGGCGGTCCTGCAGCTCCTCTGAGAAGGCTGCCCAGGGAAGCCCGGAAAGGATGCAGTCCACCCGATCGATCTTCGCCTGGCGGAGAATCGCGCCCAGGTTCTCGACCGAGTCCTGGCAGACCTGGACCGAGGGCAACTCCTGCTGGAGGATCCGAGCCAGCTCCGGGTTCCGTTCGATGGCCAGGAAGCGGGCCTCGGGGGCGGCCTGCTCGACGATCTCCCGGGTGAAGGCCCCCGTACCGGGGCCGAACTCGACGATGGTGCGTGCCTCGCGGACCCCGGCCTGCCGGACCATCTCCCGGGCCAGGGAGGGGGAGGAGGGGGCCACGGCGCCGACGGTTCCGGGGTTGCGCAGGAACTCGCGCAGGAAGGCGATCTTGGTCTTCATGAGGTGCGCCCGGGATTCCACCTCTGTCCGGAATCTCCTGGAAGGCACCGGGATTCCACCCGGGGCCGACGAAGACCAGGCGGACGGATGCTGGAGGAGGCCTTGCGCGTTCTCGTCATGGCGCTGCTGGCGGGGCCAGCGATGCTCCTGGCCACGGTCGCCCTGCTCGGCCCCTACTGCGGGCGTGGAGCCGGGGCGGTGGAACTGGCCATCTCGGCGTGTCTTCTGGCCCCCGCCTGGGCGATGGCCCTGGAGGCCAGGCGAGAGGGTCGGGGAGTGGGGCGCGCCCTGGCCCTCGTGGTCCTGCTCCTGCCCCTCCTGGTGTTGGCGGGAGTCTTTGCGCGGGCGGCCTTGAACAGGCGATCCGACCAGAATCTGGCAACCTGTTCGGCAAACCTCCAGGCCTTGGGAGCCGCGGTCGAATCCTGGCGTCAGGAGCATGGCAGGGTGCCCCTCGAGCTGCCCGACCCAGTCCCGACCTGTCCGGCTGCGGGGCGGACCTCCTATGCCCTGGAGGTTGGAGGCGGACTTTTCACGGTCCTGTGTCGGGGGGACTTCCACCGCAGGCACTTCTACGACGATCCCCGGTTGGGGTCGCCGGATTTTCCGAGGTTCAGTTCAGCGACCGGGAGGGTCCTGTCCACCCCGCCTTGAGTCGCCCCGGCCTTCCGAGGGCTCCGAGCCTGAAGGCCGTCCTTCCTCCCTGCGGGGGATGGGGGCCTCGCACTCGGGGCACCTGGTGCCGTTCGGGGGGACGGCGGCCTGGCAGTAGGGGCAGAAGACCTGGACCGTCGGCGGGGGCACGAAGATCTGGAGATCCGCGCTGTAGCGATCGCGGATGTTCTCCTGCTCCTTGATGGCCCTCTGGATGGCTTTCTCCAACTCCAGGGCCTCGACGTAGCGCTCGCGCAGGACGCGCTGGTCGAGCGCGCCCTTCTGGAGCATGGCGTAGGTCCGGTAGCCCAGGTCCCGGATGCACTCCTCGTGGCGCTTCTGCAACTCCTTGAGGTGGGAGGTGGCCTTGTGCAGTTCGACGGTCTCCTGGGCACGATGCCGCAGGAACTCCACCCCTTTCTGCAACCCCTCCTTGGCCTTCCTGGAGAATTTGTCCACGGCGACTGAAGACCTCCCTTTCCTGGGATCCCAGTTCGCCGGAGAGGGCCATCCCCCCCCTCTGCCCTCCGACCTCGCTCCGTCGGGAGGAGCATGTCGCGAGGCTGGGAATTAGCCTGGGATGTCACGTCTGCCCGCCTGGATGCCCTGGACGGTCCTGGCCCTGGGGGCCGGGTTGTTGGCCTGGCAGTACCCGGATCTTCCCGAGGAGTGGATCGTCCACTACAACGGCGCCGGAGTCCCCGACGGGTGGGTCGCCAAGAGCCCGGGCAGCGTCTTTTTCCCCCTGCTCCTCGGGGCGCTGCTGTGCGCCATCCTGGAGCTTCTGGCCCGTTTCGTCCCGGTTCGTCCGCCTTTCCCCCTCGAACAGGAGTGGCGCGTTCGCATGCAGCGCTGGCAGCAGGCCAGTCTGCGGGCCATCTCGCTGGGAGTGGCCCTGGCCATGGTGGCCCTGGCCTGGTTGATCCCTCGGGTCCACACACCGCTGCTGATCCTGGTGGTGCTCGCCTTCCTGGTGGCCCTGGCCTTGCTGGCACCGGCCCTGGGCTTCCGACACCTGGTCCTGGAGATGGAAGAGGCCGGCGTCCTGCCCGCGGGCTACCGAGGACTGACCTACCGCAATGCCGGGGATCCCCGCTGGTTCGTGCCCCGCCTGACGGGCGGAGGGACCACGCTGAACCTGGCTCACTGGCAGGCCTGGGTCCTGCTGGCGCTCTTCGTCTCGCTGCCCCTGCTCTGGCTTCTTCTTGTCGGGGTCTTCTTCTAGGAGCCTGTGTGAGTCTCCGGACCGAGCATCGCCGAGGAATCTTGTGCACCCCGCAAGGCGCAAGAAGTCTTGGTTTGCCAGAAACAGATGGGACTTTCTGCAACACGGCGGGGTGCCGGCCAGGGATGGCTGCCGGCGAGGCGACCGACGCGGTATTCAAACAGGCTCCTGGTCCGGCATGAACGCTTCTTCTGGCCCTGCAGCCGCGACGGAGGTTTCAGCCGCCCTGGACCTCCTGGTCGGGCAGTTCTCCCAGCCCCTGGCCTTCCTGCGCGAGCTGGTCCAGAATTCCCTGGATGCGGGCACCAACAGCGTGGAGGTCTCGGTCGGTTTCGACGACGGGCAGCGGTGCGCCGTGGTGGAGGTGGCCGACACCGGGGAGGGGATGGATCGCGAGATCATCGACCATCAGCTCACCCGCCTCTTCTCCTCGTCCAAGGAGGGGGACTTCACCAAGATCGGCAAGTTCGGGATCGGTTTCGTCTCGGTCTTCGCCATGAAGCCCCGGGCAGTGGTGGTGGATACGGGAAGGGGCACTCAGGCCTGGCGGGTGCTCTTCCACCCCGATCGGAGCTTTGAGCGGATCCTCCTGGAGGAACCCGTGGACGGGACCCGGGTCCGGGTCTTCGTGGGGATGCCCCGCTCGGAGCTGGCGAAGTTCCGCCGCGAGTGTCGCGAGACGCTCCTGTTCTGGTGCCGGCACTGCGAGGTGGAGATCCGCTTCGAAGGGGTTGCCCTGAATCAGCCCTTCGCCCTGGAGGCCCCCTATCAGTTCCACCATCAGGTGCCCGGGACCGAGATCGTGCTGGCCCCTTCCGATCCTGACGATTCGCACTTCGGCTTCTATAACCGGGGCCTCACCCTCCTCGAGGGGCGAGGCTCGCCGCTGCCGGGGATCTCCTTCAAGATCCGTTCGCGCTATCTCGAGCACACCCTGACGCGGGACCAGGTCCTGCAGGACCAGAACCATCGCAAGGCGATGCGCCTGCTGGAGGAGGCGGCCTTCAAGCGCATGCCCGAGCACCTCATGGAAAGACTCCGCCAGGCCCCCGATCCGGAGCTCTGGAAGGCGGCCTCGCGGGTCCTGCGCTGGCCCAGGAGGCCCCCTGCCCTGGAGCGTCTCCCGATCTTCACCAGACTGGATTCGACCCGCTGCAGCCTGCAGGAATTGCGCTCGCGGGAAGGCCCCTGCCATGCCCTCGAGGCCGACGAACTGGCCCGGGCGGCAGTGGCCGAGGGCGAGACGGTCCTGCTCGTCGAGGGGGGCGATGACCCTCAACTGGAGGCCCTCCAGGCTGCCGGCGTGAATTCCGTGCCCGTGGCTCAGCGCTGGTTCCTGCTCCAGGAGAGGCTCGTCGGACCCGGAGACGAGTCTCTCCTGAAGGAGGTGGGGGCACTGCTGGGAGGCCTGGGCATCCGCGAGGTCCGTCTGGTGGAGCCGCTCCCCGGACTCCCGCGGGCCATGCGGGTCCGGGCCGTCGGCCGGGCCCAGCGACGGGCCGAGCTGCAGGGGCCCATCCTGGCCCTTCAGGCGGATCGGGGCCTGTACCCCTCCTGCGCCTCCCTGGCGCGCCACGATCCCAATCTGGCCGGATACCTTCTGGCGAGGGGCGTGGCCCTGGACCTCGAGGCCGGTGCCACGCCGGGCGCGGACCTGCTGGAGCGGGCCATCCAGCGTCGCCGAAAGACCCCTCCAGAGCGCCGGGTGACCCGGAGGAAGCGGAGATGAGCCTGCTGGAGGAGCTCCGGAAGGCCGGGCGTTGGGATTCCCGGGGCCAGTTCACCCTGGATCGGGCCAAGGCCCGCGAGAAGATGGCGCGTTTCCAGTTGTCCGACCCGCGCCGCTATATCCTGGAACTGGTCGAGGTGGCCGTCCTCCTGGGAGCCGAGGCGCTGGACCTGGAAACCGGAAGGACCCTGGAGATCGACTTCGGAGGAGACGCCCTCCCGGCCGAGGGTCTGCAGAACCTGGACGACTCCCTGCTGGCGAATCCAGACCGACCTGGGGAACAGGCGCTCCGGGCCCTGGCCATGGCCTGCGCGGCCCTGGATTCCCTGAAGGCCACCCGACTTCGCGTGGAGTCTCCAGCCGGCCTCTGGCTGGAACGCACCCGGGAGGGTGAGAAATCCGGTCCGGGGTCCTTCCGTCGCCACCGGATCCTGGTCGAGGGCATCAGCCCGGGTCGCTCCAAGGTCTGGCCCGAGGAGGACCTGCTGGCCGGTGAGGCCCGCTACGCGCCGATCCCCGTCCGGGTGAGGGGCCATGACCTGCGCCGCGAGCCAGAACTGCACGGGCTCGGTCCCATCCGCGCCTTCCCGGCCCAGGGCGCACCCCGGTTCCTGGTGGTGCTGGCCAGGCGGGGGGAAGCCAGTTCCTTGACGTTGGTCTCCCGGGGCGTCGTGGTGGGGCGGCGCACCCCCGAACTCGCGGTACCCCTGCACGCCATCGCCTGGCAGGATGATCTGGGCCGGAACGCCTCCCACTCCGATGTGGTCGAGGACCATCGGCTCGAGAGCCTCCTCGAGGAACTCTCCGTCTGCGGCGCGCGCTGTGCCGAGGGTCTGGCGGAACTCCTGCCGACGATGGGGGCGGGCGAGGAGGGCGAGGAGTCCAGGAACCTGCTGGTGCAACTTGCCTCGGCCTGGAAAGGAAGCCTGCCGGAGTCCTTCCGGGGCGCCCCCCTGCTGCGGGATCACCTGGGATTTCCCCTGAGTCTGGCCGACCTGGAGGCCCAGCTCCAGATCCTGGGGCAGGTTCCGGTCTGCCGGGAGAGCCCGCCGATCTCCGATCCGGGCTTCCGGATCGCGCGGGTGGATTCTGCCTTCGAGTTGCGCCTGCTCGAGTCGAGTTTCGGCCAGGCCGTGCAGGATGCCGGGGAGCGGGTCCTGCAGCTCCTGCGCCGCAGGAGTCACCTGGAACGCTGGGAGCGCAACCCCCGTCCGAACTCCCTCCCCCCGGGAGAGTGGCTCCTCCGGCGCCGTCTGGAAGACCCCGCCGGCGAGGTGGGCCTCTCGCCCCAGGACACGGACATCGGATCGCTTCTGCATGTCCTGTACCGCGGGCGCCTCCTGGAGACTCGCGACCTGCCGACCCCCCTGTCCTATGTGGCCGTCCTGGACTTCGAAGAACTCGAGATCGACGAGGACTGGTCCCGGGCCCTGGATACGGATTCCTTCCGGCAGGCCCTGGCTCGACTGGATCGCCATGGGGAGGATCTGTATGAGGAACTGGCCCGCCGCGGAGGCCCCTGGTCCTCCGCCGAGCGCAGCCACCTGGACCTGGCCTTCGAGATGTGGGGACTCAGAGGGCGGATGCCCCCCGAGCCGCTGGCGGACCTCCCATGGTTTGAGGAGTTGCGGGATGGCCGGGTCAGCCTGGCCGCCCTGACGCGAAGGAAGTCCGTGCTCCTTGTGGGGCCCCGGGATCCGGGATTCCCCCGGGATCTGCCCGAGCAGGTCTGGCCCGACGCCGCCTTCGTGCCGCTGGACTCCCTGGCCGCGCGGGTCCTGGAGGGCATCCTTCCCGAACGCCTCGCCCCGGCGGCCCCTGAGCTGGCCCGCCTGAACGAGCTGGCGACCCGCTTCGGCCGGCGCCGTGAGCCCCTGCTGGAGGATTCGCCCGGGCTCCTTTGCCGGGTCGAGATCCGGAGTGGTCCGGTCGAAGGAGAACTCGGGCTCCTGACCGAGGGCGAGCGCGGGACGCTTGAGCTCCTACGCGAAGGCGTCTTCCTGCAGACCCGGACGGTGGCCCCCTCGGGTCCGCCCTTCCTGGCCGTGATCGAGTCCCCCCGGCTTCAACCCTCGGAGGACTGGAGGGCCATCCAGACCGACCAGGCCTGGGCGGAGGTCCTCTCCGCCGTCCGCCAGGCCGAGATTCAGGCCGGGGCCCGCCTGGTCGGTTCCTGGGCCCGGGGGGATCTCCCCTTGGAAGCCCGGAGGGTCGTGCAGCGGGTCCTGCGAGCCTGGCCGGACCTGGTCGCAGAGGTGGTTTCGGTTCCCCTCTTCCTCAGCGCCGAGGGCCTGGTCTCCATCGAGGAGCTCCGTCAGGTCGTCGAAAGGGGGGAGGAACTCCTCCTGGCCGGTGATTCCTGGTTGGAACCGGTCCTCGGGAGACGGGTCGTGCCCGAGAGCGAATGCGCCGGGATCCGCCACCTCCTGCCCCAGGCCCGCTTCACCTCGGCCCACCCCTGGCTGGAGGCCCGGCAGGCCCGGGACGAGTTCTTGCTGCGTCCTGTTCAATCGGCCCGCCTCTCGGGACGATGCCTGGCCCGGCGGTTCCTGTCGCCCCCACGAGAGGGAGAAATCGCCCTGGTCGAGGGGGGAGGGGGTGAGGTGCAGGTCCTTCTGGAGGGCCGATGGCTTCAGACGGTTCCGGGTGTCCTGCCTGCCGCGGCTCGGGCCGTGGTCCAGGACCCCCGGCTGCGATCCGATCTGCACCATCGCCAGGTTCTCCAGGACGCGGCCTGGCAGGAGTTGCTGGCAGGACTGGCCCAGGAGTTGGGGATCCTGGCCCGGGAACTGCTGGAGAGGCCTCCCCGAGCCGGCTCGGAGGAGGCGCGGGTCCTGCTCTCGCTTCTGGCCTGGCCTGGCCTTCCCCGGCCCCTGCGTCCCCTGCTGGAGGAGGCCCCTCTCCTGAAGGCCCTGCCCGATCAGGTCCTGGGTCTTGCCGAGGTCCGTCGGCGGATGGGGCGCAAGCACTTCCTGGCGGTCTCGCCCCGGGACCAGGGGAGCCCCCGGGACGGTCGCCTGGTGGTGTTGGCCGATTCCTCGCTGCAACTCGTCCTGCGAGCCGTGCTGGGGCGGGAGTGCCGGGACGATTCCAGGAACCTGGCCCGGGACGCACGCTACCTGGCTCATCTGCGGAAGGCTTCCAGCCTGCCCCGCAAGCTTTCGGGATGCCTGCTGGAGGTTTCCGTGGAGGGGGCACTCCTGAGCGGAGAGATGGGCTTCCCGGATTCCCCCGGCGCGGGAGGCCTGGTGGCCCTGCGCGAGGGTCAGCCCCTGGGGCGGGTCGAGATGCCCCACCACCTGAGCCTGGCCATCCTGGAAGGCGACTTCAACCTGGATTCCGGGGGGAACCTGCTTCCCTTGACCCGGGAGCAGCGCCGCGAACTCCGCGAGCACCAGATCCGTCTGTATGGGAGCCTGGCAGAGCTTCACCCCGAACTCTCCGGGCGGGACCGCAGCCACGCAGCAGAGGCCCTCCTGGCCTTTGCCCTCAAGGAACGCTCGGCCCTGGGAGGGCGATCCCCCGCGGCCGAGGTCCTGGAGCGGATCCTGACGCTGCCCCTGGTCGAGGTTCTCGGGGGGCGACAGGTCTCGGTGGCGGCCCTGCTGGCCGAGGACCAGTCCCGGGGGGCTCTGGTCTTCCTGGGAAGCCGGCCCCTGTTGAGCTGGCGTGCCTCGGAGGAACTCCTGCCAATCCTGCCCGCCGGCAGTCCGCCGCGGGAGCTCCTGGCCCGTCTCGTGGGCGAGGGGCATCTGCGGGAGAGCCCCTCTCCCGGGCTGGGTCGGCTCCTGGCGGGAGCCCTGCAGGCCGCCAACCGGTCGCGGGCCACGGCTTCCGCCTGGTTGGGGAGCACCCTGGAGCGCCTGGGAGAGAGGCTGACCCCTCCGGCGCCTCGAGAGTCGGGCACCCGTGTCCTGGAGAGGGCGCCGGAGGCGGAGGACCCCGAGGCCGGCCTTCTGAAGGCCCTCCGGCGCGAGTTCGCCCTGGTGGCCCGGGGACGGATCCGCAAGCGATGCGCTCGGGCCTTTGAGGGATTGGACTGGGCAACCCGACCCCTGGGCCAGCCGGCCTGGGTCTCGCGGGGGCGACTCTTCCTGAACCGTTCCCACGGCACGGTCTGCTGGATTCGCGACCATTTCTCGGAGGACCCGGCCGCGCTGAGCCTGTTGCTGGCACATCTGGTGGGCCTGCTCAACCACGCCGATGACGCCGTGGAGGATCCCGACGAGCGGGAGTTCCTCCAGGAACTGGTTCGGGACCTGCAGGCCTCCTTCCCCGACTGAGCCGCTTGAACCCTGTCCGGATGGCAGGCGATGCCCCGGGGCCTGCGAAGACTTCTGGACCAAGGGGAGTGGAGGCACACCATGGCGCAGATTCCGGAACCCAACCCGGCGGGACTCGACGCGATTCGAGCCTTGGAAGAGGAGAATCGAGCGCTTCGCGAGCGCCTGGAGTCCGGACCGCTCGAAGCGGCCGAGTTGAAGCTGATGCGCCTGGCCGAGACGCTTCGCCAGGAGAACCAGCGGCTGGCAGCCGAGGTCGAGGGCCTGGGCACCAAGAACATCGAGCTGGTCTTTCAGGTCGAGGAGTCTGAAGAGAATCTGCGCGAGGTTCGCAAGGCGCATGTCGAGATCCAGGAGGAACTCGAGCGGGTCCGCACCCAGGCCGAGGAACGCTCCAGGCTCCTGGAGGCCTCTTCCCAAGAGGCGGCCTTGACGGCCCAGGCCCGCTTGACCGAGATGGAGGGGCTTCTCGCCGAGTCCCGGAATCGGCACGAGGCCCTGGACCAGGAACTGGCTTCGCTGCACCGCGAGCTGGAAGAGGAACGGACCCGCCGCGAGCAGGCCGAGGCCGAGGTCGCGAGGTTGCGGGTGGAGGGCGAGGACCGGAGCCGGCGCGTCGAAGAACTCGAGGCCAGGGTGGCCGAGGCCGAAGGACGGGCCGGTAGCCTGGAAACCCGACTGGAGGAGGCCTCCCAGGAGAAGGCCAGGATCCAGGCCGAGGAGGAGGCCTCCAGAACGCGAGTGGAATCCCTGGAGAAGACTCTGCGGGAATTCCGCGAGCAGTTCCTGCAGAAGGTGGAGGAGCCCCGCCGGGCGGCTCGTCTTCCCGAGGATTCCCCGGCTGCTCCGGACCGGGCCCTGGCCCGCCTCATGGAGTCCCTTCTGGGCTCGACCGGTCCGGTGCTGGTCCAGAGGGTCTACGCGCGTTGCGGGATCGAGCCGGGTAGTCGCGATCCGCGGGCCCATCTCCAGGTGCTGGCTTCGCTGGAAGAGACCTCGTCGCGCCTGATTCCGACTTCCGAGAAGCGGGAGAGGCTGGGCCAGGAACTCGAACGTCTCAGGACGGTCCTTTCAGGCCTTGCAGAGGCCTCCGAGCCGGTGCCGGAGCCCGTGGCGGCTCCTGAGCCCGGGACTCCGGCCCCGGAGGCCGAGTCTCCCGAGCCTGAGGTCCTGGCAGCCCAGGCCGCCGCGGAGGAGGCCGGGCCTGAGCCCGGGACTCCGGCCCCGGAGGTCGAGTCTCCTGAGCCTGAGGTCCTGGCAGCCCAGGCCGATGCAGGCGAGGGCGCAGTCCCGGCCCCGGTTCCCAGCAGGCATCTGCGTCCCGAGGAGGATGCCGTCGCCTTCCGACGCGCCAGCGACCCGGCCTTGTGCGCCCGCATCGAGGAGGGCATGAAGCTGGTGGGCCTCGAGAAATACGACAATGCCTGGGATCTCTTCCAGGAACTGGCCCAGGCCCACCCGGAAGTCCTGGAAATCCAGGAAGGCCTCTTCTACAACTACTTCGGTTCTTTCTGCTTCAACGAGGCCCTGGAGATCGGCCGGCGGATCCTCGCAGCCGAACTGGAGTCGCCCGGGGCGGAGCGCTTCGTGAAGGCCATGCACACGGTCCTGATCGAGCGCCTCAAGGCCGTCCGCGATTCGGCCGAACGCAAGCGACTCTTCCTGAACCTGGCCGAGATCCACCTCGATGACCCGCCCCAGGCGCTGGACTTCCTGGCTCGGGCCCGGCAGATCCCCGGACGCGGCCCGACCGACGCCCGCCTTCACTACTACAGGTTGCGCCTGCAGACCGGGGATCCCGCCGAGCAGCTTCAGGATGTCCTGGGCGCCCTGGAGGGCCTGGCCGACCATGGCGAGCTCTTCGAGGACCTCGATCGGGTCTCGGCCCAGGAGCGGAATCGAATCGTCCGGCCTGCCGCCCGGGTCGTCCTGGCCCTGGTCCACGAGGGCCGACAGAAGGCGGCCACGGCCGAGAAGGAGGCGGGGGAGCGGGTCGCCCCGATCGATCCCGATCCGGCCTTGGTGGAGCAGGAGCACGATGATGCAGCCGACCAGATCGTCGAGTTCCTCCTGAACCGGCTGCTCCCCAGGGGACAGGTGGAGATCTCGTTCCCGGACCCCGCCTTCTCGGCCTTGCTGGCAGACTCCAAGCCCGCCCCGGTCGGCTGGAAGCCGGCCGAGTTCCTCGAACGCCTGGCCTGGCGACTCTTCCATCTGAAGAATGTGCGGGCTCATCTTTATTCCGGGGAGGAGCCCTTCTGGTGCCAGGCCGTCCCGGAACCCACTCCCCAGGTCCTCTTCCACCCCGAGGTGGCCGGGCTTCCCGCAGCCGAGCAGCAGGGGCTGGTATTGCGGGCCTTGTTCCATCTCCACCACCGCCATGTCCACTTGCAGAGGGCTGCCGAACTTCTCGACAATCCGATGCGCTGCCGTCTTCTGGGCCTGACCCGGGACGTGGTGCAGGAGACCGGGACCGATGTTTCGGATTCGCTGGAGCGCGAGATCGACTCGCTGGATCCCGAACGTCCGGATCTGGAGCACGAGATGGACCGCCTGCTCGGGCGCATCCACGACCACTGCCTTCGCGAGGAGTTCCTGATCCTGCGGGACTTCTTCAAGCCTGGCCGATTGTTCCGGGTTCGTCTGGAGGGTTCCGCGGATCGCTTCGTCTCCCGTCTGGTGGGCCTGACCGCCGCCTCCTACGGGATCGCCCGCACCGAGCTGGGTCGCACGCCCCTCTTCGAGGAGATCGAGAAGACGGGCTTCGGCGCCCTGTACCGCCACCCCCTGGAAACCTGGCGGACGCAGCGCTCCCGCCTGCAGCGCCTCTGGATCAGCGCTTTGCGCTGAGCCAGAGGCGCGCTGCCCGGTGCGGGAGCGCCGGGCACGAGTCGTCGTATTCCTGGATCAGCGCTTTGCGCTGAGCCAGAGGCGCGCTGCCCGGTGCGGGAGCGCTCCTCTTCAGCCCCCTGTGGAGGGTTCGTGGACCTCCGGCAGGGGGCATTGCCTCTCCTGGAGGGGGCGGGTGATCAGTCGGACTCCCCACTTCCACGTGAAATAGGCCCAGGTCCAGCGGATCAGGACCAGCATGCGCAACTGGAAGTCGACCAGGAACATCAGGTGGACGAAGAGCCAGGCCAACCAGGCCAGGGGACCCGTCATCTGCACCGGGCCGACGAAGGCCACCGCGGCCGATCTGCCGATGGTGGCCATGCTTCCCTTGTCCCGGTACTGGAAGGGGGTGGTCTTCTCGCCCTTCAGCAGGCGCAGGATGTCCCGGGCCGCGTGACGCCCCTGCTGGACGGCCACGGGGGCCACCCCGGGCAGGGTCCTGCCTTCGAAGGTGTGGGGGTGTTCGTAGTGGGCCATGTCCCCCAGGCACCAAACCCGCTCCTGGCCGGGCAGGCGCAGATCGGCTTCCACCAGCAGACGGCCGGCCCGGTCGCGATTCGAACCCAGGCTCTCGGCCAGCTCGTGGCCGCCCACCCCGGCGGCCCAGACGCAGGTCTCGGTGGGGATGGGTCCGGTCGAGGTCTCGACCAGTCCCGGACGGATGCTCAGGACCTTCTCCTTCACCCGGACCTCGACGCCCAGCCGCCTGAGGCGCTCGGCGGCATCCTGGCGCAGGCGCTCCGGGAAGGGGCCCAGCAGCGAGTCGGCGGCCTCGATCAGCACGATTCGGGCCGAGGCCGGGTCGATGCCCCGGAAATCCCAGCGCAGGACGTGGCGGCGCAACTCGGCAAAGGCCCCGGCCAGCTCCACCCCGGTCGGTCCTCCGCCGACGACGACGAAGGTCATCAGACGCTTGCGATCCTCGGGATCCCGGGCCTTCTCGGCGCGTTCGAAGGCCGCCAGCAGGCGGGTGCGGATCTCGATCGCGTCGTCGAGGCTCTTCAGGCCCGGGGCGTGGGGCCTCCACTGGTCCTGGCCGAAGTAGGAGGTTCGGCCGCCCATGGCCAGGATCAGGTGGTCGTAGGAAAGACGCGTCTGCCCCCCATCGAGGTCGACCGTGCGCTGCTCATAGTCGATGCTGGTGACCTCGCCCATCAGGACCCTGGCGTTCTTCTGGCCTCGCAGGACGGCTCGGGTCGCAGCCGCGATTTCGGAGGGGTTCAGGGCTGCCGAGGCGACCTGGTACAACAGGGGCTGGAAGAGGTGATGGTTGGTGCGGTCCACCAGGGTGACCCGGACATGACGCGCCTTGCGCAGGGCCTTGACGGCCGCCAGGCCGGCGAAGCCGGCCCCGAGCACCACCACGTGGGCGGGGGATGACATCTCGCGTTCTCCTCGGCGGAAGGATCTCAAACGTCCGGCGCGGGACCATCGGCGCGGTCCAGCACCGCCAGGGCTGCGCGCGGATCCCTGGTCCGGGCCAGGGCCAGCGCGCCCGAGACTGCCCTTCGGGCGGCCTCGCGCATCGCGTCGGCGCGTTCCTTTATACCCTTCTGCAGAGTCTTTCGATCCTTGTAGAGGGCGTGCATGGATGCCTGAAGCTCTTCGGCCGAGAGGCTCTGCAAGGGCAGGTGCAGTCCCCCGGCCCGGGCGCAGAAGCGCTCGACCTTCGGATCATAGGAGAGTCCCAGATGGGGCAGGCCCTGGCCCGCCGCCAGGATCAGGGCGTGGAGTCGCATGGCCACGACCAGATCCGACTGGGCCAGAAGGCCCACGGTTTCGCGCGGAGTCCGGGGTCGGGCGACCCGGGCCCGAGGACCCAGGCCCGCGGCGATCCGCTCGGAGGGCTCGGTGTCGCGATCCGGTTGGAAGGCCAGGAACAGGTACCTGGCCCCGGTGGCCCGGGAGAATTCCTCCAGGGCGCGGGTCAGGGCCTCCAGGGGCGCTCCCGGCCAGGGCCGGACAGCCACGGCCACCAGCGGTCCGCTCTCCTCGGGAGTCCGGCCGAGGCCTTCCGCGTGCAGGATGGCAGCACTCTCTGCGGGAGGTGGGGGCTCGAGCAGGAGCGCCGGGTCGGCGGTGAGCCGGACCGGAACCCGGGGGGCCAGGGCCTGGAAATCCTGGCAGGAGGGTTCGTCCCGGAAGGTCGCCAGGTTGGCCAGGGGGGCCAGAAGGCGAGCCAGGATCCGCCCCTTGGGGGTCCGCAGCGGCCCCCAGCCCTGGCAGAAGAGCATGGCCTGGCGTCCCAGCCCGCGGGCCAGGGCCACCAGTCCCAGATAGTAGGCCACGCTCCCGGGACCGGTAGAGTCCTGGACCAGGCCGCCTCCGCCCGAGATCAGGAGATCGGAATCCAGCATGGCCCGGAGGATGGGCAGGGGACTCTTTCGGGGAACAGGCTCCAGGCCCAGCGCCCGGGCGCGCTCGGGGTCGGCCGTCAGGACGCGCAGGCGGGCCTGGGGGCTCTGGCGTTGGAGTTCTCCGGTCAGGGATTCCAGGATGGCTTCGTCCCCCAGGTTGCCGAACCCGAAGTAGCCCGAGACCAGGATTCTGGGTGGTGCAGACACGCGGCGTTCTACGCCGGAGGGGCGCAGGATCCTCTGCTCCGGGCCGGCGTGGGAGGGGGAAGGTTCCGGAGTCTGCCAGGCCTGCAGGAATGGCTTTCCGGCAGACAGAACCCGGCCCGCCGTGGACTCCTCCAGGAACCCGTCTGTCTGGGGCCTTGTCGGGATCGTGCTGCTGGCGGCGCTGATCCGGCTGAGCGCCGCTTCTTCGGCCGGGGTCATGAACGACGAGGCCTTCAGCTTCTATGCCGCCTCCCGCCCCCTGGCGGAGATGTCCCAGGCCCTCCGGGCGGACATGAGCCCCCCGACCTGGTATGTGGTGCTCAAGCCTCTGGTCGGTCTCACCTCCGAACCTCTGCCCCTCCGGCTTCCCTCGGTCCTTCTGGGAATCCTGGCCGTGGCCTGCGCCTTCCTGGCAGGTCGTCGGGTTCTGGGCAACGGCGTCTGGCCGGCCCTGGTGGTGGCCTCTTCGTATCCGGTCTGGCTGGCAGAGGCCCAGATCCGCCAGTACGGCCTGCAGGACCTGGCGGCCGGCGTGGCCCTGGTGCTGGCCCTGAAGGCGGTCCGGGAGCGCCTTTCGGCCACCGAGAGGGTGGGCTATCTGCTGGCCTTGTGCGTGATGCCCGTCATGCATTATGGGGGATTCCTGATCCTGGCGGGCCTGTGGCTGGCCCTGGCCCTGGGCCCGGCGATCCCCGACCGCTGGCGCATGTTGGGGCTGACGACCCTGGGAGCCCTTCCCGGGCTGGCCTGGCTGGCCTGGAGCATGCTGGGCCCCGTTCTTCCCGACGCCGTCGATGCGCGCCACCTCTCGCTGCATCTGCCCCGATTGGCTCATCTCCCGGCCTACCTGACGGGTCTCTCGCTGCCCGCCTCCTGGCCGGGGCTTCGCGAACTGGTGCCGGGCTGGACCGGCCAACTGCTGGACCTGATCGGCCTGGGGCTCTGGAGCCTCTGGGGCTGGGGCTGGCTGCGCCTGGCGCGGGGCGGGGCACGAGGTGAGGCGCTGGTCCTGGGGTTGGGCTTCCTGGTCTCGGTGGGCGGCTATGTGCTCGGCCACTCCCTGGGCATCCAGCCCTTCCAGCCTCGTTACCTGGTTCCGGTCGCTGCGTTCTTCGTGATGCCGATGCTGGTCGGGGCGGGCCGGTTCGCCCCCGTCCTGGTCGGACTCCTCCTGCTGGTCAACCTGGCGACGGCGGGCTTCTTCCCCAGGGATCCCTATCTCTGGAACCAGGACTGGCCCGGCGCGGTGGACTGGATCCGCCAGCGCGAGCAGGCAGGGGACGTGCTGGCGGTGAGCATGCCCTATGCCTTGATGGGCCTGAACTACACCTACGCGCGCGACCAGGTCGAGGTGGACTTCTCTCGTCCGGGCCAGATGGGCTTCGTCTTCCGCCCGGGATACCGGGGGCTGCCCCAGATCCCGTTGCCTGCCGCCCCTCCCGCGGGTCCCCCGGGGCCGGGTCGGGTCTTCCTGGTCCTGTGCCCCTTCGGGGACTCCGAACTGGTGGGGCTCATCGACTGGTTCAACCGGCATTATCGGATCGTGGAGGCCCGGATCCAGCCCTGCGTCAACGTCTGGGGCCGGACGGCCGTCTTCCTGCTGGAGCCCGTGGCGGGGGTCGACCCGGGATAGAGGACTCAGTCCGTCAGCAGGCGCTGCGATCGCCGGCGATCGAGCCACATCCCCCGGCGCTCCGGACAGGCTGGCCAGGCAGACCGCTCTGGGGACCTCAGCCGAAAGGCCACCCGGAGGCCCGTCGGGAAGGTCGACCCGGGGGGGAGGCGAAGGTCTGCGCCGTGTCCAGGTTCATGGTCGTCGTGGGGATTGCGCTGTTGCTGGCTCTGGGGATCGGGTGCCGAGGCGGGGAAGAGGCGGAGGGCTTCTCGGGAGAGCGGGCCCTGGAACACGTGCGCACCCAGGTCCTCCTGGGGCCGAGACCGCCCGGCAGCGAGGCGGCCGGGCGCCTGCGCTCGTGGCTTCGGGCTGAACTCGAGACCCTGGGCTTCCAGGTCCACGAACAGCCCTTCGTGGCGCGCACTCCGCTGGGAGCGATCTCGATGGTCAACCTCGTGGCCTTCCTGTCCGGCTCCTCGGAGCGGATGCTCGTCCTGGGGGCGCACGCCGACACCAAGCGCTTCGCGGAGTTCGAGTTCGTCGGGGCCAACGACGGAGCCTCGGGGGTGGCGGCCGTCTTGGAGCTGGCCCGCGTCCTGAGCGCCAGGCCCTTGCGACACACCCTGGCCCTGACCTTCTTCGACGGTGAGGAGGCCCTGGTGGAATGGGGGCCGGATGACAGCCTGTATGGCAGCACCCACCTGGTCGACTCCTGGGTGGAGAGCAGACTGGCTCGGAAGGTCTCGGCGGTCTTCATCCTGGACATGGTCGGGGATCGGAACCTGAGGATCACCGACGAGCTGAATTCCCATCCCCAGTTGCGTTCCCGACTCCGGGAGGAGGCCGCCCGCCTGGGGTACGCCAGGATCTTTTCCGGACCTGAGCAGGGCGTGGAGGACGACCACATCCCCTTCCTCATGGCCGGCATCCCCGCACTCAACGTGATCGGCTTCGCCATCTCGCCGGAAGGAGTCGTGCCGACCTACTGGCATTCCCCCCACGACACCCTGGACAAGGTCAGCGCCTCCAGCCTTCAGGCCGTGGGTCGTACCGTCGAGGCCTGCCTGCGAAGGCTGGACCTTGAATTGAATCCCTGAAGACCGGCTGGACCCCTCGCCGGAGGGCCACCCGCGAGGGGCTTTCCGGGCCCCGGGCTGCCGAGTGCGGGGGAGGGACGATTCGCGTCGGAATCCAGGATTGCCGGGGAATGTGTAGAATGCTCTTCGCGGCATCGGGGAAGACCCCGGAGAAGCGTTCAGCAGGGAAGGTCGGTTTTTGTGGATCGAGAATCCGGTTCCCCGGTTCCACCCGTGCGGGTGATGGTGGTCGAAGACTATGAACTCCTGAGGGAAGGCCTGGTCCTGATGGTCGAGAGGGCAGGGGACTTCCGGGTTGTAGCCCAGGCCGGTTCGGCCGAGGAGGCTTTGGAACTCCTCGACGAGGCCAGGCCGGACATGCTGCTCCTGGATCTGGTCCTTCCCCAGATGAGCGGGACGGAGCTCTGTCGCCGGGTCCTCGAAAGGCATCCGCAGGTCCAGGTGGTGCTGCTGACCGGCAAGGAGGAGCTGGCCTCCATCCTCGAGGCCGTCCAGGCCGGCGCCTGCGCCTATCTTCCCAAGGAGGTCGGGCCCAGGGAACTTGTCGAGAGCCTTCGCCGGGTCCGCAAGGAAGGGACCCTGCTCGAGCCCTTCCTGGGCAGACGTCTGCTGGAAGCGATCACGCAGGGGTCGAAGACCTCCCCGGACGATTTCGGCTCCCTGATGGCGCCGAACGCTCCGCCAGCAGGGACAGCCGTGCTCTCCACTCGGGAGGTCCAGGTCCTGCGCGGGATCATGGAGGGCGGCTCCAATCGCGAGGTCGCCGACAGGCTGTCGATCAGCGAGTTCACCGTGGCCAACCACCTGAAGAACATCTTCCGGAAGCTGGGGGTCCATGATCGCACCCGGGCCGTCCTGATCGCCATGAGTCGCGGGCTTCTCGCGGGCCTGGGCCTGCTGGTCGGGGCCGGGTGGATGGCCTGAAGCCTCTCTTGGAGGAGCCCCGGGCTCCAGGCGGAAGCTACCCTTTCCGCTTCGCAGGCCCGAATGGCCGCGAGGCAGGGGGAGTCACCGGGTCCAGGAGAGGGGGCCAGACAGGATGACAGCCAGGCTGGGAGTCGGACAGGTTCTCTCCGGCCGCTACAAGGTCGAGCGGGTTCTGGGCGAAGGCGGAATGGGGGCCGTCTATCTGGCCAGCGATTCCCGGCTGCCCGGGCAGTCCTGGGCCATCAAGGAGATGGCGGACACCTTCAGCGATCCGGAAGAACGCGCCGAAGCCCTGGAGGCCTTCAGATCCGAGGCGGAGATGCTCTCCGCGCTCAAGCACGTGAATCTTCCCCGAATCACCGATTCCTTCTCGGAAGCCGGCAGACAATACCTGGTCATGGATTTCGTCGAAGGCGAGACCCTCGAGTGCATCCTGCGCAGACGCGGGCGGCTCTCGGTGGGAGAGGCCCTGGACATCGCGGTCCAGATCGCCGAGGTTCTGGAATACCTGCACGGACGCCCTCGCCCGGTGATCTTCCGGGACCTCAAGCCGGCCAACGTGATCCTCGGCCCGGATGGGACGGCCCGGCTGATCGACTTCGGCATCGCCCGCTTCTTCCAGAGCGGCAAGACTTCCGATACCCGGGCCCTGGGGACTCCGGGCTATGCCGCCCCTGAACAGTATGGACGCGGTCAGTCGGATGCCCGCACGGATCTCTATGCCCTGGGGGCCACCCTCCACGAGGCCCTCAGCGGCGTGGACCCCTCCCAGGAACCCTTCCGTTTCGCTCCGTTGCGGACCTTGAACCCCGAGGTTCCCGGGCCCCTGGAGTCCATCGTGGCCCGGGCGCTGGCCCTGTCTCCCGAAGAGCGGTTCGCCGATGCGGCGGCCTTCCGTCGGGCCCTGGAGGAGATGCGCCATATCCCCGAGGCCTTCCCCAAGCTTCCCGAGCGTCTGCGGACGGGCCCTCTGCCTCCTCCTCCCTTCAACCGCTTCGAGCCCGAGCGCCTGGAACTCGGACGACATCGCCACGGAGGGATGGTCCGGACCCGGGTCATGCTGCGCGGCGAGGTGGATGGAAGCCTCAAGCCCAGCGACCCCTGGATCCAGGTCCAGCCCGAGAGGGTGCAGGGGCGAGACGTGCCCGTGGAACTGACGGTCCTGACCTCGAGGCTGGGCATGGGGGGGCGCCACGCCGGTTCGATCTTCTATCAAGGCAGCGCCGGGACCGAGAGGCTGGGCCTGGAGATCGAGGTGGAGCCGGCCCGGGTGGGCTGCTGGGCCATGCCCCTGGCCTTCCTGTTGACCCTGGGTGCGATGCTTCCCGGCCTGGGCCTGGCCCTGGCCCTCGTGCTCTGGGTGATCCTGATTTCGACCCCGCGCCACGAACGGGCTCCCCTCTGGGTCTTTGCGATCTCGGCCAGCCTCCTGAGCCTGGCCTCCAGCGCCGGGGGGTGGGTCTTGTGGATCTGGGTGTCCCGGTCCGGGTTGCTTGCCCGGTGAACTGCACGACTTCTAGGAGGTTCCATGCTCTGTCCATCCTGTGCCTGCGAGAACCCGGCCGAAGCCCGATTCTGCGATGAGTGCGGAGCCTGCCTGGAAGAGCAGGCCAGCCCGGCAGTCGCCGAGGCACAGCCCGGAGCCTCCCTCGAACCCGGAGGGCAGCTCGGGGAAGGCTACGTCATCGAGCGCGCCGTCGAAGCCGGTGGGGGAGTCCATCTGTATGAGGCTCATCCCCTGGATTCGGGAGAGGACCGGGTGCTGGTGGTGGGGTTCCCGGATGCGGGGCCGCTCTGGGAGCGTCAATGGGAGCTTCTGAACGGCCTGGAGCACGAGGTGCTCTGGCGACCCGTCGACCGCCTGGAGCACGAGGGGCGGGGCTATCTGGTCGGGCCCTGGCCGGGCCTGGAATCCCTCCAGCAACATCTGGCCGGGGGGGCACTGGCGGCCGAGCAGGTGGCCCGGCTGGGGGAGGCCCTCCTGGGAGGTCTGGAGGTCCTGCATCAGGCGGGATGGCTTCACGGCGCCCTCAGCCCGGAGGCCATCTGGATGGGTCCTGAAGGCGATCCCCTGCTGGTCCGCTTCGAGCGCGCCCGACGCCTGGGAGAACCCTGCGAGGAGTATTCGGTCGTCCAGGGCTATTCCTCGCCGGAAGCCTATGGGATGGAGGGTGGCGTCCTCGACCGGCGCTCGGATCTGTACAGCCTGGGTGCGGTGCTCTACTCCGCCCTGACCGCCGAACGGATGAACCTGGAGGCCCGCGAGAGTTTCTTCTTCTTCCCGCGGCCCCAGGTGGGCGGGGCCGGCCCCGTCATCGAGGTGATCCTCCGAGCCGTCGAGCGCAAGCCCGAGCGCCGCTTCGAGTCCGCCGAGCAGATGCGCCGGGCCCTCGAAGAGGCTCGGGCCCAGCTTCGCGAAGAGCCCCGGGAAACGTCTCATTCCCCTGAAGAGACCGGCGAACCCTCGAGCAAGCCCTTGGACTTCGAGGTGGCCACCCGGTCCCATATCGGCCTGGTCCGGCGGATCAACCAGGATGCCTGGCTGGAATGCCGCCTGGGCGCCTGCGAGCGGGATGTCCCGTTGCAGGCGCACCTGGTCGTGGTCGCCGATGGGATGGGAGGCGAGGCCGAGGGGGACAAGGCCGCCTCCCTGGCCATCCGGGCCCTGGCGCACGAGATCGTCGAGCGTTTCCTGACCTGCACGGTGGGAACCGAGACCTCGCTTCTCATGCCCCGGGACCCCGCCCAGCGCAACGCCTTGATTCTCAAGCGCGCCCTGGAGCGGGCCAATCGGACCATCTACCAATACGCCTGCCAGGATCCTTCCCGTCAAGGGATGGGCTGCACCATGACGGCGGTGCTCCTGGAAGCCGATCTGGCGGTCTTCGCTCATGTGGGGGACACGCGGGCCTTCCGGATCGGCAGCGAACTCGACCAGGTGACGACGGATCATTCCCTGGTGGGCAGCCTGGTGCAGATGGGGCACCTCACCCGGGAGGAAGCCCGGAGATCGCCACGTCGCAGTGTGATCTATCGGGCCCTGGGGACCAATCCCGAGGTCGAGGTGGACCTGTACGAGAGGCGAGTGGCCCCGGGCGAATACCTTCTGGTCTGCTCGGACGGGATCTGGGAATACTACAGCGACGAAGAGTTGCTCGAGTTCTTCCAGGGCTCGCCGGAGCCGGAGTCGCTTTGTGAGCGCCTGGTGCAGACATGCCTGGAGCGCGGAGCCGACGACAACGCAACCCTGGCGGTGGTGCGCCGGCCTGCCGACTCCGGGGGCACGAGGAGTCGGCCCGACTGAACGGGAAGTGTGCGCCCTCAAAGCCAGATCGGGCTGAGTGCGGGCCCCAACCCGGGGCGCAACCATTGTGGAGGAAACGACGTGGCCGAAGTCAATCTCGTAACCTACCTGAGCTATCAGGCCGTGATGACCACCAGCGAGAACAAGCTCGTGTACCTGCTGGCGGATGTCCGGCCCGGACCCGAGATCGGCAGCGGTCCAGCGGCCCTGAACCTGGCCATCGTGCTGGACAAGAGCGGCTCGATGTACGCCGCCCAGAAGCTGGATTACGTGATCAACGCGGTCAGCCACGTGATCGACCAGTTGCGCCCCAATGATCTGTGCGCCCTGGTCGCCTTCGCCGACAAGGCCCGGGTCCTGATCCCTTCCAGCCAGATCTACGACAAGAACTCGGCGCGGCAGATGGTTCGCAAGATCGATCAGATCGATGTGGGTTCGGGAACCGAGATGCTGCACGGCATCAACGCGGCCGTCGAGGAGGTCCGTCGCAACTTCTCGCGCGACCGGATGAACCACATCATCCTGCTGACCGACGGGCTGACCCTGCACGAGGCCCGCTGCAAGGAGAAGTGCATCCTGGCCACCGAAGAGGGCATCTCGGTTTCGACCATCGGGGTCGGAGATGATTTCAACGAGAAGCTCCTCCTGGACATCGCCAATTCCTGTCGGGGAACCTCCTACTATATCGACGTTCCCCGGGACATCCCGTCGATCTTCGAGGGTGAGCTTCGGGGCGTCCAGAACGTGGTGGTCCGCAATCCCGAGATCCGCCTGAAGCTGGCCAAGGATGTGCACGTCCGCAGGGTCTACAAGGTCAAGCCCCTGATCAACGACCTGGGAGCCGTTCCGGTTCTCGACCGCACCTGCAGCGTCCGCTTGACCGACCTGCAGAAGGAGGAGACCCAATCGCTGCTCTTCGAGCTGGTCCTGCCTTCGCGCCAGGCCGGAACCTATCGGGTCGCCCAGGCTTCCCTCTCCTACGACATGCCCGGACAGCCCACGCCGAGTTCGACGGTGACTTCGGATATCACCATCTCCTATACCGCGGATCCCGATCAGGCCTCGCGGGTCACCCCTCGGGTCATGCAGGTGATCGACGCCGTCAGCGTCTTCCGCCAGCAGACCCGGGCGCTGGAACTGGCCCAGGCCGGGGATCGCTCGAAGGCCACCCAGTTGTTGCGCTCGGCGGCCACCCAGCTCCTCCAGCAAGGCCAGAAGGATCTGGCCGACCAGGCCCTGGCCGAGGCGACCCGGATCGAGCAGGGCGCCGCCGCCACCTCGGCCGGGACCAAGAAGCTGGAGTACGGGACCCGCAAGCTGACGCAGTTGTTGGACACGGTCCCGTCCCTCGAGGCGATGCATCCCCCTGCCGCCGCGCAGGAATGAATTCCGGCCGCCACGCCGCGGCCCCATCGAGATGTGAAAAGGAGAAAGTCCATGAAGTGCAGTGTCTGCGGTTCGGAGAACCTCGAAGGGTCTGCCTACTGCGAGGATTGCGGGGCCCGGCTTCCTCAGGGGATGCCCGCGATCACCCGGGAGGCTCCGGCGGTGCCGGTGGCTGCTGCTCCGCCGCCCGCGCCGGCTCCAGCCCCGGCTCCCGTGGCTGCTCCCGCGCCCCAGCCGATTCCCGCAGATCCCGGCGTCGAGGCCATCTCGGGCACGGTTCGCTGCTCGGCCTGCGGAGCAGAGAATCCCTCCTATGAGGCCTACTGTGAGGATTGCGGGGCCAGCCTGACGGCGGCGCGGGCCGAGGCGGTGGCGCCGACGCCGGCGATGCCGGCTGCTCCGGCGCCCGTGGCCGAGATTCCGATCCCCTCGCCCCGTCCTCGTCTCTCCCTGGTGGATGGTGGCGGGGAATTCCCCCTGGATCGCGATCTCCTGTCCCTCGGGCGGCGCTCCCCGGCAGATTCGATCTTCCCCGAGATCGACCTGACCGAGGCCGACACCGAGTCCTACGTCTCCCGACGCCACGGGCGGATCGTCCGTCAGGACGGTCGTTTCCTCTATGAGGACGTGGGTTCTTCGAACGGCTCCTTCCTGAACGGCAACCGGCTGGCTGCCGGGATCCAGACCGAGATCCGGGAGGGGGACCGGCTTCGCCTGGGCAAGACCGAGATGGTCTTCCTCGCCTGAGCTCTCGAGGGCCGTAGCCCGCCAGGAGGTACCAGATGGAACAATCCGACATGCTGGGGACCTTGAAGGGTGGAATCGGGTTGGCCGGGAAGCTGGCCGGCAAGGGGATCGGAGAGGTCTCGGGGCTCTTCAAGGGGCGCGAGGAAGGTGGCGGGGGAGCCGAGAGCGGTCTGTTCTGGCGTCGCCCGGGCCAGTCTTCGGGGACGGGGATGCGGCCGGTCCTGGACTTCTTTGAATCCCAGCAGGGCGCCCGCTTCGGAGTCGGGGTTGTCAAGAACCTGACGATGTCCCGCTCCGAGCGTGCCTTCGTGCAGGCCTGCGCGGAACTGGTTTCCGGGGGCCTGCAGTCGGCGCTGACCCGTCTGCGGGAAGCCGCGGCCCGGGACGCCCAGTTCACCGACGCCTACTTCCTGATGGGCTGCCTCGAGATGGAGACGGGGGATCCGGCTCAGGCGGTGCGCACGCTCCAGAAGGCCCTGCTGTGTCAGCAGGGCCTGGGGCAGAAGCTTCGCCGCTACCTTCCCTCCCTGAGGATGACCCTGCCCCTGACCCGAGCCACCTTCTTCAGCCTGGGGCCGGATCTGTTGGGCCTGAACCTGCTGCTGGCCCTGGCCCAGAGGGCCAGTGGCCGGCCTGACGATGCCCTGGCGACCGTGGGCCAGTTGCTGGGGGTCATGCCCGCCGAGCCCATGGCCTTGTTCTTCAAGGCCATCCTGCACCTGGAGGCCGGCGAGTTCCGCCCGGTCGTAGATGACCTCAAGGATTTCCTGCCCGATTCGAACATCCACGTGGCCAACCTGCTCCTGCTCGGGAAGGCCTGTGAGGGCCTGGGCGACACCTTGACGGCCACCGAGCTGTACCGCAAGGCGCTCGGACGTCAGGGCCTGGACCCGCTCCTGGGTCTGGATCTGCGCTACTCCCTGGGGGAGGCTCTGGCCCAGGAGGGCTGGTCCCGGGATGCCGAACAGGAGTTCCGCGCGGTCCGGGCAGAATCGCCCGACTACCTTCCGCTCCTCGAGCGCCTGGGCCTGGGCCGGGTGGGACCCCCTTCGGCTTCGCTCCCCTCCTCGAAGACCCGCGAGGTCCAGGCCAAGGAAGCTCCGGAAGTTCGGGAATCGGCCCCTGCGCCTCAGAGAACGGCTCCGCCGGCCCCTTTGCCGCCGGCCACGCCCGGGCAGTGGCAACTGCTCTCTGAGGAGGCCGGAGTGGACCTGCTCTTGACCGGGCAGTCCGTGGCCATCGGTCGCGAGGAAGGGGAAGTGCAGTTGCCCCAGGACACCGCGATCTCCTATTCCCACGCGCGTCTGACCTTTGAGGACGGCCATTACTGGGTGGAGGATCTCAACTCGACCAACGGGACCTGGGTCAATCGCCATCGCCTGACCCGGAAGGTGGAACTTCACCGGGGCGACGAGGTTCAGGTGGGCAATACCTGCCTGCGCTTCCTGTGAGCGGGCTCCGGGTTCCAGGGCGGAAACCCGGCGGGGCGCCGGGGGATGGCATCGGCCCTGGCGGATGGGATGGGGTCAGGAGGTGAAGGTCCGCTTCTGGGGGACCCGAGGCTCCATTCCCACTCCCGGCCCCCTCACCGTCCGCCATGGGGGCAATACCCTGTGCGTCGAGGTTCGGACAGCGGACGGGGCCCTCTTGATCCTGGACGCCGGCTCGGGGATCTTTCCCCTGGGCCTTCACCTGGACAGGACCGAGTCGAGGCCCCTCCAGGCGCACCTCCTGCTGACCCACACCCACTGGGATCATATCCAGGGGTTGCCCTTCTTCACGCCGGCCCATGTCCCGGGCAACCAGCTCTGCGTGTGGGCCCCCCGGGATCCCCGACGCACGATTCGGGAGCTGCTGGAGGCGCAGGCTTCATGCAACAACATTCCCTATCATCTCGAGACGATGGCCGGACAGCTCCTCTTCCGCGAACTGGCCGAGGAAGAGTTCTGCATCGGAAAGACCCGGATCCGGACCCAGTTCCTCAATCACACCGTCCTGTGTCTGGGGTACCGGATCGAGGCCGATGGCCAGGTCCTGGTCCACTGCACCGATGTCGAACCCCACCTGGGGGGACTGCTCCGAAAGGACCGGAAGGATTCCGGGCTGGCCAGCCGGGATCGCTCTGCGATGCGCGAGGGCATCATGCATCGGGAGGATGCGCGCCTGGTCTCCTTTGCCCGGGGCGCCGATCTCTATATCCAGGATTCGATGTACACGCCGGAGGAGTATTCCTCGCGTCGGGGCTGGGGGCACAGCCCCTGCGACTTCGCCATCGATGTGGCCCTGGCCGCGGAGGTCCGACGCTTCGTCCTGTTCCATCACGATCCCGATCACGAGGACGCCTTTCTCGACGCCATGGTCGAGACGTGTCGGGAACGGGCCGCCCGCTACCAGGATCCGCCCCAGGTCCTGGGAGCATGGGAGGGATTGGAGATCGACCTTCAAGGTCCGCTTCCGGGGGAGCCCGGAGCGCCCTGAGAAGCCTGCGCAGGAAGTCTCTTCGGGATCGAGAATTCCTGGCACGATTTCAAACCCGTAGAAGGGGGTTTACGCTCCATGAGGTTCCGACTTCCAGCCCTGGCCGCCTTCGTGGCTGCGGTCATGCTTGTGGCCTTGGCTGCGGACGCTCAGACCCTGTACGTTCGCAATCGGTCCTTCCCGGATCGGGTCAACATCGGGGGGGCCGTCTACGTTCCCGTCGAGAAGTTCTTCCAGGCCTTGAAGGTCGACTGGCTGGCCCGGGAGGACGGGTCCGTGGTGGTGACTCCGGGTCTGGGCCAGGGGACCCCGATCACTGCGAATTCCTTCCTGCTGCGCTCGGGCGAGCGCTCCATGATCGTCGAGGGGGTTGCCCGGGGGAACGAGATCTGGGTGCCCGTCCGCCCGGTGGCCGACCTTCTGGGGTTCCGGGTCCTCTATACGGCCGAGACCGACGTCCTGGACGTGGTGGCCAGTCGACCGATCACGACCGCGGACCGTCAGGCTGCGGCCGAGGTCGCGGCGGCCAACGCAGCTCGCGAGCAGGCCATCCAGGATGCCTGGAACAAGCGGCGTGAGGCCATCCAGGCCGAACGCAAGGCGCGTGAGGAGGCCGAGGCGGCCAAGGCGGCCGAGGCCGCGGCTCGGGGCGAGGAGGGGTCCGAGGAAGCGCCCGCCGGCGGCGAGGGGACCTTCCCTCCCGAGATGGATTCCCGGCCCGCTCCTCGACCGTCGCCTGCGCCTCCTGCCCCTCCTGCGCCTCCTGCCCCGGTTCCCCAGGCCTCCCCGGCGGTCCCGGCCGAGCCTGCGGCTCCGGAGGCTCCCAAGCCTCCGCCCGAGGCGCTCCTGATCGTCGTGAATCCCCTGGCGGTGGCCGACTACTTCACCGGGACGGTCCGCTGCACGGCCCGCATCCAGAACAACGGGGACGCCACGGCCCGCGGGATCAGCGCCCAGGTCACCCTGCGGGGTTCGGATGGTTCGATCTGGAACCGCCAGAGGGTCTATCGGGACGAGCCTCTCGAGGTGGACGGAGTCTGGAATCTCGAGGCGTCCTGGATCCATCCGGACGGGAACTCCATGCCTCGCGGCATTCCCAGCGTGACGGTCGATCTGGATTACCAGAAGAACTAGCACCCGACGGCTGGTTTCTGGAAGGGGGTCCTGCCTGCAGGACCCTCTTCTGGATCCTGAGAACTCAAAGCCCAGGTCCGCTTCGGAATCTGCAGCGAAACCTCCGAACCTGGAGGTTTCGCGGGCATGTGCGCGAACGGGCCCGAATCGAATTCAACCCGGTTCCCGGCCAGTGCCGGGTTCCGGGGCTCAGTGGAGGGTCTCATGATCTCGGTGAACGACTTCCGCACGGGGATGACCGTGGAGATTGACGGAGACCTGTTCCAGGTCGTCGAGTTCCTCCACGTCAAGCCCGGAAAGGGCGCGGCCTTCGTCCGCACCAAGCTGCGGAACATCAAGACCGGCTATACCGTCGAGAAGACTTTCCGAGGCGGCGAGAAGCTGCAGCGCGCCCACATCGAGCGCCGCAAGATGCAGTTCACCTACGTCGAAGAGAACCTCTATCACTTCATGGACCTGGAGTCCTATGAGGACGTGCCCGTCGAGAAGACGCTCCTGGGCGATCAGGTGCAGTGGTTGAAGGATGGGACCGAGGTCGAGGTCTCCTTCCACGATGTCACCCCGATCGGAATCGAGGTTCCCAACTTCGTCGAGCTGGTGGTCACCGATACCGAGCCCGGATTCAAGGGGGATACGGCCACCGGGGCCACCAAGGCGGCAACCCTGGAGACCGGAGCCGTCGTCAACGTCCCCCTCTTCATCGAGGTCGGGACCAGGCTGCAGATCGACACCCGGACCGGGCAGTACCTGCGTCGGGTCTAGGAGGCCTTGGCGCGGGTCCTGGTCCTGGGAGCGGGGGCCATCGGGCAGTGGCTCGGTGGCCTTCTGGCATGGAGTGGCGCCGAGGTCACCGTCCTGGCCCGTCCTCCTCACCTGGAAGCCCTGCGCGCAAAGGGGATCCGGATCGAAGGGGCCCCGGAGGACATTCCGCTCCGGGTCCTCTCCAGCCTCGAGGAACTCTCGGGGGAGACGCGCGACTTCGACTGGTTGATCCTGGCGGTCAAGACCTTCGCCGTCGAGGCCGCCCTGGCCCAGGCCCGGGAATCCGGCCTGGAGCCGACGCGCGTGCTGACCCTTCAGAACGGTCTGGGCAGCGAGGATCTGGTTGCCCAGGCCTTCGGCCCGGAGAGGACCTTCGTGGGATCGGTGACCCGGGCGGTGGCCTGCCCGGCGCCCGGGGTGCTGCGACCCGGCCCGCGCGGCGGTCTGGCCCTGGCTCCCCTGGTCCCCCGGGGGCAGTCCGGGGATCTCTCCGAGCGTCTGGAGGCGCTGGGGCTTCCCGTGACCCTGCTGGCGGATTCCGCTTCCATGAAGTGGTCCAAGCTGCTGCTGAACATGGTCGCCAACGCCTCCTGCGCCATCCTCGACCTGACCTGCCGGCAGCTCCTGGCCGATCGGGCCCTCTTCGGCGTGGAGATCCGGGCGCTGCTGGAGGCCTTGAGGGTGATGGAGCAAAGTCGGATTGCGGTGGTCGATCTTCCCGGTTATCCGGTTCGCGCGCTGGCCCGGGCCGTCCGCTGGTTGCCTGAGGCGCTGGCCTTCCCGCTGCTGGGTCGGAAGATGGCCTCGGGCAGGGGGGACAAGCCGCCCTCGCTGTTGCTGGACCTTCGGGCCGGTCGGGCGCGCACCGAGGTGGACTGGATGAATGGAGCGATCGCCCGGGAGGCCTCCCGCCTCGGCCTGGAGGCCCCGGTCAACCGCTTCCTGGCTCACACCCTGTCTGCCCTGGCCCGCAGGGAACTTTCCCAGGAGACCTTCCGCCATCGGCCTGAGGTCTTCCTGGAGCGCCTGGCCGCTTCGGCTCTTCCCGCGAAAGGGGACGCGGAAGGCGGGCGTCGAAGCCCCGAGCCATGAGCCAGACCGATCCCCAGACCCGCCACCTGGGACCCGGGGCGGAGCCTGCCCCCGAGGCCTCGCATCCCGAGCAGGACCCGGTTTCCCGCTGGTCTCCGCCCGGTCCGGACCCTCATCCGGGCTCCTTGGAGGTTCCCTCGTCGGCGGAAGAGCCGGTCCTGGATGTCCGGGGCCTGACCAAGAGCTACGGCTCCACCATGGCCGTCAACGAACTCTCCTTCAAGCTGCACGCCGGAGACATCTTCGGATTCCTGGGCCCCAACGGGGCCGGCAAGACCACGACCCTGAGGATGCTGGCCACCGTGTTGGCTCCAGACGCGGGGGACGCCCGGATTGCCGGATTTTCGCTCAAACAGGTGGCCGAGGTCCGGGCCCGGGTGGGATTCATGCCGGACTTCCTGGGCGTCTACGAGGACCTGCTGGTGCGCGAGTACCTGGAGTTCTTCGCCCGCGCCTACAAGGTCCCGGCGCATCACCGCGACTTCGTGATCCGCGAAGCCCTGGAGACCACCCGGCTGACCCGGCTGGCGGAGAATCCCGTCGAAGGCCTCTCTCGAGGGCAGAAGCAGCGTCTGGGCCTGGCCCGGTTGCTGATGCACGATCCCGCCCTCTTCCTCCTCGACGAACCGGCGGCTGGCCTGGACCCCCGGGCGCGGGTCGAGCTGGCCGACATCCTCAAGGGTCTCCAGAGGAAGGGCAAGACGCTGATCGTCTCCTCGCATATCCTTTCGGACCTGGCCGATTTCTGCAACAAGGTGGGCATTCTCGCGAAGGGTCAGTTGCTGGCCTTCGGCGAGACCCGTCAGGTCGTCTCCCGACTGCGGGGGACCCGCCGGGTCTGCATCCGGCTCCTGGATCGCGGAGAGGAGTGCCGCCTCTTCCTCCAGGGGGCTCCCGGGGTTCGCTCGGCCGTCTGGCAGGAGGAAGAACTGGTCCTGGAGTTCGCAGGCGAGGATCGGGATCTGGTCGCCTTGAACCGCTCGCTCTTCGAGAAGGGGTTCCCGGTGATCCGGTTCGCGGACGAGGCCTGGGACCTCCAGGAGGTCTACATGCGCCTGACCGAGGGGATCGACCTGGAGTAGGCGCGTGGAGACAGGCAGCATCCTGGCCGGTCGCTATCGGGTCGAAAGGCTCCTGGGAGAAGGGGCTTCCAGTCGGGTCTGGCTGGCTCGGGACACCCGCGACCGGGGAAGCGTCTGGGCCCTCAAGGAACTGGATTTCCGGGCGCTCGCGCCGGCCGATCGCCTCGAGGCTCTGGACCTCTTCGAGCGGGAGGCGGCGATCCTGATCCGCCTTCGGCATCCCTCCCTTCCCCGGGTCACCCACCGCTTTGCCCAGGAGGGCCGCGAGTTCCTGGTCATGGAGAGGGTCGAGGGGCCCACCCTGGCGGATATCCTGCGCGGTCACGGCCAGCCCCTGGAAGAGGCCCTGGTCGCCGCGTGGGGGGTCCAGCTCTGCGAGGTCCTGGGCTATCTGCACGGCCTGAGGCCTCCGGTGGTGTACCGCGATCTCAAGCCCTCCAACGTCATGGTCTCGGTCCGAGGCCCGGTCAAGCTGGTCGATTTCGGAATCGCCCGCCCCATGCGCCCGGGGCGTCCCGGGGACACCACGGCCTATGGGACCCCGGGCTATGCGCCTCCCGAACAGTATCAGGGGCGGGCGGAGCCTCGGTCGGATCTGTACGCCCTGGGAGCGACCCTCTTCGAGCTCCTCACCGCCCGGGATCCCCAGCCTTTCGGCTTCGCCTTCCCTCCGGCCCGTGACTTCAATCCGCACCTCTCGCCCGAGATGGAGGGTCTGCTTGCGCGTTGCCTCCAGGTGGACCCGGCCGGGCGTCCCGAATCCGCCGAGGAACTCAAGATCGCCTTGGAGGAACGCTCCCGCCAGCCTCGTCACTGGCTGGCCCGAGTGCTCTTCCGCCGTCCTCGGCGACCCTCGCTCCGACCTCGGCGCCCCTGAGACGGCGCCCCTGGAGGAGGGGCCTGAGCCTTCAGGTGGATTCCGGGAAGGACCGGGGCGGGAAGCCCCGAACGCGCCCCGATGCGTTCAGCCATCTTCCGGAACCTCATGTTGTTGATGGGCGGGCTCGCCCTCTTCGGAGCCTCGGGTTGCGCCGCGCCCCAGGCCACCCACCACAGCGGACAGATCGGCCGCTTCTACGGGGAAGGGATCTCCTTCAGCGTCCCCCTGATCTCGCTTGCCGAGAAGCCCGGCGGCGAGGACCGTTTCTGGGAGTTGCGCCGCGGGATCGACCGGGCGGTGGTCGTGGCCTTCAAGCCGCTGGCTCCGGATGGCGCGGGCTTCCGCGAGAATGTCGTGCTGACCGTCCAGGACCTGGAACGGGACCTGGACCCGGCCGAGTTCCGCCGGCTCCAGTCGGAAGAACTCAAGGCCGGCGGAACCCTGCTCGGGGCCACCGAGGAGGGGGAGGACCCGTCCGGGCCCTGGCTCGGCTTCTCGCGTCAGGAGAACGGGCGCACCGTTTTTTGTCGGGCCTGGTTCTTCACCCGCCCGGCCAGCCCGGGAGGATCGGCTCGGGGCTTCGTCCTCCTGGGCACCGCCGCCGAGGGGCCGAAACTCCAGGCGGATCTGGAGGAGTTTTCGCGCATCGCCTCCACGGTGCGCTTCGGCCGCCCACCTACAGGCTTCCATCTGATGGGGCGTGCCGTGGACGGGATCCTGGCTGCGATGGAACTTCGGAGCCAGCCGGAGCCGGGAGGCCCTCCGGTGGCTCCCATGACCGGTGGGCCGCCCGCATCGCCCGCCGCCGAGCTCGATCCCCCCAAGGCCCCCGCCGCTCCGCCCCCACCCGCAGCCCCGATTCCGTGACCCGGGTGAGCTCCCGGCGTGTCGGGATGTTAGCATCCTGGCATTGGAGGAAACGGGACGGGGAAGATATCCTGAGAAGGAATAAACAGGCCCAGCCTGGCCGGGTCGTTTCTGGGGTTTTCTGAAGGTTTCCCAGGCATTCGGCTGGATTTCCAGGGAGGACGAACATGGACAGCATCAAGGTTCAGCCTGGTCAGAGCGCACCGACGCCGCTTCCCGGCACCCGCCGGGCAGCCTCGGAACCCGGAACCACGGTTCCCCGCGCCGAGGACTCGGTCCAGTTGAACCCTGCGATCGGGCACTTCACCCCTGCGGCGGCGCCCACTCCGGCCGTCCCGGCGGCTGGCACTCCGGCCACGCCGGCCAGCGCTCCTCCCAGCGCGTCTCTGCAGTCGCGCTCGGTCGGAGTCCCCGAGACCCTCTTCCAGGAGGAGCCTCCGGCCCAGCCCGTGGATGAGCCCAGCGCCCCCGTCGGCCAGGCCACTTCGGCCGCGCCCCAGGAGGCCCCGGCCGCTCCCAAGGCTCACTCCTGGGTTCCCGACGAGAGATCCAGGTTGATCCACACCCCGACCACGGTCAAGAACCTCGAGAAGCTGGCGCGTTCCGTCAAGCTCAACGAGAACGTCCTGATGACCGGGCCCACCGGTGCGGGCAAGACCTCCCTGGTCAAGTATCTGGCCCACCTGACCAACAACGAGTTGCGCCGGATCAACCTCAACGACATGACCGACGTGGTCGAGATCGTCGGGGGATACAAGCCCGGTCAGGACGGTCGCCCCGAGTGGCATGACGGGGTGGTGGTCGAGGCCCTCAAGCAGGGTCAGTGGATCCTCTTCGACGAGATCAACCTGGCCGAGCCGGCCATCCTCGAGCGCCTGAACTCGCTTCTCGACGATGACCGTTTCCTGGTGCTCACCGAGAAGGGCGCTGGCGAGAAGGGTCCCGAGATCGTTCGGGCCGACGAGAATACCCGGATCTTTGCGACCATGAACCCAGCCTCCTACGCCGGACGCAAAGAACTCTCCGCGGCCATGATGAACCGCTTCCACAAGACCTGGGTGGAGGGCATGAAGCCCGAGGAGATGGTCGAGATCATCCAGGCCAAGTCCAAGCTTCCCGAGAAGACCGTCCTGCAGATGGTCATGTTCCACAAGCAGATGGCGGACATGTCCGAGCATCGGCAGATCGGCAAGAAGGGGGGGCCGTACCCCTTCACGCTGCGGGACGTCCTGAAGTGGAACAAGCGGGTCGAGAAGTTCGCCACCTCCGGGCTGAGCACCGAGCAGATCCTCTGGAAGGAGGCCCGCGAGGTCTACCAGGCCCGCTTCATCAACGAGGATGATCGCAAGGTGGTGGACGATGTGCTGGCCCTGACCTTCGGCAAGGCCAATGAGCCCCCGACCCGCGAACTCGATCTCACCGTCGAGGACCAGGGCAACCAGGTCCGGATCGGCGAGGCGGTCCTGGACAAGGGCGAAGGGGGGACCCTGGTTCCAGACGAGTCGGCCCGCCTCTTCAACACCCCCTCCACGGTCCAGAAGCTGACGCGTCTGGCCAAGTCGGCGTCCCTGGACGAGCCGGTCCTGCTGGTCGGCTCCACGGCCTCCGGAAAGACCTCCTACGTGCGCTACCTGGCCCACCTGGACAACCGGAACCTGCACCGCTTCAACCTCAGCCTGCAGACCGACACCTCCGAGCTGATCGGCGGCTATGTCCCGGCCACGGACCCGGCCACCGGCCGGCCCAAGCCGGGAGAGTATGTCTGGCGGGATGGGACCCTGATCACCGCCATGAAGAATGGCGACTGGGTCGTCCTCGACGAGATCAACCTGGCCGAACCCTCCATCCTCGAGCGCCTGAACTCTCTTCTGGATGACGATCGGGCCATCGTGCTGACCGAGCACAACGGCGAAAAGGTCGAGGCCGATCCCAATTTCCGGGTCTTTGCCACCATGAACCCGGCCACTTCCCAGTACGCCGGTCGGCGTGACCTGTCCCTGGCCATGCGCAACCGCTTCACCGAGCAGTGGTTCCCCGAACTGACCGATGTCGGCGAGACGACCACCATCGTGGCCGGCTGGATGAAGAAGGTGGAAGGCGGCGACAAGATCGCCGAGCAGATGGTCAAGTTCCATTACGACATCCGCTCGAAGGTGGACAGTGGCGATCTGGCTTCCGCCCGCAAGGACGGCTTCGTGTACACCCTGCGCGACCTGAAGGCCTTCTCGAAGTTCATGAAGGTCTTCGGTCCCGAGTCTGCGGACAACAAGCAGACCTTCGTCGACGGCGCCATGCACGTCTACATGGACGCCATCAGTGACGAAGAGGAGCGCAAGGCCGTCGAGGAACTGGCCCGTTCCTACGCCGAGCAGTTCTGAGAAGGGTGGCCCGGGCAGCGAGCCTGTCCGGGCCGGCCCGGTTCTTCCGGATGGCAGACAAGGAGTCTTGAACGATGACTGAGATCCGCAGGGTGGACGTGTCCTCCGTCGAGGTGCGCCGAGCGAGTTTGCCCAAGACTCAGGGGCCCGAGCAGGCTTCCCCCCAGGACCGCGTCGAGTTGGGAGGCGAGGGCCGTCTGGCCAGGACCGCCCCGGCGCCCCAACCTGCCCAGGGTGCGCCCGCGCCGGCCTCGAGCCCCGCGGACGAAGCTCGCGACAAGTCGCTTGAGCGCGAGTTGCGCCAGCGCCTGCATCGGATCGAGTCCATCGGTCGCTCGGTGGGCGGCGACTTCAAGATGCAGGTCAAGGAAGGGCCTGGCTGGGCCTACGACTTCAGCAACAACACGATCACCTACCGCCTGGAGGACCTCCAGGGCAAGCCTGCGGACTACGGGATCGGCGTGGTGCTCCACGAGGGCTCCCACCGCCTGTACTCCCGTTGGCTGGTGGAAAAGGAGATGATGGGCAACGAGCCCTTCCTCTTCCTGAACAACGCCGTCGAGGATCCCCGGGTCAACAACATCACCATCTCGCGGTATGCCGGGGCCAAGGATTACTTCAAGGTCATCTACGACGAGGACCTCTTCAAAGGCCGTTCCAACATGCGCGAGCAGTTGGCCCAGAGGCTGGTCGAGGCTTCCCAGGGCCGGATCACCCCGGACCAGGCGCGTCGGGTGATCGAGAAGTCGGGCATGCAGCAGCCCAAGCACATGCAGTATGGCTTCGGGGTCATCTACGACTGGTACACCAACGGAGAGCGCGACCCGGACATCGTCGACCCCAAGGTCAACCAGGCCCTGGATCAGACCCGGGCCGACTACCGCGAGGCGATCCGCCTCAAGCGCGACGTCCTGAAGACCGATCTGTCCTCGATGGAAGTCGACCAGCAGGCTCACGAGTCCTATGACATCGTCAAGAACAAGATCTGGCCTGTGTACAAGGAGTTGATCCAGGAAGACGTCGACAACCTCTCCAAAGCCCTTCAGGGCCAACAGGGCCAAAAGGGCCAACAGGGCCAGAGTGGTCAGTCTGGCCAATCCGGTCAGTCGGGACAGACCGGCCAGCCGGGTCAGCCCGGTCAGTCGGGAACCGGCAGTCCCCAGGACATGCCCGATCTCACTCCCGAAGAAGCGCGCGAACTGGCCGAGAAGGTGCTCGGCGAGATGGACCGGGAGCTCAACGACAAGTTGGAGTCCCGTCAGGAGGACCTCAAGCGCGGGGGACAGTCCCAACCCGGACAAGGGCCCCAGAAGCCCGGGCAGGGGAAGGCGGGGGATCAGGCCCAGGGCAACCAGTCCGACAAGGGCAACCAGTCCGACAAGGGCAACCAGGCCGACCAGGGCAACCAGGCCAACCAGGGCAACCAGTCCGACAAGGGCAACCAGGCCAACCAGGGCAACCAGTCCGACCAGGCGGGAGGCGACCCGAGCGACAGCTCGGATGGCCGGGGGACCTCGGAAATCGACCTGCCGGATCTCGAAGATCTGATCCGGATGAAGCAGGAAATGGAGTCGATGTACGAGGGCCTGAAGTCCGATTATGACCGTTACCACGGTCCGGTGGCCCCTTATGCCGACGAACTGGCCGGGGAGCTGAAGAACTTCCTCGCCGAGAACACCCGCCCCAAGTTCCAAAGACAGACCTTCGCCTCCGGGCGCAAGCTGGACATGCGCTCGGCGATGCAGGCCGAGGCCCGCTACGAGCGGACCGGAGAGTTTGACCCCAATATCTGGTTGCGCCGGAACAACCCCACCGAGCGCGGCTATGAATTCGTCTTCGTCCTGGACGAGTCCGGTTCGATGAAAGGCGACAACAAGTGGCGCAATGCGGTTCAGGCCCTGGTCCTGGCCGTCGAGGCGCTGGACCAGTTGGATATCGGTTTCGGTCTGGTCGGCTTCTCGGATCTGCCCAAGGTCCACAAGGACCTCTCCGAGAAGTTCACCCTGGACTCCCGAAACTCCATGCTTGCCGACATCGAGAGCAGCCCTTCCGGGGGAACCAACGACTCCGATGCCGTCAAGTCGGCCATCGAGATGCTCAAGAGGGGGGACCCCGACAAGCGCAAGATCATGATCGTGATCACCGACGGCCAGGGCAAGGAGGACCAGCTCAAGGCCGAGCTGGCTCGCGCCAAGGAGTTGGGGATCAACGCGATCGGCGTGGGGATCGACAGCGGGATGGCTCACGTCGAGAACGTGTACCCCGAAGCGGTCCTGGTGGACCGGGTCTCCAAGCTTCCCTCCCGACTGGCCGAGGTGCTCCGCGAGCAGATCGAGTCCTGAGTCACTCCAACCGGCAGGCCTGTCCGGGACGGTTCCCGACAGGACCAGAGATTCGGAGGCAACATGAACGTTCGTCCAACCGGCTCGGCAGCCCCGAGCCTCCCGGTGGCCCCACCCCAGGCCCGCCCTGTTGAGGCTTCGATGCCTCGTGAGACGGTCGAGGTCGGAGCCCAGGAAGACAAGCCCGGCCTGGGTTATCGCATGATCCGCACCGGGGCTGGCGTGGTGGGAGCCTTCACGGGTGGAGTCCTGGGAGCCGGGGTCGGCGCGGTCAAGGGGGCCGGCGCCGAGCACCCCAGGCTTCCGGCGGTCCTGCACCGGGCGCTTCGAATCGCCGGGGCGGTCTCCGGCCTGGTGGCCGGCGCAGCCGTCGGCCTGGCGGCAGGGCCCTTTGCGGCCGTGGCCGGGCTCATGGTGGGTCCGGTGATCGGAGCCGTCGTCGGCGGAGCCGCCGGGGGAGCCCTGGAAGGCCTGGGCACGGCGGGTCAGGGGGCAGGGAAGGGATCCCTGGAGGGAATCCGCAAGGGATTCGACATCGGGCGGACCGTGGTCGAGAAGATCGCCGAGGAGCCTCCGTCTCCGCCCCAGCCCCGAACCTGATCTGCCATCGACCCGCTCCATGTGAGAAGGTGCGCCAGTGGCGCACCTTCTCGTCTTCCATCCGGGTTGCCCCGACTACAGCGAGAGCCGGGAGCTCACCTCTTCATCCAGGGGAAAGCGCCCCGGCCGCGAGTGGATCACCAGGCGCCAGTGCTCCGGCGGGGACACCCTGGTCCGCTCCGGGTCCGTCTGCATCTCCAGGGCTCCGTCCACCAGGAGTTCTTCGAGGAACCGGAAGAGATCCCGACCCGCCCGGCGGGTCAGCGTCATCAGGAGGACCCGGCCGGGAACGAACGAGTCCGCGATCGACTGCCGGATCCTCTCGGGGGTGAGCGGGAAGGAGGAGTCGATGTGGACCACCTGGCGACCAGGCCAGGTCTGGGCCACGCACTCGAAGACGGTGGTCTCTGGCAGGTCATCTCCTCCCAGGATGGCTCCAGGTTCCTCCAGGCGGTCGATGCGCTGGAGAAAGTCCAGGATTCGTTTCCGAGCCGTCTCGCTTCTCCGGGTGGGGTCGGTCATCTCGGTCCTCTCAGAGCTTTTCGATGGGATCCGGGGAACCCAGGGCGGTCTCCTTGTCCAGGGCCTCCCGGGCGTGGGCCGGGCAGCCCCGGGTCAGGAAGGCGCGAACCAGGGCCCGGTAGATCAGCGGGTTTTCGGGGTCCTTTCGGGACATCTCCTGCAGCAGGTGGAGGTTCTTGTCGACCAGGCCCTGACTGTTGTACAGCAGGAACATGTCGGTGTCCTCGATGCTGGTTGTCTTGTTGGCCTTCTGAAGGGCCTCGTAGCGCTTCTCGGAGCGCTCGACGAGCTGAGCCAGCGGCTGGGTCAGGACCCGGAAGGGATACTTGCGGACCACGATCGAATCGTCGGGCCCCAGGACCTGCCAGTAATAGAGGCTGTTGCGGGTCAACTGGACCGGGCCTCGGAAGGGGAACTTGAATCTCGGCTCGGTGGAGGTCCCTTCGTACAGGAACTCGTCCCATTCGTTGAAGAACTGGAAGCGATAGGTGGGCAACTGCAGGTCCTTGCAGTAGAAGACCGGAGGCGAGGTGGTGGCCTTCACCCAGGCCGAGAGGAAGGTCTGCTCCTTCTCGTAGGCCCCGGGATCCTCCGCCTGAGCGAAGTCGGCGACGCGAAGCCGGCGCAGGAGCATGTAGGGGATCTCGACCTGCCCGCGGCTCCGTGCCTGGATCTGGGCACGGCGGAGAGCGCCGGACTCGGACTGCAGATTCTTGAAGGCGACCTTGGCCTGGCCGGTCGGGTCGAGGACCTCCAGATGGTTGTCGAAGAAGAAGAGGACCACGACCTTGCCGTCGTCCATCGTCTGGAGCTGGTCCTCGGGGCGGAGCAGCTCCAGCAGGTACAGAGGCCTCCAGTCGCCGTTCACGTTCTTGATCTGGGCCTGGCCCAGGACCTGGGACACGATGGCGACCGGCATGTTCTGGGCCAGTTCTTCCTGCTCGCTGGTGCGGGCGCCGGCCGGCACGGCGCTCCAGAGCAGCCCGACGAGCATTCCCAGGAAGAGGAGATTTCTTCTGGACATGATGCCTCCCATCATCCGGGGCGATCCCCGCCTGGGCGCCGCCCCTTTGGTGGATTGTGCCATGTCCGGGCTTCGAGGAGGGGAAAGGCGGCCCCTTCCAGGCCTTCAGTGGCCGCGGGGGCGGGGACCCAGGGCCGTGAGGGCCAGGCCCGTCAGGCCTCCGCCCAGGTGTCCCCAGTTGTCCAGAGGGATGCCCAGGAAATCGGAAAGGACGAACCCGAGAACCAGCAACAGGGTCAGGGCCGTGCCGATCCGGCGGGCGCTGGCTTCGTCGAAGAGGCGCCAGCGCCAGGAGAGGCCCACGTAGGCGGCCCCCACCCCGAAGAGGGCCGTGGAGGCACCCACGCCGGGGACCGGATTGAAGGCCCAGGACAAGAGGTTGCCGCCCAGCGCCGCCAGGATGTAGAGGATCAGGAACCGGCGCGTGCCCAGGACTCCCTCCAAGGGTGGACCCATGTTCATCAGGAAGTACATGTTGGCCAGCAGGTGCCACCAGCCCGCATGCAGCAGGACCGGCGTCAGGAAGCGCCACAACTCGAAGGTGTGCAGGACGTTGGCATGATTGCGCAGCATCGACCAGATCAGCGTGGGCAAGGGCTGCGGGATCAGGGGGGCGAAATCCGGAGGCGCAAGCAGGTAGACCGCGACGGTCAGCACCGTCAACCCGGTGACCGCGCGGGCCATGGGCGAGTAGTTCGAGAAGCTGACCGTGTACTTCTGGTGGATCTCCTTCTGGAAGCTGGCACTGATGCGTCCGGTGCCGTTGCACGAAGGGCACTCGGAAGGACAGGCGATCTGTCCGACCCCGCCGCAGATCCGGCAGGAGGACTCCAGGCCGCGGGGGGAGGTCCGGGTCCCCTCGCCTTGGCATCCGGGACACGTCGCCTTCCCGGAACCGGCACAGTCGACGCAGCGGCCCGATCCGGAGCATCTGGGGCAAGGCCTCTCCAGGCCATTGTTTTCAGCCAAGTGGAACCTCCTGGGGAAACCAGACGGGGCCTGTGAGAAGGAACCCGGCTCTCTTCAGCCAAGGCCCCATGTCGATCGATCCGGGACCCGGGCCAAAGCCGGGCCCGGAGGGAGCCGAGCCGATGACTCTTCTTGCGCGGGTTGCCGCGCTCCTGGCAGTGGTGGGAATTCTTGTGGCAGCCGAGCCCGCCCGCTCGGAGGCCACCTGGTCCGAGACGCGACACGTCGACGGGAAGCCCCAGACCGTCCTGACCAATAGCGGGGCGGCCACCTTCCGGCGCGAGATCCGCCAGGAGGGGAGCATCTTGAGGAATTCGAGGCCGGCCATCCGGCCCCGGGTCTTCCAGGAACTGCCGGCGGGCACCCCTCCTGCCACCGGCGCGGTGCCTCGGGAATTCGCCTTCAGCACCTTTGATTCCGCCAAGAGGGCTCCTCGTCCGGTCTCCTGCCTGACCTGGGTTCGCGATGCCTCGGGTCAGATGGTCCGGCGGACGGCCCGGGTCGATCTCAATGAGATCATCATCCGCCACGCCCGGACCCACAACGTCGATCCCCTGCTGGTCGAACTGGTGATCCGCTACGAATCGAACTTCAATCCCCAGGCGATCTCGCCCGCAGGAGCCCAGGGGCTGATGCAGTTGATGCCGGGCACGGCGGCCGGCCTGGGAGTCGGCGATCCCTTCGACCCGGACCAGAACGTCAGCGGGGGAGTTCGCTACATCGCGGACCAGTTGCGCCGTTTCAAGGATGTCCGTCTGGCCCTGGCCGCCTACAACGCCGGCCCCGGCGCCGTCCTGGAATACGCCGGCGTTCCGCCCTACGCCGAGACCCGCTACTACGTGGACGCCATCTATTCGGAGTATCGGGCCCACCTGGCGGCTCGGAGCCGGGCGCGATCCCGGTGAAATCCCGTCCGGAGACTCCAGCCCCGCCCGGCTCGACGGGAAGGCTCCTGTTCTCAGGAGGCGCCCGAACGTGCTGAGGGTGCAGGAAGGCGCCCGGCGTCCGTCGGGGGGGGCCGGCTGGGGGCCTTCAACAGCGGGGATCCTGTTCTTCCTCGTGCTGATGGGATTCCTGGCTTCCATCGTTCAGGCCCGGCCGGCCTGTTCGGCCTGTGGTCGGCCCCTGGTGGGGACCTATTATCGCCTGGACGATGGTCGGCAACTCTGTCCCGCGGACTACGAGCGCCTGGGACCACGCTGCGTGAGTTGCGGCTCGTTGGTCTTCGGATCCTACGTGCTCGTGGACGGGCGCCACACCGTGTGTCGCCCCTGTCACCAGCGCAACCCGGCCTGCTTCATCTGCGGCCTGCCTTCGCGCGCTCCCGGCCGGCGTCTCTCCGACGGGCGGGCTCTGTGCCCGGAGCATGCCCGGCAGGCCGTCCTGACCACCAGTCCTGCCGAGGCCATCATGCATCAGGCCGAGCAGGTGCTCTGCGCCGCCCTGGGTCCGGAGATGCGCCTGAAGCATCCGATCGACGTGGTCCGGGTGGTCGATGGGAACACCCTGAGGCGCCTTCTGGGGCGTCGGGCCCAGGCAGGCGCCGATCTCCTGGGACTTTTCCACTTGCAGGTGCAGGGGTTCTCTCGTCGCTACACGGTCTACTTCATCAGCGGATTGCCCCGAGAAAGGCTCCTGGTCGTCGCTGCGCATGAGTATGCCCACGCCTGGCACAGCGAGCAGAATCCCCGCTACATGGAGTGCAGCGACCGGATGCGGGAGGGCTTCGCCGAGTGGGTGGCCTTCAAGGCCAATCAGCACCTCGGGCGCCAGGCAGAGGGCGACCGGCTTCTGGGTCAGAAGTCCGGACCTTATCTGGAGGGTTTGCGTCGCTTCCTGCAGTTGGAGGGTGAGGTGGGGGTGACGGGAGTCCTCCGCCTGGCCAGGACCCGGATGGACCTTTGAAGAGCCTGACCCTGGGGATTGTGCTCTTCCTTTGCCTGGTCAACCCGCCGGCCTGGGCCTCCGGCCTGCCCGTGACCCCGAACTGCGACTGTGATGGGCACAACCTCTCGGGACCCTGCAACTGCAATCAGTCCCTGGATGAGGATTCGGCCCGCGAGGTCCTGGAATACGTGGTCTTCCTCCTGGTCCGCCTGGCCGGTCCGGAGATGCGCCTGGACCCGCCTCCCTCGGTCCGGATGGCCGGTCCAGAGGAGTTGCGTCTGGAAGGCGGAGAGGTGGCCCTGGCCACGTGTCAGGCACAGGAGATCCGTCTGGGGCGCTGGTTGAGCCGACCTGAAGCCCTGGTGGTGCTGGCCCACGAGTATGGTCACGCCTGGCAGGACCGGCTCAATCCCCGGTCCCGAAGCCTCAGCGAGAGGTTCAGCGAGGGGTTTGCCTCCTGGACAGCCCACCTGGTGGCTCGACAGACCGGCTATCTGCGCATCGCGGATCGGGTCCGCCGGCAGTCCGGGCCGGTCTACCAGGAAGGCCTGGAGGCTTTCCTGACCTGGGAGAGGACCCTCGGGGCCGCCCGACTCCTGGAATTGGCCGCCTCCTGGTCGGATTTCTCTGGCGAGGGTCCGCCGATTCCGGACCCCTGATCCGCCTCGGCCCCTGGCGCGACCGAACGGCCCGGGGCGCCCGGCGATCCCGCGGGAGGGGGAGAACCCCCTCCTGGACGAATGAACCTTCAGGATTCCGAGGAACACCATGGCAGGAGGCATCAAGATGGAGCCCGAGCGCAAGCCGATCCTCCAGGGGGAATACAAGCTGGTGAAGATGCTGGAGTGCTATGACTACAGCAATCTCTATCTGGCCGTCTCCCTGCACAGTTCCGAGCGCAAGTACGCCATCAAGGAGGTTCGGGTCGAAGGCGGACAGGGATCCGATGCGCATCGGGAGATCATGGAGTATTTCCGCAAGGTCGCGACTCCCTACGTCGAGGTTCAGCACCCCGGTTTGACGACCTTGAAGGACTACTTCTTCGAGAACGAGGCGGAGTACGTGGTCTTCGACTACGTCCCGGGGCACCGGCTGGGGGAGGTCATGTCGATGCGCAACAGGCCCTTCCTGGAGTCCCAGGCCATCGACGTGGCGGTCAGGACCGCCACCATCCTGGACTGGATGCACAACCACAGGCCACCCCTGTATTTCGCCGATCTCAACCCCAACAACGTCCTGCTGACGCAGCGCGGCGAGGTCATCCTGACGGACTTCGGGCTGGGTCGGCTTTTGGCTCCGAGGGCGCCTGAGGAACCCCGGCTGGGCACTCGGGGCTACGCCCCACCCGAGCAGTGCGGTGCCGAGGCCGTCATCGGCCGGACCAACGACGTGTATGCCCTGGGGGTCCTGATGCACCAGATGGTGACCGGCCAGGATCCCACGATCCAGCCCGGGGTTCTTGCGCCGTGCCATCAGGTCAACCCGGCCATCAGCGAGGACTTTTCGGGCATCGTGAGGGTGGCGACCGATTTCGAGCCGACCCAGCGCTACCTCGAGATGAAGGACATGCTGACCCACCTCCGGGCCCTCTCTCCCCGCCGGTTGCGTCCCCTCCGGGACGAGGGGGGCTTCCTGCATCGGGTTTGCAGGATCCTGGCCCGCCCCTTCACCGACCCCGACGAGTTCAGTTGATCCGGGTCTTCAACGCGGGGATTCTCCGGGCGGAAGCTCCCAGAGGGCAGCCTGGTATCTGCCATCCACCAGGCCGTCCTGGTCCACCCGGTGGCCCTTCGCCGTCAGGTCCGCCAGGTAGCGGTGGGCGATCGCTTCGGGGGGCAGGTCCGTCTCGCATCGCAACTCGGTGCCTGGGACGGGCCTGCTGGACTCGTCCAGGAGGCACAGGCCCCAGGCCTTCAAGCGCCCGGTCAGGAGCAGGGCCTGGCGCCGGCAGCGCACCGCCTCTTCAGCCTGCCCCCTCTGCAGGAGGTGTTGGGCCTTGTGGGTCCAGGAGTCCGGATCCCTGGGATTGAGCTCGAGGGAGCGGTCGAACGAGGCCAATGCCTCGTCGGGACGCATCGCCTGCTCCAGGGCCAACCCTCGGATGGCCCAGAGCCTGGCCTCCTGGGGAGCCAGTTCCAGGGCGCGCTCCAGGCCGGCCAGGGCAGGCCCGGGCCTGGAGAGATGACACAGCGCCAGGGCCCGGTTGCCCAGGACCACGTAGTCGTCGGGCGTCAAGGCCAGCGCCCGGTCGAAGCTCTCCAAAGCCTGCCGGAATCGGTTCGTCGCCAGGCAGGCCTCGCCCAGGTGGCTCCACAGGTGGGCCTCCTCCGGCGAGGAGGTCGTCGCGACCTCCAGGAATCGGATGGCCTCCTCGGCCCGGTCCGCGCGGAGCAGGGCCAGCCCCAGGTTGGCCTGGACCCGAGGATGGTGGGGAGCCAGTTCCTCAACCCGGGCGAAGCATTCGGCTGCCGCAGCCGGGTCGGATTCGACCAGGGCCGCTCCCCTCTCGAACCAGCATCCCGGGTCCCCGGGCAGGGTCGAAGTGGCCTGCTCGAGGGCCTCGAGGGCCTCCCGGGTACGGTCCAGGTCCAGGAGCAGACTGGCCTTCAACCTCCAGGCCTCGGCCAGCTCGGAGTCCAGGGCCAGGGCCCTTTCGACGGCGCTCAAGGCCTCCTGGGTCTGCTCTTCTTCCTCTTTGGAACGGGCTTGTTCAAGCCACGTGATGGCGTCGATTCTTTCCTGGGTCATGGGAGGAACAGCCTTCCCGCTCCCCTCCGATTCTCCTGGCGTCTGGAGTCCTCTTCGAAGCGGAAGCCCCCTGGTTCGGGGCGGGGGCGTGCTCTCGACTCGGGCCCCATGAGCAGGAGGGGTGGCTTGTTCTCTCTATTCCTCACCCCTGAATCAAGGCATGGTGCACTCGAGGCATTTTGCATCGGGAGGTAGGGAAGGTTCGTTTCCCGGTGGAATGGTTCCCGGTGAATACTCGGCAAGGGGGCGCTGCTCGACTCCTGGATCTGGTCACGGCCCTGGGCCGCCTCAGTCAGGGAGAGGGGGCTGGTGGGGGTCTCGCCGAGGCCCTGCAACTCCTTCTCCAGGCTCTCGATGCCCAGGCGGCCTGGTTCTTTTCCCATGCCGAGGGCTCCACCCTGCCGATCTGTCAGGTCCGGGCCGGGGAACCCGAGACCTTGCAGGCCCTGTTGCCGGAAGCCCTCGAAATGGCTCGACAGGAGCTGGAGTTCAATGGGGGGAAGGCCTCGACCCCTCGGCCCGGCCTGGTCTGCGGCCTGGTCAACCCGCATGGGAAGTCCGGGAGCGGCGCCCTGATCCTGGCCCGCGAGGCCGGCAGTGAGCCCTTCACCTTCCAGGAGCAGGAGGTTGTGACCGGTTTTTCCCGGACGCTGGCCCGCCTTCTGGCCGGGCGGAGTCTGGAACGCAGCCTGGTCGAGGCCAACCAGGAGCTGGCCCGGCGGGAGTTCCGGCTCTACACCATCAACCACGTGGCCCGGGTGCTGGGCTCGGTCCTGGAACTCGAAGACCTTCTCAGGTTGATCTGCGACATGGTCTGCGAGATCATGACCGCCGAGTCGGCCTTGCTCTGCCTGCACCTGGAAGGCGATGGGGTCCTGCGCACTCGCACGGGCAAGTTCCTGGGCCAGGAGGGGTTTCCGGAATTCGAGGTCCTGCTGAGCGAGTCATTCCTGGAGTGGATTCGCGGTTTTGAAGGGCACACGGCTCCTCTGCTGGCCTCCGGGGACCCCCGGCTCTGCCAGACCCTGCCCGATCTGTCCCGCCATTTGGAACGGAACGGATTGCTGCATTTTGCGCCACTGACCTACAAGGATCGGTTCATGGGGATCCTGGCCGTCGGTCGCAAGTACACCGGCGAAGTCTACGCCGACCGCGACCGCGAGTTCCTCTCGACCCTGGCCCCCCTGGCCTCCAACGCGGTCTCCAACGCCCACCTGTATGATCTCGCGATCCACGATTCCACCACCGGCCTGTACATGAGCCATTACCTGCGCCAGCGCGCCATGGAGGAGACCAAGAGGGGACGGCGTTACAACGACCCCGTCTCATTGATCATGCTGGACGCGGACTTCTTCAAGCAGGTCAACGACAACCACGGCCACCTGGTCGGCGACCAGGTCCTGCGCGAGCTGGCCCTGGTCCTTCTGGACGGGAGCCGTCGCGACATCGACGTGGTCTCGCGATACGGGGGCGAGGAGTTCATGATCCTTCTGCCCGAGACGAATCTGGAGGGCGCCCTGGTCGTGGCCGAGCGGATCCGCTCCAGCGTCGCGGTCCACCCCTTCTGCGGGGGGCAGTTGCGCCTGACCGTCAGCGCCGGGGTTTCGAGCATGCCCGAGGATGGCAACACCCATGAGGAGCTGCTGGCCCAGGCCGACGAGCAGTTGTATCGGGCCAAGCGCGCGGGCAGGAACTGCGTCTTCCACCGAGGGAAGGCCTCGGCACCCGTCTGAGGAGGCGCAAGTCTGCGGGAGTGGCGGAACGGCAGACGCACGGGACTTAAAATCCTGCGCCGCAAGGCATGAGGGTTCGAATCCCTCCTCCCGCACCAACGAAGAAAGCCCCGCACGGACGGGGCTTTCGGCTTGGATGGGG
>JALHDH010000113.1 GCA_022839105.1 bacterium
TCCAGGGCCTTGTCGCCGGCGAACCCGTCGATGTTGAAGCTGGTGTTGATGCTCTTGGCGCCCTGCTTCAGGGCGTAGAGGTAGGATTCAGCGATCACCGCGGAACTGAAGGGGCGTCTCCCTCCGGAGATGCGAAGGGGCATGCCGACCGTTCCCGGGGCCACGCCGGTGGCGCCGCTCTCACCCTCGTTGGCATGCACGATGCCGTGGACGTGGGTGTGGTGGGTGCTGAGGGTGTCGCTGGGGTTGTTGTCGTTGTCGGTGAAATCCCAACCGGCCACGTCATCGATATAGCCGTTGCCGTCGCTGTCCTGACCGTTGGCCACCTCGTTGGGGTTCTGCCACACCGAGCCGGAGAGGACCGGGTGCGCCACGTCCAGGCCCGTGTCGGTGATCGCCGAGATCACCGTGGGGCTCCCCTTGGTGATGTTCCAGGCCGGGTCGACGTTGATGATGTCCAGGTGGCCGGGCCGGCGCGAAGGGGAGGCCGCGGCGATCACGGGCTGTCCGGAGGCGACGGGCTCGTCGAAGAGGTCTCCGCTGTACTCGTAGTTCGGGTGGACCTGGGTGAAGAGGCCGTCGGCCTGGATGCTGTTCAGGCTCATCTCCGGCTGGTGGATCAGCAGGAAGGTGGAGCCGTTGGCCTCGCCCAGGATCTTCTCGACATGGATCTCAGGGTGGCTGGCCAGGGACATGACCCCCTGGCTGGGCATCACGGCGATGAAGCTGCCGGGGATCTCCTTGCGGGTCACTCGGGGCTCGCCGCCACCGGTCGGAGGCTTGGGAGCCGAACTCTCGGAGGAGTTCAATTGCACCCGGTCCGAGGGTTCGGAGGGGACCTGGGCGGCCGAGGCCTCGCGGCTCTTGGAATGGGCGCCCGGATCGGCGGGCTTCTTCTCCGAGGTGAAGAGGTCCTGATGGTTGGCTGAAATCTTCATGGCGGCTCTTCCTTACGTCTGGCAACGGGTTCCCGGCCGGACGGGCCGGCACGAAGAGATTTTCCTAAGGTACAGGGTAGGACAGATGGAAGCCGGATTTAAGGGGCATCGTGTTAACGCCGGGTCATGTGCGGCGGGCTGCCCAGCAAGATTTTGCGACGACTCCGCGAGAGCGCCTCCAAAGAACCTGGCCGCGATGCCTTCCTGGAAGGTCTGGCCTAATCCGATCGCCGCCGGGCCTGTGGATCGACCTCATCGGTCGGCCCTGCCGCCTCCGGGCCCGCGCCACCCTCCAGGACGGGGGCATCCTGTCCGGCCGGCTTCGGGCCCTTCTGCCCGGAGGCTTCGGACTCCCGCTCCCCGGGCGTGCGCTCGGGCTCGGTCCGCGAACCGTGGGCCGCCTGGTGGGCCGCCACCTTGGGTCGGTCCTCTGCGTCACCCTTCTCGTTGCCGTACTTGTCCAGCACGATCTCGCCGTCCCGCTTCTTCTGCCCGGTGGGGTCAGGCCTGGCCAGGGGATCGCGCATCCACTCCATGTTGGCGCGGCCGCTGATCACTCCCTGACTGAAGGTGTCGAAGGCCTGCAGGAGCCGGATTCCCTTGCGCGGGGGCGGGCCCTCGGCGGCCTTCTGCATCATGATGCCGATGGTGCCGGGGTCCATCCCCGGGACCTGGCGCAGCAGGCCGAGCCCTTTGGAGAAGGCCAGGTGGCGGTCCGCCGAGGAACCCTCATCCTGCCCGGGGAAGCTCTGGTTCATGGTCTGGGTCAACTGCGCGATGCTCTCGGCGCCCATGTCCTGCCGGAGGATCAGGGTGTCGACCGCCTCGGACATGGCGGTGGCAGAGCGCAAGCCGGACTTGGGGTCCTTCTTGCCCGCCATGCCCAGGACCGACTGGGCCACCTTGGTGGCGTCTTCCACCTTCAGGTCGCGGCGGGTGGTCAGCAGGCGAGCCGAACTGTTGAACATGTCCACGGCAGCGGCAGCACTCATGCCGGCGTTGCCGTCCTGCCCACGGACCAGCATCTGCATGAGAGCCCCGAGTTCCTGGGGTTTGACGTCGGACCTCTCCTTGAGCAGGGCCAGGGCCTTCTTGCGAGCCGTCTCGGCCAGGGCTGGATCTCGCAACTCCTCCACGAAGATGGCAGCCATCCGCGTCAGCTCGATCGGCTTGACGTCCTGGCGCACGAGGAGCAACTCGCGCGAAGTCGCGTCGGTCGCCGAGGGATCGACGCGGGTCTTGCCATCCGAGCCCACCTTGACCATGTCGCCCCATTCCAGATCGGGGCGCTTCTCGAAGAGTTCCTTGAGGCTCTCCAGCCCCTCCACGTCCTTCTGCAGAGGGAAGATCTGGGTTCCCGTGACTCCCGGCCTCAACTGACCGATCTCCTTGATCTTGGCGGATTGGTTGCCGAAGAGGCGGGTCAGCTCGGCCTCGGTCATCTCCGAGATGGGCTTGTCGGCGAAGTCGGGCAGGTCACTGGGGTTGATGCGGGTTGGGGCGAAGGCTTGGGCGGCGTCCAGGCGTACCTTCCCGTCCGGGCCGACCTGGACCAGGTCCTCCCACTGCAGATCCGGACGGCTCTCCAACAGGTCGGACAGGCCGTCCAGGACCTGTGGCCGCCCCAGGAAGGGCAACACCTGGTTGCCCGTGAGGCCGGGTTGGCGCTGGCCCAGGTCCTTCATCCTGTCTGCCTGATCGCCGAAGAGGCTGCGCAGTTCCTGGTCGGTGAGATCCGTCAGGGGCCTGTCAGCCATCGCGGCCAGCGCGGACCCCTCGCAGACGGCACCCTCCGGGGCGGACAGGATTCCCTGGTAGATCTCCTCCCGCCCGTCCAGGCCGATCTTGGCCTGGAGGACGGCACCGGCCCGAACCTCGTCGGGAGGGACCTGGGCCTGGGCCATGGGCGCAGGCCCGGACTGAAGGTTGGAACACTGAATCCCCTGCGAGTTTCCGGGCAATGGTTGGATGGTCACGGCTGGTCCCCTCCCTGGGTGGCGTCGCAGGGCATTTCACGACGCGCGGAGGGTTCGTCAATGCACCCCTCTGGGGCCGCCGCGTCTACGGAATCGTGCGCTGCACCTCGGCCCATGAGGTGACCCCGCTGGCCACCCGCTCCAGTGCTGCCCGACGCAGGGTCGCCAGCAAGGCTCGCTCGCGCAGGGAGCGCAGGGGCGCGCGGTCCAGGATGCCCTGGCGCAAGTCGTCGTCCACTTCCAGCAGTTCGGGCACCGCGGTGCGGCCGGAAAAGCCCGTGCCGTGGCACCCGGCGCAGCCCACGGCCTCCCAGCAGGGCGCGTCGACTGGAAGGCCGTGATCGCGGCGCTCCTGGGCCAGGGCCGGTGGGGGAGGGACCTTTCGGCGGCACTGCGGGCAGAGCCGGCGCACCAGGCGCTGCGAGAGCACGCCCTCCAACGAGGCGGCCAGGAGATAGGCCTCGGTTCCCATCTCCAGCATGCGGGGGATCACCCCGAGGCTGTCGCGGGCGTGCAGGGTGGACAGCACCAGATGGCCGCTCAGGCTGCACTGCACGGCGGCCGAGGCGGTCTCGCCGTCGCGGATCTCGCCCACCAGGATCACCTCGGGGTCCTGGCGCAGGATCGAGCGAAGCCCGCTGGCAAAGGTCATTCCGCGTTCGGGCAGGATGGGGGACTGGGTGAACTCAGGGACCGCCGTCTCGACCGGGTCCTCCAGGGTCACCACGTTCAGTTCGGCCCCCAGGAGCGCCCGGTGCCGGGCAAAGCGCCAGCGCAGCGCGGCGAAGAGCGTGGTGGTCTTGCCGCTGCCGGCCGGGCCCGTGGCCAGGACCAGCCCCTGGGGTCGGTCCACCATGCGCTGCAGGCGCTCCAGTTCGCCGGCCGTGAAGCCCAGTCCGTCCATCTCAAAGCGGTGGCGGTCCGGGTGCAGGAAGCGCAGGACCACCTTCTCTCCGAAGTGGGTGGGGACCGTGGCCACGCGCACCTCGGTCCCCTCGACGTCCAGCCGGCCATCCTGGGGGACGGACTTCTTGTAGGAGGCCAGCCGGGCCATGTTCTTCAGGCCCACCAGCAGCCGGGCATAGGCCTGGGTCGAGAGCTCCAGGCGCGCCGACAGGATGCCGTCGCGGCGCAACAGCACCTCGACCCGGCCTTCGGTGGGGCGCAGGTGCAGGTCCGAGGCCCCCTCGTCCAGGGCCATGGCCACCAGGGCGGCCACGACCGGCCGGGCATCGAAGGAGTCGGCCGGGACGAGCAGGTCCTGGAAGCTCAATGCATCGCGCCCAGACTGTTGTAGAAGGGCGCCCAGAAGGCCACCAGCCCCAGGGCCACCAGCACTCCTACCGCCCCCAGTGCCCAGGGGCCCGCCATGCGCAGCGAGTGCTCGGTGCGCCGCTCGACCTGCTGATCCAGGCTCTCGGCCGCATCCAGCATCTGGCAGGCCAACTCCTCGCGCTCGTCTCCGGCGGCGGCCGACCAGGCCAGGTGCGAGTCCAGGAGAGGCGACTCGGCCAGGGCTTCGGCCAGGGTCGAGCCCCGGTCCACGCGTTCGCCCACCCGGTCCAGTTCCTGGCGCACCGAGGGCATCAGTGCAACCGAGGCCGCCTGGCGCAGGGCCTGGGGCAGCTCCACGCCGGCCGCCAGCAGGCTGCCCAGGGCGCGGGCCCAGAGGGCCTGGTCGGCAAGCTGGCGCAAGGGGCCGGCCCAGGGGAGCCAGGTGCTGACGGCGGCGGTGGCCGGGCCATCGCGCAGCACGGCCAGGTTCAGGGCCACCAGCGCCACCAGCAGGAAGGCGGGCACCAGGCCCGACTGCAGGAAGCCGGCCATGGGTCCAGACAGGGGATGCCCCGCGGCTCCCGCCAGGGGGATCAGGACCCCGGGGACCACCAGGGTCAGCATCACCAGCAGTTGCAGGCCCAGGCAGTTGAGGATCAGCCAGGGATGGAAGAGGGCGTTGCGCACCCGGCGGCGGATCGAGTCCGAGCGCTCCAGCCATTCCGAGAGGCGGGCCATCAGCCCGGCTGGTTGCTCGGAGGCCTCGGCGGCCTCGACCATCGCGGCGTAGAAAGGCGAGAAGACGCGGGGGTGCCGGCTGACGGCCTGGGTGAGGGTGTCGCCCCGGGCCAGCGACTCGCCCACCCCGGCAAGCCAGGGAGAAGTCTCCCTCATGGCCTGGAGCCCCTCGGCCAGCGGGTAGCCCACGCGGGCCAGCAGGGCCAGTTGCCGGGTGGCATCGTGCAGTTCGGTCGGGGTCGGAGTGGAGTTCATGCCAAGACCCCGATCAACTGATAGAGCGGCAGGAACCAGGCCAGCACCAGGAACCCCAGCACCGCCCCCACCGCCAGCAGGGCCAGGGGCTCGACCAGGGCCAGGCCGCGATTGGCGGTCAGGTCGACCTCCCGTTGCAGCGTGCGCGCCATCCGGGCCAGCACGCCCGGCGGGAACTCGCGGCTTTCGGCCTGGGTCAACAGCCAGGACGCGGTGCCCGGGAAGATCCGAAGCGACGTCGCCTCGGCCAGCGTCGAGCCCTGGGCGACCTCGCCTGCGAGGCGTTCCAGTTCCCGGGCGAAGGCGGGTGAGGAGGAGGCCCCCGCGCAGATCCGCAGGGCCTCGTCCAACGGGAGCCCGCGCGTCAGGAGGTAGTCCAGCCACTCCAGGCAGGTCACCGTCTCCTGGCGGCGCAACCAGGCACCCAGGATCGGCAGGCGCATCCGCCAGGAATCCAGTCCCCAGCGCCCGGCCAGGAGGGCGTCGATTCCCAGCATCCCGGTCACCATGAGGATCCCCACCACGGGGCTTGAGAGCCATTGGCCCAGGCCCATGGCCATCCGGGTGGCCAGCGGCAGGTCCTGGTCCAGGCGGGCGAGTCCCCCGAAGAAGGTGGGCAGGATCAGGGCCAGGGCCAGTCCGGTGGCCAGGCCCGCCGCCACCACGAAGCGGGGATAGGCCAGCGCCGAGCGCACCCCCAGGTGCCGCCACTCGGTGGACTCCAAGAGGTCGGCCGTCTGCTGCAGGGCCCGGGGCAGATCGCCTGCCTCCTCGCCGACCTGGACGGCCCGCTTCAATGCCTGGGGGACGGGGCAATCCTGCAGGGCCCGGGCCAGGGAGTCCCCCCCTCGCACGTGCTCTTCCAGGACCTGCAGGAGTCGAGCCTCGGGGCCGCGTGCGCGCAGGCGGACCCGGCCCAGGGCCTCCAGGAGGGGGTGGCCCAGGGTCAGGAGCGCCCCCAGGTCTCGCATCATGCGGGCCAGCGTTCCCAGCGTGGTCATCTCAGCAGGACCTCGGCGGTCAGCCGGGTGAGCGGCAGCAGGACTCCGAGAAGCATCAAGAGCGCCACCAGCCCCATGGCGGCCGTCAGGCCCACCTCGGCCAGCACGCGCCGCCGCCAGCGCACCTGCTCGGCCACCTCCTGCAGGTGGGCGGCGCAGTGCTCCAAGGCCTGGGCCAGGTTCCCGTCGCGTTCGGCCTGGCGCACCAGCCAGCGCACCTGGGGCTCGAAGAGGTCGGGACGGGCCTGCAGCACCTCGGCCAGGGTGTCTCCGGGCCGGGCCTGCAAGGCCTGGCGATACCAGGGGTCCGTGGTGGCTTGTGAGGCGACCCGGAGCCTCTCCTCCAGGCTCATCTCCAGGCGGGTCGTGGCGGCCAGGGCCCCCAGGACCAGCGCCTGGGCCTGCCGGTTTCCGGTGCCCAGCCGGGAGGCCAGGTTGGACATGACCTCGCGGAACGGGCGCCACAGACCGGCCAGGAAAGCCAGCGGGAGGGAGAGCAGGAGCAAGGCCAGCAGGGGAGGCAGGAGATGACGCCCGAACATCAGCATCCGGGTCGGGGCCGGCAACTCGGTGCCCATGGCCTCCAGGATGCCCGTCACGCCAGGCAGGGCGTAGGCTCCCAGGAAGACGGTCACGCCACCCGCCAGCGGCAGGAAGAGGAAGGTCCGCACCAGGGCCTCGAAGGGCAGGGGGCTCTGGACGCATTCCAGGCGGGCCAGCGAGCGCAGGGCGCCGGGCAGTTGTTCGGTGGCTTCGCCGGCGGCCACCAGCCGGCTCCATCGGTCGGGGAAGGCGCCCGTGGCGGTGAGGGCCTCCGAGAGCGTGGCCCCGCCGGCCAGGCCCCGGGCCGCCTCCAGGGCGGCGAACGCGGTGCGCGAGCGGCTGCAGGCCGCGTTGGCGCGCATCTCGGCGCCCAGGCGGGCCAGGGCCTGGTCCAGGGGCAGGCCCAACTCCAGAAGGTCCGCCAGGGCCTCGGCCAGCAAGGCACGGTCCTCGGCCGAGGTGCGGCCGCGGAACCAGTCGTAGAGGAAGGGGGTCAGCAGGCCAGCCCAGCAGACCAGGCCTCCCAGCCTCCACAAGATCCCTTCGAGCAGGCCCGCGACCTCGCCCAACAAGCCTTCCAGCACTGCCAGCACCACCCCCAGGACGCCGAGCAGAAGTCCTGCCAGGAAGAGGAGGAACGCCGGCCACAGGATGGGATGGCCGACCCTCTTCATGGCAGCCTCCGAACCACGGTCACGCGAGCCGGGCCGAAGACGCCCGTGCTGCGCACCGTGTTCCCATGGATCTCGACTGCGAAGAAGCCTCCCCGATCCAGGTCCGGCGAGGTGAAGCTCCGAGGGGAGGACCAGCGCCCGCTGGCCAGCATGGCCTGGGCGTAGTCGGCCCCCGAGACGGCCATCGAGGAGGCGGCCAGTTCCGCCCGGTGATGGGCCAGGCGGTGGCGCACGGCCCCGACCAGGCCGTGGGTGGCCAGGGTGGCCGTCAGCACCAGCGCGGCAAACCACATCACGGCGATCAGGGTGAAGCCGCGTGGCGCCCTCATCGGGGCACCCCCGCGGCGGGCCAGTCGAACGAGAAGTGTCGGGGCTCCACCGGACCGCCCGCCCGGATCGGGGCCAGGAAGCACAGGTGGACCGTCAGGACGCCGTCGCGCCGGATGGCCGCGAAGTCTTGTAGCGGAATGGCCCCGAATGCCACGCCAGGTGGCGGATTCAGGGCGGCCTGCTGACCCATCCGCAGCATGCCGTCCCGGAAACGCACCTCCGAACCGTCGGCGAAGCGGATCCCGTGGTTGTCGGGGTCCAGTCGGTAGGGGCCCAGGGCGGCCCGGCGGAAGATTGCGTTTGCGGTCCTCTCCGCCTCCGCCATCAGGTCGGCCTGGACCGAGAGGCTGCGCGTCTCGCGATACACCGAGACGGCGAGGTCCAGGAAGGGCGTCAGGAGGAGGGCCATCAGGCCCAGCACGATCGCCAGCTCGATCATCGTAAAGCCGCGGTGTGCCCTCATGGCCGGATCCTCAGCAGGCTCAGGTGGGAGCCTGGCCTGTTGTTTATTCGTTGTAGGCGCAGCAACTTGAAGGCCGTGGGCTGATCGCTGGACTGCAGGTCCTCTGAGAGGAAGCTCCCCCAGGCCTCGGCCCCGGGGCCATCGCCCAGGTAGTCGGCCACCACCACCCTTCCGGCCATGCTGGCCGGCAGCACCAGGGCCTTGCGATCCTCGCTCAGCGAGGCCGAGATCGGCTGGAGGGTCTCGCCGGCGGCCAGGAAGACTCCAAGCAGCTCGCGGACCGGGGCCTGGACCAGTTCCACCCGATGGGGAGGTCGGCTGGGCACGGTGTGGGCCTCTCCCCGCTCGGGGAGGAAGAACCGGTACTCGGCCACCACCCGGGCTCCAGGTCGTGGCGGCCGGCCGTCCAGGGTGCGCACCTTCAGGCTGCCGGGCACGACGTGGGGCTGGCTCAGGGGAACCGTGCCATCCGGGGCCACGGTCAGGAGCTCGGGCGGCAACCGGTCGAAGTCCCGCCGGCGCAGCTCGTCGAGGTTCACCCGGGCGTTGCGCAACACCCGCCGGGAGTCGGCCTCCAGGGTCAGCCCCTGGACCGAGTTGCGCGCCGACCGGGGAATGGCCAGGACGATGGCCAGGATGGCGATCCCGATCATCAACTCGATCAGCGTGAAGGCACGCCCGGAGCGAACCGGAGAGGGCATCTCGGGGCCGGTTTCGCCCCGGAGGGGGGGCGGGCCTGCCGTGAAGGGGGGCTGGGGGGAGGCTGCTCGAGGGATCGGCGAACTGCGCTTTGGTGGATTCCGGCGCTGGACGGTTGCTCGACCCCATCAGCACCGACAGGTCCATCGGCCAGAGGCTGGCACGGCTTCAGGTCCAGTGGGAAGGGCTTCTCAGGTCCGGCCGGATCAGGGGCGCCGGTCGTCTCCCATCAGGTAGCGGAGGCATTGCCAGGCCTCGGGGAGTCGGTCCGGGGCGAGGCGTCCGATTCGTTCCCCCAGGCGCCGGGGGTCCAGGCTTCGCACCTGCAGGGCCATGAAGACCGTGGCTTTGGGCAGCCCCGACTCCTCGGGTGTCACCAGCAGATCCGTGGCAAACCTCTCAGGCACGTGTTCGGCCCCCGTGCCCACCAGGACCATCACCGTGAGAGGCAACCGGTTGATCTCGTTGCGGCTCAAGACCAGGACGGGTCGCCTGCCCCGTTGCTCTCGGCCTTGGACGGGGTCGAGGTCGGCCCAGAAGATGTCTCCCTGCTCGATCATCTCAGTCGTCCGGGGGGAGGTTCTCGGCGTCGGCCGAGGCGAAGTCCTCGGACACTTCCCGGAGCAGGTTGCGGTAGGCGGGACTCGCGGCTGCCCGCTCCATCGAGGCGTGCATTTCCTGGAGACGCCGGCGATGGAGATAGTCCCGGATCGCCTCGTTCACCAGGTCGCCCATGCGGGAGAAGCCCAGGCGCCGGTAATCGGCTTTCAATCCCTCGTAGAGGTCCCCTGGCAGCGACAGGGTGGTCCGGACGTGGTCCATGATGGTTCCTCCTATGCTGATGATAGCGTCGCTGGACGCATCAGTCCAGATGCGGATTCAGGGCCTCCGCGGGTTCACTCCCACCCCCAGATTTCGCATTGCGGCGGGGATGGCGCTGTTCGAGGCGCGCCCGAGGGCGGCTCCGGCATGTTTCATGGGAAATTCCTGCGAAACTTGACGGGTCTTGGATGCGGACGCTTCGCACCGGGCCTTGACGAAGCCCGTTCACGGGCTGGCAACATCCCCGTCATCCTTCGGCAATCTTCCGTTCATCCGCCGGCAACATCCCAGGCGCATGCTGGGGCCTGAATCCGCTGCCTGGCGTGAGAACCGAGGGCGTCGAGGCGGGTCTGGATGCAAGGAAGGCGTGCATCGAGGAGCGGAGCGTAGTTGGAAACTACG
>JALHDH010000220.1 GCA_022839105.1 bacterium
ATTTTTGCATCGTTATTTGGAGGTACTGGAGCTTCAGGATATCCAGTTATCAGCAAATTAATCAAAAATGCATCTCCATCTACTAAGGTTGGTGGTGTTTTAATGCTTCCCTATTTTAAGCTTAAAGACCCTGAAAACTTGCAGAAATTTCAAGAAAGCCTCAAACAAGAAAAGATAATGCCAAATTCAAAAAGTTTTATGATTAATGCCAAAACTGCTTGTGAATTCTATAAAAATAATTATTCTCAGATTGATTCTAATTATTTTCTGGGCGATGACTTTGAACACTGTAAACAGTATGAAAATTATGCTATAGGAAGCACTGAGCAAAAAAATGATGCTCATATGCTGGAACTTATGGCAGCTTATGCTGCTATAGATTTCTTCAATAGAGAAAGCGGTAACTTCAAACCATTTTATGTAATCCAGGTGAAAAATCCTGATAAAAATGATGATCCTACCGATGTAGTTGCGGAAGATATTCCCCATAAAGATAAAGAAAAACCATTTGAAAAGTTTGCTCTACTCTATCATTATATCAATGAATTATTTGAACTTATTGATAAAAATAATGTTATACTTTTAGATAAAATTGCCTGGCTAAGAGACCTTAAGATTGATAATAAAAAAGTTAGAGCAAGAGATATAATTGATAAAAAAAATGAACTTTCTTCTCTTAAAGAATTAATGGATTCTTTCAAAGAATGGATTTATCAAAATCATAATAATTATGCAAAATTAAATATACTGGATTATGAACTCAAACTGGATAATCTTCTAACCAACAATCCTGAAAAATATAAAGGCTATCATATAAGCCATCTGGATACCAAGCTTTATGAGAAAGAAACCAATCAAAATGACTTATTAGGTGATATGGTAGAAGCAATGTCCTTGGCAAAAATAACTAAAGGAAGGTAAAAAATGCCTCGCTATTTACTGCCAAAACAAAAATCTTTACCTCAGACCACACCAGGTCAATGGAAAGAATTAATTATAACTGAATTTACTACTTTTGTTAATGAAATGGAAGTTTCACCAGATTCCAAGATTAATGTTACTTCTATTCCTTCACCTTGGGCAAGAATGTTACTTTTTAAAGAAGCTATTAAATCTATTAATCATCTTATGCACAAAGAAGCTATGTCCAATATTCTGGATGTTCTGGAGATAATCTTCTATTATGAATTGATGAATATTAATATTGAATATAAAGAGATTAAAATAAAGAATGATGAGAAAAATAAGTTTCTGAAAATACTGTATGACCTCAGTCCTGAAGAACTAAAGAAAGATGATATTGTCAGCATTGGCTTATTAATTGCCAGCAGAGATTCAAATGATAAATTCGCTTTAGCAGGAACCAGTCCCTTTTCTCTTTTATTCACACCTATGAATTTAAAACATAAAGAAGGTAATATAGTTTTCCCAAGATATTTTAGAGAAAGACCAGTCCCTCTTAAAGAACGTCCGAAAGATTTTCAAAGATGGATAAATTCTAACTTTCTCACTAAACTACGAAAAGATGGAAACTATCCTGATTTAGTTAAAGCTTTATCTGATGATGAAGGTATATGTGCAGAAAGTTTAAAAGAATCATTAACGGAGGAAATTTTACTACCTTGCGATTTTCTCAAAAACTCTCCTTTAGCAACATTGGTAAAAAAAATAAACACTAAAAAAATATCCAAACAGAAGTTTCGATAACTGGAAAGAGGGCATTGAGCATAAGTTAATATATCCACAACTACATGGGCGTGAACATCTGAATGTAAATAGATGGATGCAATATCTTCAAAGA
>JALHDH010000221.1:0-382 GCA_022839105.1 bacterium
ACCAAGCAGTGCTTTAATCCAAGGTCCAGTCACTCCTACTCCGGGAGCGAATAATCAGTATTCTGTAATCTTATATGGTGGAGTAATTCCAGCAGATCAGACAGCAGTTCGTTTGGAAGTTATTGCTACTGATGTTTGGGGTGGAACTTCTACTTCCAATCAGACCTATCTGATTGATAACTTTGCTCCAATGATTACGATTCATACTCCTGAAGCGGGTACAGAATTCACTTATGGCGAGCAGGTGAGTATTACTGCTACCGTCACTGATAATGTTGGTACGCGCGGTATATTGGAAACTGCTAAGGATACGCAGGATAGAAGTGGTTCCGGATTACAGACAGTAACTATGACTGTTACTCCTCCTACAGGAACACCTGTT
>JALHDH010000221.1:397-2197 GCA_022839105.1 bacterium
CCTACAGGAACACCTGTTGTATTCAGTAATCTGACGGGAGCTATTGCCGAGACCGTAACTGCTAATCAGTATGGTAACTATGCAGTAACTATTACTGCTAAAGATGTAGTAGGTAATGAGAGTGTAGCCAGCACGAACTTTGTGGTTGCTGCTCCTGCACCTGAAATTACTTTCCAAGCATTAGCAAATGACAGTTGGTGGCTCAATTCCACTAATAACAACAAGCTTAGTTTCACTGTAAATACTGCGGGTATCAATCTGGCAGTTGGTGGAGTAGTTGCTAATGTTTATACTATTCCTGCAAATGTTCTATTCCAAGGTCCGGTAACTCCGACACCAGTAAATGATGTATACAGCATTGATGTTATGGGTGGCGTGATTCCTGCAGATCAGACCGGAATTCGTTTGGAAGTGAGTGCTACTAATATTCTGGGTGGAACTTCCACTTCTAATCAGATCTATGGTATCGATAACAGCGCTCCTGTAGTAACTATAATCAGTCCTGCAGAGAATACTCAGGTTAGTTATAATACCACGGTGAATATTATGGCTACTATTTCTGACATAGTAGGCACTAAGGGTATTGGACAGCGTAGTATTTCAAGTGATCCGAAGGATAAAGCAGGTTCGGGAATTGCTTCAGTGAATCTTATCGTATTGTCTCCTGATGGAAGCGAAGCTGTAAATATTGATTATCCCGAAAATACTCAGGTTATTACAAAGCAGCTTGTTGTTGATCAATACGGAACCTACAACATAAGCATCCTGGCAAAAGATAATGTAGGAAATCAAGCAATGGCAACGCGTAACTTCATAGTTACTCCTGCTACTGCTCCTACGATTAGCTTCACCGAGATTACCTGGTTGAATTCCGTAGGTCCTAATAACCTTAACTTCACAATTAATGCAGTAGTTCCTGTTACGGTTACTGCAAATGTAATTACCTATCCTTCGGGAGCAACCATAATGGGTCCGCTCACGGTAAATCCGGAGAATGGTATTTACACTGTAATATTGAATGGTGGTATGATTCCTGCGGGTGAGACCTCTGTTCGCTTGCAAGTAATAGCTACCGATCAATTTGGTAATGTAACTGAAGCTAACCACTATTATGGTGTGGATCGTTCTGCTCCAGTAATAACAATTCTTAATCCCGTAAATGGTGCTGAAATTACTTTGGTGGATGAGACCACTAAGGTTAGAATTGAAGCTCAATTCAGTGATTTTGTTCCTCTCCTGAAGAATGGCGGCAAAAACAGTTCCGGTTCAGGAATTGCTGGAAGTCGTATGGTGATTATTGATCCTAATGGAATGCCTGTTGGATTTCCTGTTGAAACAGGTGCAGGTATTACTGAAGTAAGTCACGAAATAGATAATCTGATACTTGGAACTTACACCGTGCGTGTAACTGCCTGGGATAATGCAGGTAACCAAGCTATGGAAACAATTAGTTTCACGATGATTTCAGCTCCTCTACCTCCTGCTGAACTGGCGATTGCGGATGCTTATGTATATCCGAATCCCAGCATAGATGGAACTGCCAAATTTGCCATTACTTTGACTAATGGTGCTTATGTAAAGATCCAAATATATGACTTTGCGGGTCGTGAAGTTCGCACCTTAAGTTCAAGTGGCAAGGTGCAGGGTAAGAGTAAAGCAGAGATCGTTTTTGACGGTCGTAATAATGATGGTGTAAAACTGGCGCGCGGAGCATATTTTGCCCGTGTGATTGCCAACGACGGCACGAAGATAGTAGAAAAGGTAGTTAAGATAGCTATCAAGTAAATTGGTGAAGAGGGG
>JALHDH010000114.1 GCA_022839105.1 bacterium
GGCCTATGTGGCTCCCGGTGCGGTGCTGCTCGGGGAGGTGGAGCTGGGCGAGGGCGCCTCGGTCTGGTTCGGTGCCGTCCTGCGCGCCGACAACGCCCCCATCCGGGTCGGCCCCCGGAGCAATCTCCAGGACAACTGCGTGGTCCACGTGGATGAGGGGCTCCCGGTCACCCTGGGCTCGGACTGCGTGGTCGGTCACGCCGCCGTCCTGCACGGATGCACCCTGGGGAACCGCGTCCTGGTGGGGATCGGGGCTCGGGTCCTGGACGGCGCCGTGGTCGAGGACGACGTGGTGATCGGGGCTGGCGCCCTGGTTCCCGAGCGGGCCCGCCTGGTCTCCGGCCAGGTCTACATGGGGGTTCCGGCCCGCCTTGTCCGAGCCCTCCGGGACGAGGAGCGCGAACGGATCGCCCAGGGGGCCCTCCACTACGTGGAAAAGGCGAGCCTGTACCGGCAGGCTCGACGGCTCGACGAGGAGGAACCGTCCCCAGCCAAGGAACCCTGAGCCGGTCCAGGGGAGTCTGCCTGCGAGGGCGCCCTCAGTGCCCGCCGGATTCCTCGGTTAGCTCCAGGAGCACCCCGTGGGCGGCCTTGGGATGCATGAAGGCGATGCGGGTGTGGTGGGCGCCTCCCCGGGGGGCCGAGTCGATCATCCGGATCTGCTTGTCCTGCATCCGGGCGATCTCGGCCGACACATCGTCGGTCCGCAGGGCCACATGGTGGATGCCGCCACCGCGCTCGGCGACGAACTTGCTGATGGGAGAGTCCTCCGTGGTGGCCTCGAGCAATTCGATGCGGGTCTCTCCGGCCAGGAAGAAGGCCACCTTCACCTTCTGGTCGGGGACCACCTCGGTCCCCTCCAAGGTCAGGCCCAGGATGTCGCGATAGAACGGGATCGCCTCCTCCAGGCTGCGGACGGCGATGGCGATATGGCTGACTCCGGTGATCATGGCATTCTCCTTCCCGCCCTCGGCCCTTGGCCCCCCGGGGACCGGGGCGAGGGTCGGGGTTCGCGTCCTTTGGGAAGCCTCCTACCTCTCCAGGGAGCCTCGCCTGGCGCGTCGAATCCACAATGGTCCTCGTGTTGCCCCGGGGAATCCCGGGAAGGGTCGGCCGACTCCGAGGCCCAGCGGCGGAGGCGGGGAGGTCGCGATGAAGGTGCCGGAGTCCGGATCTGGCGGAGGAGTCGTCCGGCTGCGTCGAGGCGGGGGATTGGCCCAGGCCCGGCTCCTGGCGGAGAACTTCCTGAAGGTCCACGGACTTGACCCCGATCGCCACGTGCTCTTCCAGAACCCGACCAGCTCCTCATGGCTCTTCTGGGTCAAGACGCCCGAGGCCGACGGCCCGGCCTCGAGGACCCTCCTGGTCCTGAGCCTCTTCATGGCCCAGGACCAGGAGTATCTCCGCCTGAGCTCGCCCATCCTCTCTCTTCCCGCCGAGGGGGTGGACCCGAACCTCTACCGGCGACTTCTGGATCTCAACTCCGAGATGGTCTGCGCGGCCCTGGCCACGGTCTCCCTGGAGATCCACGTGGTGGCGGTCCGCCCGGTCGGGGACGCGGGGCTCAACGAGCTCGAGGACCTGCTGGTGCGGGTGGCCGGCTACGCGAACCTCTTTCGGACCCAGCTCTCCGAGGAGTTCGGGATCCCGGTCTGGGAACTCGCCTCGGTCGTGGAGGGGAACGATGAGGGAATCGACCTGCAGACTCTGGGATGAGCGCCCGGACGGACTCCCCCGGGCCCTGGTCCTGACCCGGGATCACGCCCTGCTCTCCTGGTTGGTGGCCTCGGTCCTGGAACCCTTGAACCTGGACTGGCGGGTCGAGGCGGAGCCTCCCGGTCAGCCTCGGGCGGCCGTCGCGATCTGCGCCTTGGGCCCGGTCCAGGCCCGCGAGCGGGAGGCCCGGCGACTGGCCGGACTCTGGTCGATCCCCGTGGTGGTGCTGCTGGGGCGCGGCTTGAAGGACCCCTGTGCCCCGGAGGCCTGCGGGGTGCTCCCGGTGTGTTGGCCGCACGCCCCCTCCCAGGTCCAGCAGGCCTTGCTGCGGGCTCTCGGGGTGGACCCCTCCGCGTTGAGCCTCAAGCCTCCCGGAGCCCCGCGGATTCTTCGGGTAGAGGAACACCGGGAGGGGTTTGGGAATTAGAGCGATTGTGTTGACCCTGCCACCCTCCTTCGGCTCGAAACCCCAAGACCGGCTCCGGGAATCCGACTGGCTCCGGGCTCATCCGGGCAGGCCCGGGTTCTCGAAGGTCGCCCTCCTGCTGGGAATCCTCTTGGGGATTTTCCTCCCCTTGCAGGCTCAGGGACAGCCGAACCTGATCCGAGGCGGGCAGGGGGTGGGAGGCATCCGCCTGGGCCAGACCCTGGACGAGGTCCGCAAGGCCCTGGGCCCTCCTGCCAAGGTCACGCCCTCTCCCAACGATCCCAACTCCAAGCTTCTCGACTATCCCAAGCGCGGGCTCTCGGTCTTCCTGGGGTCGAGCGGTGCGGTGATCGGCGTCGTGGTGAGCGGGGCCTCCTGGAAGACTCCCGAAGGAGTCGCCGTCGGAACGTCCCAGAATCAGGTGTTGAAGTCCTTCGGGAAGGGCCTCGTGCGCGGGGAGGGGAACCTGACCTACCCGGACCGGGGTCTGGCCTTCAGTTTCCGCAAGGGCCTGGTCCACACGATCTACGTCTTTCGACGCGAAGAGGATCGGGCCTTGATGGGAGACCGCTTGATCGAGCCCGGACGGAGGGTCGGTCAGATCCAGATCGGCGATCCGATCTCGAGGGTGGAAGAGGCCTGGGGTCGCGCCGATCGGGTCCTGCCGCTGGGCCAGGGCGGTCGGGAGAGGCTGCACAGCTTCAAGGAGGAGGGCCTCGGCCTGGTCGTCCTGGAGGGGCGCATCCAGGGCGTGATCCTCGAGACCGGGGACTTCATCACCCGCGAAGGGGTCAAGGTGGGCTCGACGCGGGCCGAGGTCCTGCGCGTCTTCGGTTCGACCTTCCGGGCCGAGCCCGAACGGATCTGGTATGAAGTCCGGGGAATCGGATTCTGGTTCCAGGGCGACCGGGTCCGTCAGATCCAGGTGGTCTCCGGGCAGCGCTGACCGGCTGCGAAATCGGCAGGCCTGCCGGCTCCCGAGGGCCTCGATTTCGCTTGAAGAACCGTTCCTGGCGTGTTTGAACGGGTGGGGTTCTGGGGACATATCCCTTCACGGCGGTGTCTGGCTCCTGCATTCTTCCGGCTCGGCCCGGCAGGCGCAGATCCTTGGACCGCCGGTTCGGGTCCCGGCTCCCGCTTCCAGCCCTGGTGCGGAGGGCGGGACCCGCAGGCTCCGGATCCCGCCCGGGACCTGGGCTACCACGAGATTCGAGGAGGCGTCATGAAAGCGCCAGTTCGCGTGGCCGTCACCGGTGCGGCCGGACAGATCGGTTATAGTCTTCTCTTCCGGATCGCCGCCGGCGACATGCTCGGGCTCGACCAGCCCGTCATCCTGCACCTGGCCGAGGTCGGCCTGGGAATGAAGGGTCTGGCGGGGGTCGTCATGGAGTTGGAGGATTGCACCTTCCCCCTCCTGGCAGGGGTGGAGTGCACCGACGACCCCGACGTGGCCTTCGGCGACGTGGATGTGGCGCTCCTGGTGGGCGCCAGCCCCCGTCGGGCCGGAATGGAGAGGTCGGAGCTCCTGGCCCTCAACGGCGAGATCTTCAAGCCTCAGGGCCGGGCCCTGGGGCACAACGCCCGCAAGCATGTCAAGGTCGTGGTGGTGGGCAATCCCGCCAACACCAATGCCCTGGTCGCCCTGCACAACGCCTCGGGCCTGGATCCTGGCCAGTTCACCGCCTTGACCCGCCTGGACCACAACCGGGCCGTGTCTCAACTGGCCTCCCGCCTGGGCTGCCCGGTCTCCTCGATCCGTCAGATGACGGTCTGGGGGAACCACTCTTCCACCCAGTATCCCGACCTGCATCATTGCCTGGTCGACGATCGCCCGGCCTTGGATCTGGTGGCGGACCAGGAGTGGTATGAGAAGACCTTCATCCCCACCGTGGCCAAACGCGGAGCCGCGATCATCGATGCCCGCGGTCTGTCCTCGGCGGCCTCGGCGGCCAACGCCACCATCGACCACATCCACGACTGGGTGCACGGCACCCCCGAAGGCGACTGGGTCTCGATGGCCGTCTGGAGTGATGGCAGCTACGGCGTCCCCGAGGGGCTGGTCTACAGCTTCCCCTGCATCTGCCGGGACGGGTCCTGGAGCATCGTCCAGGGCCTGGAGATCGGCCCCTTCTCCCAGGCTCGGATGGAGGCCACCGCGCGCGAGCTCGAAGAGGAGCGCCAGGCCGTCCTGGAACTGGGCCTCATCCAGGAAGCCTGAAGAAGGGCTGAGGCCTGCGTCGTCGGCCGGCGACGCAGGCCCCCCTCCGAGGCCCGCCGCGTCCTCCGACAGCGCGCGGGCCTTCTTGTATCCCGGCTCGGATCAGGCGCTCATGCTCATGATCACCTGATACAAGGGCAGGAAGACCGACAACAGGACGAAGCACACCAGCAGGCCCATCCCGGCGACCATGACCGGCTCGATCAGGGCCAGCAGGCCATCCAGGGTGTAGATGACCTCTTCGTCGTAGAACTGCGAGATGCGCAGGAGCATCCGAGGGACCTCGCCGGTGCTCTCGCCGACGGCCACCATGTTGGCCACCATGTCCGGGAAGAATTCCAGCTCCAGCATCACCTGGGAGACGCCTTGGCCTTCTCGCACCCCATCATACAGGGGGGTGACGATCGAGGTCCGGAAGAACTCGTTGTCCGAGAACTCCATCAGGATCTCCAGACCACGGGTCAGGGGAATCCCGGTGGACAGAAGCGTTCCCATGACCCGGCAGAAGTGGGCCACCAGCATCTTCTTGTTGATGTCCCCGAAGAGGGGAAACGTCAACTTCAGGCGGTCGAACTTGTACTTCCCGGCCGGCGTCTTGAGGTAGTCCTGGAAATAGACCAGGTAGTAGAGGACGGCCAGGAGGATTCCCAGGAAGACGTAGGGGTTCCGGGCCAGGGAGACGATCATGAACATGACCCGGGTCGGCAAGGGAAGCTCGCCGCTGGCCATCTGGGAGAAGACGTCCAGGAGTCCGGGAAGAACGAACATGAAGATCCCGGCGATGACCATGATGCAGAAGACCAGGATGAAGGCCGGGTAGGTCAGGGCCGCCTTGGCCTTCTTGCGGACCCGCAGATCGCGCTCGAGGAACTCGCCCAGCTTGTCGAGCATGCCGCCCAGGTCACCGGTCGTCTCGCCCACCTTGACCATCGAGATGTAGAGCGAGTCGAAGACGACGGGATGCTTGGCCATCGCCCAGGAGAGCGTCGAGCCCACCCGGATGTCGTGCAGGACCGAGGCCAGGATGGGTTTGAGCTTCTGGTCCTCCTCCTGCTCGTGCAGGACCTGCAGCGAACGGTCGACGGCCAGGCCGCTGCGCACCAGGGCCACCATCCGCCGGGTCATCATCACGATGGACTCGCGGTCCACCTTGCCCAGGGCCGCGAAGACCGCGAAGGGGTCGAAGCGGACAGGCTTGATTTCCAGGATCTTCAGCTTGCTGGCTGTCAGGGTGTCGATGGCCAGGTTCAGGTTGACGGCTTCGATCGTGTTGGTGACAAGCCGGCCATCACGGGTCTGGGCCTGGTACCGGTAGGTCGGCACGGACGACGTTCCTCCTCACAGACTGAAAGACCAGCATTCCCCCGACTTGCACTCTCGACAGCCAGGACGGATTCCATCCCTGGCCTGTTTTTCGCTTTGAATCGTCTGAAGGCCTTCCTGGAATCAGGTCAGGCTTGAAGCTTCCTCCTCGCGGGCGGGCTTGCGGGCCTGCAGGAACAGGATCAGATCGCTCAGGGCCCGCCGCACCGGCGCGCTATTGAGGGTGACCTCCGGCTCGAACCTCAGTTGACACAGGATATATTCGCCCTTGCCCTGGCGCAGCACCCCGACCACGGCTCCCTTGACCCCGGTGCTCTTGTTCCTGGCGACCACGAATTCTTCGCTCAACGGGCCCTGGTTGCCCTTGTTGTAGACCTCGGGAGCCGCCAGGGCTCCGGCCAGTCGCGCCACATCGTCCTCCGAGATGGTCTGGAAGAGGCCGGACCTGGAGACGTACTCGGTCGAGGCGTCCGAAGAGGACATCGGCAGGAAGCCCGGCGTGAAGGGCATCCCGGCGGAGGACCGGGGCGAGTGGTACATGACCAGGACCCGACCGCCTTCTTCCACGAAGGCGCGCACCAAGTAGAAGTAGGACTTGGCCTCCGAGAAGGATTCGGGGGCGACCACCACGCCGCGAGGGCGGCGGGTGGTGTCCGCGGTGGCTCCCTTGCCCAGGAGCATGCGTTCCTGGGTCAGGATCTCGGCGTTGAAGGGCGTCACCGCATAGCCCAGCTTGTCCAGCAACTCGGTGAAGCGGCCATCCTCCTCGTCGATGACCAGCAGCTCATCGGAGAATTCCTGGCGCGAGACGGCAAAGCGCAGGTAGCGGTAGCCCAGGACGGCCAGCACCAGGGCCAGGATCGAGACCAGGACGATCAACCCGCGCGTGAGGAACTGCACCGCCGGGCCGAGGTCGGTGTTGGGCCGGGCCGGACGGTCCTCGGAGAGCGGTCGGGACTGCTCGGTGCGGGTGATCATGATCTTGTCGGGGTTGATCGCCGTCTTGCTCAACACGACCAGGTACAGAGGCTGGTCGTCGACAACCACCTGGGCGCGGTTGTACATCGTGAAGCCGGTCTTGGGATCGGGGGGGTGGAAGCCCGCGTAGGTGGTCCGGATCTTCTTGCCGGTCTTGGAGTCGGTGACCTGGACCTGGGTGATCAGTCCGGCCTTCGGGTCGACCCAGATCAGGACCGGGTTCCCGGTCCCGCGGGCCGTCGCCTGGATCTTCAGGCATCTCCGGCCGTAGACGATCTCGTTGCGGGCCAGCACGGTGTAGGTGAAGGTGCGGGAGGTGGGTTGCAGCGGGTAGGGCCACAGGAAGAGGAGGGGATGCCCCGGAACCGGCGCTCCGATCTCCGGGTCGAGATCCGTGAAGCCCGCAGGGGTGGGAGAAGGCGAGGGAGAGGGGTCTTCGGGCGAGGCCGAGGGATCCTCCGGGGAGGGGGAGGGCGAGGGGGTGGGTTCCAGTCGGATCGGCGTGGGATCCGACATCAGGTTGAAGATCCGCTCGGCGCCCAGATAGGCGACCGCAGGCCCCCGGAGGGCGAAGTGGTGGTAATCCACTCCGCCGATTCGGAAGTACAGGTTGTAGAGCCCCGATCGGGCGTCGAAGTTGACGATCCCGTGCAGGCTCACGTTGTCGTAGAACTCGTTCTCGGGGAAGAACTTCTCCAGGAAGGTCTGGTCCTGTCGGATCAGGTTGAAGTCCGCCTGGAACGAGGTGACGCGGATGGACTTGGAATAGACCGAGGCGATGGCCTCGACCGCCTCGCTGTCCGAACTCTGGGCCCAGGACGGGGTCGCGAGGGCAAGCCAGCCCGTCAATGCCAGGACGAGAACTCCGAATCGCGATATCCGGCCTCTGGTCAAAGGGTTGCCAGCCTCCTGAATCCACTTCCTCTGCGGCCCCCGGAGCCTGATCCGGGTCGTGTTCGTGGGCCACAGGTGCGGATCTTGAGGTTCCGCGCCTGCAGGCACGCCGGCTCGGCCTGTTCCCTCGCCCCGGTGCTTGCGCTGGCCAATCCGGGTCCCCGGTTCCCGGCCAGGAAGCGATTCCCCTGCATCACAGGCTTCAGTGCACCCGCCCGGCAGGGAGCCGGAGGAATGCACAGGGGCTCGGGGATCGGTGCAGAAGGTCCTTTCGTGCGTTCAGTCGAGTCCTCGGTCCTCCTCCAGGGATCTGGGGAAGCCCCGTCCACAGGCCGGAGCTCCGGCCTGTGGACCCTCCTCTTCTGCGTTCTTCTGGCGTGGTCCTTCAGTCGGGGGGCCGGGGCCGATTTTCGCACCGACCACGTCCTGACCACCATCCGGCAGGTCCGCACCCTGCTCACCGATCAGCACATCGATTCACCCTCCGAATCCCGCCTGGCTGCCGGGGCACTTGTCGGGGTGCGCGAAATCCGCCCCGGGACTGCGACCACCCTGGCCGGGTGGCCCGCCGTGGAGGGGGTCCTGGCGGACCTGGCGGCAAGGGAACCTCAGGTCCTGGGTGCCGCCGCCGAGAGGGCCATCCTGCGCATGGTCGAGGCCGTGGGGGACCCCTACACGGCCCTTCTGGACCGCGAGGACATGGTCTCGGATCGCCGGGCCCGCGAGCAGGGGGCGTTCATCGGGATCGGGGTGGAACTGGCCTGGGATTCCATCCTGGTGGTGGTGGCCTGTCTGGAGGGCTCGCCCGCCCGTGCCGCCGGGCTTCTGTGCGGGGATCGGATCGTCGCCATCGACGGAAGACCGGTGCGGGGGCTCTCCTTCTATCGGGCTGGAGACCTTCTGACCGGGCCCGAGGGTTCTTCGGTCCTCCTGGATCTCGAGCGCCAGGGGCTTCGGCTCCAGGTCCCCGTGCGCCGTCAGAGGTTCCGGCTCCCTGGGGTGCAGGCCCGGCTTCTGAGCCCTGGAGTCGGGCTGGTGCGCCTGGGATACTTCGGTCCCCAGACGGGGGCGCAGACCCGCCAGGCCCTGGAAGCCCTGGCGGCGCAAGGGGCCCGAAGCCTGGTCCTGGATCTGCGGACCAATCCTGGGGGGGACTTCCAGCAGGGCCTCCAGGTGGCCGCCCTTTTCAGGGGAGGGGAACTGCTTCGCGTCCAGACCCGGGCCGGTGTCCGGAAGGTCCGCGCCGGCGGCGAACCGGTCTGGAGGTCGCCGATGGCCGTCCTGGTCGATCGCGGAACCGCCAGCGCCGGAGAGATCGTGGCTCAGGCCTTGAAGGGGACGCCGGGAATTCGGATCTTCGGCACCCGGACCTTCGGGAAGGCCGTGATCCAGACCCTCCATCCGCTGCCAGGGGGATATGGCCTGCGTCTCACCACGGGGCGCTATCAGTCCCGGGACGGGTCTTCACTGGACCAGGTCGGCCTGCAACCGGATCAGGCGGTGCCCACCGGAGTCGATGCCCTGGAGCACGCGAAGCTCTGGCTGGCCGCGCCTCGCTGAGAAATCTCCGGAAACAAGAACGGCCTCCCTTCAGGGAGGCCGCCCGGGACGGATCCTCGTGCGCCGGCTCTTCAGGCGGTGGCTGCCAGGGCCTCGGCCTCTTCGTTGCGACAGGTGGCGTCGATGAGGGCTTCCATCTCTTCCTCGTCGCGGCTGGTCACGTAGCTGAACTCGACCGAGAGCATCTTGCGGGACTGCTTGAGCATCTGCTGCTCCTTGGGAGAGAGCTTCTTGTCGCGGGAAAGACCGGTCAGGTCGCGCACGACCTCGGCCAACTGGTAGATGTCGCAGCTCTTGATCTTCTTGAGGTTGATGTTGTAGCGCTCCGAGGACTTGGTAGGGAGGTTGCCTTCGCAGTTGCGCAGGTGGTCCATCACCTTGTCGATCTCGGCGGCCTCGACCAGGGGACGGATCATGGAGTTCCTCTGTTCAAGGTTCACCATGATCTTCAGGCGGTCGTTCTGGAAGGAGATACATGCAAACTTGCTCAACTGCCCGAGGATGGTCTTCTCTTCGACCTTTTCAACCGTACCCAGGCCGTGGAGGGGGTGTATCACCTTGCTGCCAACCGTAAACATCTATCAGCTCTCCCTTGTGGTGGTCCGTCCGAGTCTGCCCCCACCTGACACTTTATCAGCCGGTCGGGGTGAAAGTGTTACCGGGACGTGAAAATCATCCCGTCCCGGTCAGCGAGT
>JALHDH010000222.1 GCA_022839105.1 bacterium
GCTCTGGAAGGCCGCCTCCGAGCTGGGGCTGACCACCTTCTCCAGCGTCTCGCTGGGCCAGGGGGCCCTGGCCTCGGGCCTGCCGCTCGGCCTGCGCCAGGCCATGCCCGACCTTCCCGGGGACGCCGCGCGGGCGCTGCAGTTCACCCGCTCGGCTCCAGGGCTGACCACGGCGCTGGTCGGCATGAGGAATCCGGAACATGTGCGGGCCAACCTGGCCCTCCTGACCTTCCCGGAGTTGAAACCCGAGGTCCTGGAGGACTGCCTGGACCTGGTCCTGAGCTGAGGCCAGGCGTGGGTGATCCGCGGCCCCATCGGGCTCGCAGTCTCCGTCATGTTTCGCAGGAGATTCCTGGGAAACGTGGTGGGCGCGGGTCACTGGCGCGTCCATGGCCCTGTTCGTTCCTCCCGGGAGTTCGCCGGGGGGGGCCTACAGGGGAATCCGTCAACCCCTTTGAGGGGGGCGCCCTGCCAGGCAAAGGTCGGGGACCACCTGCATGTCGCGTCTCAGTCCAGGTCCAGCCAGGTCCGCAGTGCCGTACGGATGGCCGCGCGCAGCGCCGCATCCACCAGGGTGCCAATGTGCGCGTCGAAGCGGGAGATGGCAAGAGTGCGGACCTGGTGCGCCATGGCAATGGAATCCACCGAGAGACCGGCCGTTCCCTCAGGCAGGAGCACTTCGGTGCCATAGATCCGGCGCCCGGGCTTGCGCGAGGTCAAGGGCACGACCGTGGCAACCGCCAGGGAGCGGAGGATGCTCTGTCTGGCGACCACCAGGACTGGCCTCCGCCCGGCCTGTTCAGAGGCCTCGATGGGGTCGAGGCGCGCCAGGTACAGCCCCCACTGCTCCAGGTTCATCCGTCGAGCCTCAGACCGTCCGCGACCGCGGAGGAGAAGGCCTCTTCGACTTCTCTCTGGTCTGCGAGGAAGAGGGGGTCCCGGGCGGCCTCCTCAAACTCCCGGGCCAGTTCCATCTCCCGAAGTTGGCGGACTCTTTCCTCGACGGATTCCCGAACAAGGGCGGAAGCCGACTCGGCGAAGCCCAAGTCCACCAGGCGCCTCATCCTGGCGATCAGCGCAACCGGCAGGACGAAGGTTGCTTTCCGAGTTTCACCCACGGCCAGCCTCCAGGTATGGCAAAATCGTATGGCATGGTCATTGTGTGGGAGCCGGAGCGGAACGTCAATCCTCTTGGTCCGGGCGGGTGCTGATCCTGGACGTCGGCGAGTCTATGCTCGACAGGATTCGCCTGAAGCGCCAGGTTGAAGGCTCCGATTTAGAAGAGGTCGTCAGCACCACCCTCGTCCCAGAGGCCTCAGAACAGTCAGGGCTTCCTGCATCAGGGCGACCTGCCGGGCCCGGGAGGGCCGCAAGCCCCGGGCGGAGTCCTCTAGGAGCGCGAGGACTTCCGGGCGGAGGTCGGGACTGGCCTGGGATGCCGGATTCTCCATACCTTATTTTACCGTGGATGGGCCCGCCAGGTCCAATTTCGCGATCGCTCAATCGCCTGCGCCGCAGGGGTTTGCGCGATTCACTGGCGATGATCTGCGGCCTTCTTGAAGGCCTCGACGGCATAAATCTCGTCCGGCACCGGAGCCAGCCCTTCCAAGCCCTTTCAGGGGGTCTTGCGGGCCGATTTCTCATCGACATCCTTTGAGTGGGATTAGACTCCCGGGAGGCCCCGTCACAAAGAATCAACAATCCGTTCCTGCTTGAAGGCGTGAGTCATGGGGATGGCTCTCAGGGC
>JALHDH010000115.1 GCA_022839105.1 bacterium
GCCTGCTGCAGCCGCGTCAGGATGGCCGCCGTCACCACCGAGACGACCATCACGGTCAGCAGGAGGATGGCGAGGCTGAGTCCTCGTCTTCGGGTTCGATTCATGGGTACCTCGGGGCTCACCAGGATGCTGCTGCGGAGTAGAGGGGCAAGAAGAGGGCGATGCTGACCGTGCCGATCACCAGGCCGAGCAGGCCGACCAGGATCGGCTCGAGCAGCCGGGTGGTGGTCTCCAGGGCCAGGTCCAGGGCCTCCTGCTCGGTCTCGGCCACGCGGCGGAGGAGTTCCGGATAGGCCCCGGATTCTTCGGCCGCCAGGGCGAACTGCGAGGTCATCTGGCTGAATCCATGCCTTCCCAGGGCCTCGGAGAGGGGCCTTCCTTCCATGACTTCAAGCCGGATGGCCTCGATTCCCGTCGCCAGGGTGGAGGACCCGACGGCCTGGGCGGTTCCCGTCAGGGCCCGCTGCAGGGGAATTCCGGCCTCGAGTTGGGTGGCCAGGGTGTGCAGGGCGGCGATCCGGGCGGCCCGGAGGCGCAGCGGGCCCACCAGCGGCCAGCGGTCCAGCCAGGCCTGCAGGCCCTCGCGGCGCAGCCCCAGCCAGGCCAGGCCGGCCAGGATCGCCAGCACCAGCCAGGCGCGGGGATCGCCCAGGGTTCGGGTGGCCTCCAGGACAGCCCGGGTGAAGGCCGGCACCGGCACCTCGGCCTGCTGGAAGGCCCGGGCGAAGGCCGGTGCCAGGGTGCGGGCCAGGGCCAGGTTCAGGAGCAGGCCCAGGCCCAGGATCCAGGCGGGGTAGACCAAGGCCTGGCGGATCCGGTGCCGGAGGGCTTCCGAATGCTCGAGGGTGGCGGCCAGGCGATCCAGCGTGAGGGCCATGGTCCCCGAGCCTTCGGCGGCGGCCACGGCGGGGAGGCACCAGGCGGGAACCCAGGCCGGGCAGGCCTGCATGGCCTGCGAGAGGCGTCTCCCCGCCAGCAGGCAGCCCAGCATCTCGCGAAGGCTTGGACGCATCGAGCGGGTGGCCTGACGGAGGAGGATCTCCATCCCGTCGGCCAGTTGCACCCCGCTGCGGTACATCACGGCCAGTTGCCGGAAGAAGCCGGCTGCCTCCCGGGGACGGCCGGGTCCGGGCCGGTGCTGCGGAGGCTCGAGCTCGTCGAGGCGGATCAGGACCCATCGCCGTGCGCCCAGGGCGGCGATGGCCGACTGGCGGTTGTCCGCCCGGATCACTCCCGAGCGGCGACGACCGTCCTCGCGCGCGACGAAGCGGTAGCGCCGACCGCGCAGCGGCCCCTCCACCAGGGCCGCCAGGGAGCTCTTCATGGACCGGCCTCCGTCTGATGGCTTCGCCCGGGACGGCGGGGTCGCCGTCCAACCTGAACCGGGACGGCGGGGTCGCCGTCCCATCTGAAGTATGCCAGGATGCGGCCGGGGTTACAATCCCGTCGGGTCCTGGGGTTCCTGGGAATCCTGGACCTCCTGGGGCAAAAGGTTCCGACGCGCGGCATAGAGCAGGACCTGCACGCGATCCCGCAGCCCCAGCTTGCGGAGCATGTTGTTGACGTGGGTCTTGACGGTGCCCTCCGAGATGAAGAGGTCCTCGGCGATCTCCTTGTTGGTGCGCCCCCGGGCGATCTCGCCGAAGATCTCCTGCTCGCGGCCGGTCAGGGCGGCGAACTCGGCGGGCAGGGCCTCGGGCGGGTCGGGAAACTCTTCCTCCGGACCCGGTTCGTGGGGCATCGCGCGCAGATCGCGCAGGTGCACCAGGGTGGATTCCCCGTCCAGGTGCACCCGGGCCGCGGCCACCGGCACCCCCTCTAGGATCCAGTGCACGCCGGCCTGGCCGGGAGGGGCATGCCAGAACGAGCTCCCCTGTTCGTCGATCAGGGGCAGGACCTCGGGAGCGGCCCTCCCCTCCAGCTCACGACCGGCCAGGAGTTGAGCGGCTGCGTTGGCCGAGCGCACACGGCCCTCCCGGTCCACCTCGAGCAGGGCCGCGGGGCCGGAAGCCAGCAGATCCGCCAGTTGGCCTCGAGCCACCTCCAGGTCCCGGACCCGGGCCTCCAGGCCGTCCAGCATGGCGTTCATGGATTCTCCCAGCAGGGCAAACTCCGGTTGACCGAATGGCGGCGCTCGGCGATCGAGTTCTCCGTCCAGCACGCCGCGGGCCAGTTGGTTCAGGGTGGAGATGGGGGCCAGGATGCGCTGGCGGAACATCAGGAGCAGGGCGGCCAGGCAGGCCGCGCAGGTCAGGGCCAGAAGGCCCGAGACCAGGGCCGCCACCGTCTGCTCGCGGGCTCGGATCTGCTGGACCTGCAGGAGGGTCAGCAGGGCGTCGTTCTGGAAGCGGTCCAGGGCTCGTCGCCTCTCCTTTTCGTCGCCTCTCACCAGGGCCAGTTCCAGCTCCTGACGGCCGGGAAGATCGGGGATCTCGGGGCGGGACAGGGCATCGCGCGCCCTCTCCCGGACCAGCAGGGCGCGGGTCGCCAGCTCGGCCTGTCGGTCTAGTTCCTCGGATTTCAGGAGTCCCTGGATCAGGACGGAGAGAAGCCCGCCCATGGCCAGGGCGGTCATGACCAGAAGCCAGAACAGGGTCTGGCGCAGAGGGGCCAGGGTGCGCACGGGCACCATGTTCGCGACCTCAGAGCACTTGCCTACCTCTGGAGAGGCTTTGGTGCAGAGAGCCTGCCCGGAAGGGGGAGGTCGAGCCTGGACCGGGAATCGGATCCAGGTGACCGAGATCGACCCGTCCGCGCTGCCCGAGGAGGTGGCCCGTCTCCTGGAGGTGGCGCGCCAGTCCGGAACCTTCTCCCTCTCAGACCTGGAGCGGATCCTGGCCGAGCGCGAGGATCTCGAACCCGAGACCATCCAGGGGCTTCTGGAGACCCTGGACGGCGAGGGGGTCGAGGTGGCGATCCCGGCCCGCCAGGGGCCGCCCGAGACCGAGGACACCGAGGATCTGGTCGGGGTCTATCTTCGACAGATGGGCCGGCTCCCGCTTCTGACCCGCCAGCAGGAGCAGGATCTGGCCCGGACCATCCAGGCCGGCGTTCTGGCCACCCAAAAACTCGGTCGGGTCCCTCCCTCCAGCCCTCGTCGCGCCGAACTCGAGGCGCTGGTGGGCGCCGGACTGGAGGCTCGACGCCACTTCATCGAGGCCAACCTGCGTCTGGTGGTCAGCATCGCCCGGACCTTCGTGCGGCCGGGACTGGGCCTGCTGGATCTGATCCAGGACGGGAACCTGGGCTTGATGCGGGCGGTCGAGAAATTCGATCCCGAGCGCGGATTCAAGTTCTCGACCTACGCCACCAACTGGATCCGTCAGGGGATCCAGCGGGGCCTGGCCGAACGGGGCCGCACCATCCGTCTTCCGGTCCACATGCTCGAGCGCATGAACCGGCTGGTCCGCATCCGGGCCGCCCTTTCCCAGAGGCTGGGCCGACAACCCACGGCCGAGGAGCTGGCCCAGGAAGCCGAACCGGTCGATCCGGCCCAGGTCCGCGAGGAACTGATCCGCGAGAACAGGGGGCGGCCCGTCGACGAGCGTTCCCTTCAAGAAGAGGTGGCCCGCCGCCGGGAGGCCGCCGAGGTGCGGGTCCGGGAGGCCCTGGACGTGCCGGCGGAGCCGGTCTCGCTGGCCTCCCCGGTGGGGCCGGAGGGGGACGCGGAACTCGGGGATCTCCTGGAGGATCGCGACCGGGGGACGCCCTTGGAGGAGGCCTCCACGGGGATGCTGCGCACCCACCTGGAAGCCCTGATGGAAGGCCTCAACGATCGCGAACGGCAGGTGCTCTCGCTGCGGTTCGGGTTGGATGGAGGAAACCGCCGCACCTTGCAGGAAGTCGGGCAGGTCCTTGGGGTGACCCGGGAGAGGGCCCGCCAGATCGAATCCCGGGCCCTGCAGAGGCTTCGCGAGTCCGCCCAGGCCAGAGGGCTTCGGGACTTCTGGACGGGCTAGTGGATTTCGGGGGAAGCGGATTCGGCGACTCCACAGAATGGCAGGCAATCCCTTGACGGCGGTACTGAGATGAGATCGGTCCGAATCCTGCTGGCGTGCAGCCTGCTTCTGGGGGCAGGGGGAACCGCACGGGCGGATCTGCCTCCCGGGGGCAACCAGCCACCACCGCTCCCCTCCCCTCCTGCCGTGAGCGCTCCCGCGGCGATTCCCCTCTACACCCTTCAAGGAAGTCTGGAAAAGGGTCTCGAGCAGAACCCCACGGTGCGGGTGGCCGACGAGAGGGTGACCTCCGCCGCAGCCCGCTACCGTCAACAGCAGAGCCAGAAGAACCTGCAGTTCGTCTTCGGCGACAAGACCACCCTGCAGGAGAAGCGGACCTCGAGTTTCGGCCCCCTGACGGTCCCCACCCTGGACTCGCTCTCCAGCCAGATCACCACCTCGCTGCAGTTGCTGCTGACCTCGTTCGGCAAGGTCGAAAACCAGATCGCGGCCGCCTTCCTGCAGATCGGGGTGGAGTCGGAGAATGCCCGGACGACCCGGAACAATCTGGGCTACCAGGTCAAGCAGGCCTTCTTCAATCGCCTCAAGTCGGATGCCTCGGTGGAGGTGGCCACCCAGAACCTGCAGGTCAGCCGGCAGAGCCTCTCGGATGCCGAGAAGCTGTACGCCCAGGGGGTCATGGCCCGCTACGACGTGGTGCAGGCGGACCTGCAGGTGACCGAGGCCACCGAGCAGTTGGCCCGGGCCCGCAACTCGGTCCAGGTGTCCACGGCCAGCTTCCTGACGGTCCTGAACGAGCCTCCCCGGCAGGCCGTGGAATTGGAGGTTCCCCGCGAGATCGAAGTGGATCCCGCGGTCGACCTCGAGGCCTTGCAGGCCTTGGGCCTCAAGCAACGGGCCGAGATGCTGGCCCTGGATCGCAGCCTGGAGGTGGCCCGAGCCCTGCTGGACGCAGCCCGCAGCGAGAGTCAACCCAACCTGAGCCTTTCGGCCGACTATATCGCCTCGCCGGGGTACCACACCACGCCGCAGGACATGTATCAACTGAATCTCAGCGTGAAGTGGGCCTTGTGGGATGGGGGCTTCCGGAATGGCAGGATCCAGGAGGCGGAGTCCGACCTTCGCAGCCTGGAGGCTTCCGGCGAGGAGCTTCGCAACCAGATCCGCCTGCAGATCGAGAGCGCCTGGCTGGAATTCCAGTTGACCGAGGTCACCCTGGCCACGGCCGCCAAGCGGGTCGAGGCGGCCGAGATCTACTACGACATGGCGCGTCAGCGCTTCCTGAACGGCCTGGGAACCTCCTTGGAGGTCCAGGACGCCCTGCGCAGCCTGAACGATGCCCGCCAGAACCAGGTCGTCGCCGTCTATGACCGGGAACTGGCCTTCGCCGCGCTGGAGAACAGCGTCGGCCTGGATTTCCCCCTCCGCCGCCTGGCGATTCGTCCCGAGAGCCTTTGAGGCCCCCGGAAGGGATCGGCCGACCGGGCGCCAGCCCTGATGTCGAGGAGAACAAGATGCGATCCTGGGGTCGACACGGCGATTTGAGCGGGCGGGCCAGCCTGGCCGCCGGCATGATGATGGTGCTCCTGGCCCTGGCCGGGTGCGGGGGGGGGAAGGAGACACCAGCGGGTGGCGCCTCTCCCGCCGGCGGGGCCTCCCCTCCGGCCGCCATGGCCGCTCCTCCCAAGGTGGTTGTGGCCGAGGCGCGCCGCGAGCCCCTCAACATCGCCTGGGAGTGGCCCGCCCAGACCCAGTTCGGTGACAGCATCGACGTCCGGGCCCGGGTCCAGGGCAACCTGGAGCACTTCGACTTTGAGGAGGGCTATGGCGTCCGCGCCGGGCAGGTCCTCTTCACCCTGGACGACGCCCCCTACCAGGCCGATCTGCAGGCGGCCCAGGCCAAGGTGGCCCAGGCCCGGGCCGATCTGACCTATGCCCTGGCCCAGGTCAACGTGCGCAAGGCCCGGGCGGATCTGACCTCGGCCAAGGCGGACCTCGTCTCGGCCCAGGCCAAGCTTCGGCTGGCCCAACAGGATGTCGACCGCTACAAGCCCCTGGCCGCCAACGGCGTGATTCCCCAACAGACCCTGGATGACGCCGTGGCCCAGCGGGACGTGGCCGCCGCCCAGGTGAACGTGGCCCTGGCCCAGGTGGAGGTCCGGGAGGCGAACCTGCGCAATACCGAGCTCTCGGATGCCGCCAACATCGAGGTGGCCCGGGCCAACCTGCAGGCGGCCGAAGCCCAGGTGACCCAGGCCCGACTGAACGTGGGGTACTGCACGATCACCTCGCCCATCGACGGGGTGATCGGCAAACTGAACGTGGATCCCGGGAACCTGGTGGGGCAGATGGGCAACACCACGCCCCTGGTCACCATCTCGAAGATCGACCCGATCTACGTCAACTTCAGCATCAGCGAAGCCGAGTATCTGTGGATGATCCAGCAGCCCGGCTCGGGCCCGAGGGTCGAGTTCGAGCTGGTCCTGGTGGACGGGACGAAGTACCCCCACAAGGGCCGCTTCGGCATGGTGGACCGGGCCTTGGACGCCAAGACCGGCACCATGGGGCTCCGGGCCATCTTCCCGAACTCCCGCGCCATCCTCCGGGAGGGGCAGTTCGGCCGGATCCGGCTGACCAGCCTCAGCCCCAAGGAGGTCGTGTTGATCCCCCAGAAGGCCGTGGTGACCGTGCAGTCGATGCAGATGGTCTACCTGGTGGGCGAGGGCAACAAGGTGGTTTCCCGAAACATCGAGACCGCCGGCGAGCAGGGCGCGGACTTCATCGTGAAGTCCGGCCTGGAGGGCGGCGAGCGCGTGATCGTCGAGGGGACCCAGAAGGTCAAGCCCGGTGTCGTCTGCGCACCGGAAGAGGAATCCCAAGCCGCGTCCACCGGGAGGTAGCCCTTGGCCAGGTTCTTCATCCACCGTCCGGTCTTCGCGATCGTGATCTCGCTGGTGATCGTGCTGGCCGGCGCGGTCTCCATCCCGTCGCTGCCGATCGCGCAGTATCCCCAGATCACCCCCCCGGTGATCCAGGTGACGGCCGGCTACCAGGGGGCCAGCGCCGAGGTGGTCGAGCAGACCGTGGCCGCCCCGATCGAGCAGCAGGTCAACGGGGCCGAGGGCATGCTCTACATGCGCTCGCTGTGCACCAACTCGGGGACCTATATCCTGCAGGTGACCTTCGATCTGAGCCGGGATCAGGACCTGGCCATGGTCGATGTCCAGAACCGGGTCAACCAGGCCAACCCCCTGCTTCCGGCCGACGTGACCAAGGCGGGCGTCACCGTCAAGAAGCAGTCCACCCAGAACCTGGTCTATATCAGTCTGTATTCCGACGATGGCAGCAAGGACAGCCTCTTCCTCAGCAACTACGCCACCATCAACCTGATCGACCAGCTCGGGCGCCTCAATGGGGTGGGCCTGGCCACCATCGTGGCCGGTCAGCGCGACTACTCGATGCGGCTGTGGGTGCGTCCGGATGTCCTGTCCAAGCTGCAGGTCACCGCCGAGGATCTGGTGGGGGCCATCCAGAGCCAGAACATCCAGGCCGCCGCAGGCTCGATCGGCGATCCCCCCCAGGCGCCGGGCCAGCAGATGCAGTACCCGGTGAAGGTCAAAGGGCGGCTGGACCAGCCGGCCGAGTTCGAGAACATCATCCTGCGCACCCAGCCGGACGGCTCGGTCCTGCGGGTGAAGGACGTCGCCCGGACGGAACTGGGCGCCCAGACCTACTCTTCGCAGGGCACCCTGAACGGCAAGCCGGCCGTGATCCTCGCCGTCTACCAGCAGCCCGACGCCAACGCGGTGGTGCTGGCCCGGCAGGTCCGTGAGAAGATGGAGGAGCTCTCGCGGGACTTCCCCGAGGGCGTGAACTACGAAGTCACCTACGACAGCACGATCTTCGTCACCAAGTCGATCGAGGAGGTGGTCCGCACCCTCTTCGAGGCCATCGTGCTGGTCCTGATCGTGGTCTTCATCTTCCTGGGCAACTTCCGCGCCACCCTGATCCCGATCCTGGCCGTGCCGGTCTCGTTGGTGGGCACCTTCGCGGGCTTCGCCGCGATGGGTTTCTCGATCAACCTGCTGACGATGTTCGGCCTGGTCCTGGCGGTCGGCATCGTGGTGGATGACGCCATCGTCGTGGTGGAGGCGGTCGAACACCACATCGAGCATGGCATGACGCCCCTCCAGGCCACCGAGAAGGCCATGGAGGAGGTCTCGGGGCCGGTGGTGGCCATCGCCCTGGTCCTGTGCTCGGTCTTCGTCCCGGTCGCCTTCATGGGCGGCATCACCGGCGAGATGTATCGTCAGTTCGCCATCACGCTCTCGGTCTCGGTCCTGCTCTCGGCCCTGGTGGCCCTGACCCTGACCCCGGCCCTGTGCGTGATGATCCTGCGTCCGCGCAAGCCCATGGGGGGCCCGCTGGGCTGGTTCCTGAACGGCTTCAACCGGGGCTTCGAGTGGACGACCCGGGGCTATGTCTTCCTGGTCCGCAAGGCCATCCGCTGGGTCGTGGTGACCCTGGCCCTCCTCGGGGCGGTCTACTTCGGCGCCTTCAGCCTGATGTCCAAGCTCCCCACGGGCTTCATCCCGCCCGAGGACATGGGCAACATCATGGTCAACGTGACGCTGCCCAGCGGCGCCTCCCTCGAGAGGACGACCGACCTGCTGCAGAGGGTGGACGCCATCGTCGGCCAGGCACCCGGAGTCGAAAAGACCCTGGGCCTGATCGGCTACAACCTGGTGCAGGGAACGACCAGTTCGAACTGCGCCGGCGTCGTGGCCGTCCTGAAGGACTGGGACGAGCGGACCGACCCTTCGATGAAGGTCCGCGGGTTGATCCCCGCCCTGCAGGCCCAACTGGCCCAGTTCCCCGAAGCCCAGATCCAGGTCTTCGGCCCCCCTGCCATCCCAGGCCTGGGAACCACGGGCGGGGTGACCCTGGAACTGCAGGATCGCACCGGGGCCTCGGTGGACGAACTGGCCCAGGTCACCACCGACTTCGTCGCATCCGCCATGCAGACCGGCGTCTTCCGGATGGCCTACTCGCTCTTCAACCCCAACATCCCGATGATCGACGTGCAGGTCGACCGGGACAAGCTGGCCTTGCTGGGGATCCCGGTCAACCAGGCCTTCACCGCCCTGCAGATCAACCTGGGAGGCTACTTCGTCAACCAGTTCAACAAGTTCGGGCGCACCTGGAGGGTCTACCTGCAGGCCGAGTCCGAGTTCCGGCGCAAGCCCGAGGATATCGGAAAGATCTACCTGCGCAGCTCCACGACCAGCCAGATGGTCCCCCTCTCGACCGTCAGCCAGATCCGGGAGGTGACCGGACCGGATGTCCTGGTCCGCTACAACCTGTATCGGGCCACCGAGGTCAACGCCGAGGCGGCCCCCGGCCGCAGCTCGGGCGAGGCCATCGCCGCCCTGGAATCCGTGGCTGGCAGCCTGCCCCAGGGCTACGGCTACGAATGGACCGGGACGGCCTACCAGGAGAAGCTCTCCTCGGGCCAGACCGCCCAGATCCTGGTGATGGGCCTGATCTTCGTCTTCCTCTTCCTGGCCGCCCAGTACGAGAGCTGGGGGGTCCCCTTCTCGGTGCTGCTGGGCCTGCCCTCGGTGGTTCTGGGGGCTGCCCTGGGGATGGTCCTGATCCGGATGGACGTCAACATCTACGTCCAGATCGGGATGCTGATGCTGGTGGGCCTGGCCTCGAAGAACGCGATCCTGATCGTCG
>JALHDH010000116.1 GCA_022839105.1 bacterium
GGTCAGCGCGAGGCCACCGGCTTGCGGGCCTTCTCGATGACCGGCTTGAGCAGCTCGCTCAGCGCCGGGCCGGACTTCTCTTCCAGCTCGTAGCGGATCCGGGTCGAGGGCAGGCCGATCTCGATCACGGCGCCCAGGTCGATCGGGGTGCCGATCACCACGGCTTCCGCCTGGGAGGCGGCGATGCTCTGGCGCAGCTCGTCGCACTGCTTCTCGGAGTAGCCCATGGCCGGCAGGACCGGGCCCAGATGCGCCCACTTCTCGAAGGTGGCCTTGAGCGAGCCCACGGCGAAGGGACGCGGGTCGATGATCTCGGCCGCGCCGTACTGGCGGGCGGCCAGCAGCCCGGCTCCGTAGCCCATCTCGCCGTGGGTCAGGGTGGGGCCATCCTCGACCACCAGCACCCGGCGGCCGCGGATCAGGTCGGGGTTGTCGGCCGTCATCGGCGAGTGGGCCAGGATCACGGAGGCCTTCGGGTTCAGGGCCATGACGCTCTGGCGGACCTTCTCGACATCCTCGGGCCGGGCGGTCTCGCACTTGTTGAGGATCACCACGTCCGCGGCGCGGGCGTTGACCTCGCCGGGGTAGTAGGCCATCTCGTGTCCCGGGCGATGGGGGTCGGCCAGGGCGATGTGCAGGTCGGGCTGGTAGAACGGAATGTCATTGTTCCCACCGTCCCACAGCAGCACGTCGGCTTCCTTCTCGACCTCGTGCATGATGGCCTCATAGTCCACACCGGCGAAGACCACGTTGCCGCGCTCGATATGGGGGGCGTACTCCTCGCGCTCCTCGATGGTGCACTTGTGCAGATCCAGGTCGGCCATGGTGGCGAAGCGCTGGACGGCCTGCTTCTCCAGGTCCCCGTAGGGCATCGGGTGACGCACCACGGCGGTCCGGATTCCGGCCTCCTTGAGGATCTCGGCCACCCGGCGGGTGGTCTGGCTCTTGCCCACGCCGGTGCGGACGGCGCAGACCGCCACCACCGGGATCTTCGACTTGATGGCGCTGTCGCGCGGGCCGATCAGGCGGAAATCCGCCCCGGCGGCCAGGACCAGGGAGGCCTTGTGCATCAGGTCGGCATGGCTGATATCCGAGTAGGAGAAGACGACCTGCTGGACGTCGTGCTGGCGGATCAGGTCGGCGAGCTCCTCTTCGGCGTGGATCGGGATGCCCTGCGGGTAGAGGGAGCCGGCCAGCGCGGGGGGATACATCCGCCCCTCGATGTCGGGGATCTGCGTCGCGGTGAAGGCCAGCACCCGGTATTCCGGGTTGTTCCGGAAGCAGGTGTTGAAGTTGTGGAAGTCGCGCCCTGCGGCTCCCATGAGGATCACGCGAATCGGTTCGGCCATGGTGGCACCTCAATGCGGGGAAGCTCGCGCCAGCACAAGTGGGAGCTTCCGAAGAGTCGGAGGGAAGAAGCCTGGACGGACAACGCGTCCTCCGCGCTCCTGGGTTCTGTGGCTGGCCGGGGATTCCTGCGTCCCGGCTCCGGGCGGCCCAGGGCCGGTTCATGCCGGTGGGACGCGGCGGAGGGCCGTCTCACGTCTCGAGAGGACCTGGGGCCTTTGAGGAGGGCCGGGCAGTCAGGCCAGCCTTCCGATCCAGGGCATCGGCCTGGAGCGGCTCCTTCTAGTCCGGCCGGCTGGCATCCAGGAGGGCCGCCCGGGCGCGTTCCTGAAGCTGCTTCAGCGCTGCCTCGGGATCCGAAGGCAATCCCTGCTTCTTCAGGAAGGTCTCGACAACCAGGTCGTTTCGGAGATTCTGGCCGATCCATTTCTTCTGTTCGGCGTTGAAGGCCGGGGTTCCGGCGGCCACCAGGGGATGGAGGATCATCAGGGCGGTCGCCGCCTGGCTGGGCATCAAGGGCATCCCTTCGGGTTCCTCGTTGCAGAAGAGCAGGGCCTTGCAGGCCTCGTCCAGAGTCTTGAAGGGGGTGGCCTTGCCGACTTCAGGCGCCTCGTCGGGCCGGGCGTCATCCAGGATCTTGTTCAGGCTGGCCAGGGTGCGTTCGAGCAAGGCGTCTGAGGACTCGCCGGGCGTCGGAGAACCCTTGGGGAGCATCTTGGGGGCCCCGAAGTTGAGCCATCCCTGCATGCGCTGGCCATCCAGGACCTCGCCAAGCAGCGAGGCGGTCACGGCCTCCATGGGCTGGTTCAGGCGCTGGACCGCGAATTCGCTGAGGAAGCGCCGGCACTGCATCGCGTCGGGGCGGACAGGGCTCTCGGGGTTGGCCATCGCGATCAGGGTCATCAGCAGCTTGGGATCGTCATAGCGGAACTTGTCCGCGGATTGGCTGATCCTCTCGACTTCGGCCTTCTCCGCTTCGGTGAGGACGATGGGCGAGGGCCTTGGGGATGGGGAAGGAGGTCCAGAGGCTTGACCGTCCGGGCCGGGGCGTCCGGGATCCTCGGGGGCCGAGCCTGGAGCGGCCGGGGGCCTGTCGTCGCCAGGGGACGGGCTGAAGTAGCTGTTGTACACGAAGAAGACGACGTTGAGGGCGACGACCAGGATCAGCAGGACCGTCAGGAAGTCGAAGCCACCGGTCTTCTTCGGAGCAGATCCCTCTTCCAGGGCTGCTTTTGGGGGCGCAGTCTCGGGCTGACCGACGACTTCGGTCCCCTCCGATGGAACCTCCGAGGGCTTCTTGGTGCTTTCGGGTTCGGAATTCTCGGCCATGTCAGGACTCCCTCATTCCGGCTGCACACGGTCCCGCCCGGCCCCCGGGATGCCAGCTCTGTGGATGGACTGTCGTCGCCCTCAGGTCGGCACAGTCGCCCTGGAGGAATTCCCTGCCCACTGCCGATGGACCTGCCGAGCCCGGCCCCGAGCCTCAGCCCGGTGAGATCGCCGGATCCCGCCCTGGGATCGCGTCTTCCGTTCGACCAGGGCCCTGCCCGGGGGGGCGGGGCGTTTCGCGGGACCTCTCGGGGATAACCCGGAAAAGTCGAAATTTCAGGGTTTCATTGCCGACGTAGATCACCGCGTCGGATTCGGGCACGATGGCCAGGCGCGGGTTCTCCGCCACCTCCGGGTCGCCGATCAGGGCCAGCACGTAGTCCACCCGGTCCAGATCTTGGAGCTTCTCATCGGACCACCGGGGTACGGGATTCCTTCCCCACAGGTAGTATTCGAAGAAGATCCGGAGTCGTTTGAATTCCCCCGGGGACTTCCGGGTCATCCCCGGCATCTTGACCGAGACCCGGACTCCGGGGGGAAGGACTCGAAGGGGATCCGAGGCCTCCATTTCCAGGGGGCTGTCCACCGAACGCCAGATCACCAGATCGAAGGGGGTCCTGGCCGTCGGGCGGTTATCGGGCTCCTCCAGGCCCGCGCGGACCGGGAACCAGGGCAAGTTTGGCGGAAACCATGGCAATTCCAATGCTCCCATCAGCAACTGGAAGGCCAGGCATCCGATGAAGGTCCACTTCCAGCGGGCGGCCCAGAGAAAGGCCGCAGTCGTCATCAAGGGCAGGAGGGGGGCCAGGTAGCGCACGTTCGGAACCAGCAGGGTCCAGCATAGCGCCACCGAGCCCAGGAGTCCGGCGACGATCACGGGGTAGCCCGGACCCCATCGTCTCAGGTTCCCAGGCAGGATCAGTGCGAAGAGCACGAGGGAAAGGCCCAGGGTGTAGAAGGTGTTCAGGAAGACCAGTTTGGAGAAGACGAAGTGCCATCCCCACAGGGATTCCTGGCAGACCGGAGAGCTGGACCACTGCAGCTCCACCAGGTTGAACATCAGCTTCAGGTGCGCCAGATACCAGGGGGCGCACATGAGCCCCGCCACCGCGATGGCCAGCGCCAGGCCGGCGCCTGAATTCCATCCTCTTCGGCCCAGGCGCCAGGCGATGAGCGCCAGCAGGAGGAAGAGGGACTCGGCACACCAGAAGCCGATCCGGCTCAGCTCGTCCCAATCCGCGTTGTATCCCGGCTGGTATTGGGCCTGGATTTCCAGGATCAGGGCGGCCAGCAGAAGGAAGGTCACGACGACGGCAACTCCCCCCTTCCAAGCGCCTGGGGCAAAACGTCTGCCCCAGAACGCTGCAGTCGCAACCAGGGGGGCGCTGAACAACAGGAACGAGTAGTTGACCAGCATCCCCAGGCCCAGGACCACCCCCAGGGCCAGGCAGGCTCTCCGTCGGGTCAGTCCCCGGGAATCCAGGATCAAGGTCATGGTCAAGGCGAGGGTCAGGACCAGGGCGGGTATCATCGAGAAATTGAAGAGGTGATAGCTCAGCCAGGGGGAGGTGGCCGCTCCGATGGCCAGCAGGAGCGCCCCGCGTGGACCGGCCAGTTGCCATCCGATCCTGGCCATGCAGGCCAGGAATCCCGCCACCAGGAACCATTGGGACATCCGGGCGATGGCCAGGGTCTTGCCCAGCAAGGTCATGGCGCCCCCTGCCAGCAGGAAGGTCAGTGGGGGGTAGTCGTCGGTATTCGGGAAGGACCCCAGGAAGCCGCGTCTCAACATTCCCGGGAAGCGCTGCGCCAGCTCCTGGGGATCCTCCAGGCCGAGTCGGACCTGGATCCAGTGGTGGGCGGCGGCGGCGTGGGTCAGGCGCAGGACATAATGGTGGTCGGGAATGATCAGGGAGGATCTGCGCTCCCACCAGGCCTGCCAGGCCAGGAGGGAAAGGCTCAGGAGCACGACCACGGCGGCCACCCCCAGGGCAGGCCAGCGCCCTGCCGGGGCTTCGGGCGGAGCGGCCCGGTTTAAGGGGCCCGGGTCGTCCTGGAGGTCCGGATCCTGCTGGAATCGGCTCAATGCGGACTTCCTCCGGGGCATCCCCCCCGGACCTCCGCAACTCGGATTTCAGGCTTCAGGATGCGAATCATCCAGACCCCCCGGTTCTTGCGCACCCAGGAGGGTTCTCAGGGGATTGGCCGGGTCCTGCCGCGGTCGCCTGATTGCAGGGCTTCAAGCTCGTGCAGGACCAGCTTGTTGTCGGGGTGGGCCGCGAGCGTGGCCTCGAAGTGTTCGCGGGCCCGGTCGCGCTGCCCCATTTCCCGGGCCAGCTTCCCAGCCAGGAAGTGGAGATAGACCGGGCGGAAGGGCGAGGCCACGGCTTCCGAGTAGAAGCATCTGGGTTGGTGGGCCGGAGGCGAGGCAAGCTGGGCCTCGAGCATCTGCAGTTGTCCCTGGCGGTCCCCCCGCTCGCGCATCGAGACCCATTCGCGCATGGCCTCCTGGGTTCTCGAGGCCTCGTCATCCTGGGGCAGGGTCGGGTCGACGAATCCCCGCTCTCGGAGTTCCTGGTGCAGGAGCCGCAGGCGATCCAGATCGGCAGCCGTGAAGGGCTTGTCGAAGAAGGCCTCGCGGACGATCAGGGCCTCCTCTCGGAAGGTCCTCAACTGGTAGTAGGAAGGTTTTTCCCAACTCTCGACCATCGCCAGGGCCTGGTCGAGGAAGCCCTCGGCCTGCTCGGGTTTTCCGTCCCGGAGGGCCAGATCGAAGCGCAGGCTGATGATGTCGGCGGTTTCTCCCGGAGTCGACCCCAGCGCCAGGGCCTCTTCGGCCAGGCGATCGGCCTCCTCCCAGCGTTGGCGCAGGAAGGCCGCCTGCATCTTGAGGATCGCCACCGCGCCCGGAGCCTCGGCAGGGCGGAATCCTTCCCCTTCCAGGTCTGCAGCCAGCCGATCCGCTTCGTCCACCCAGGCCTGGAACTCGGGGGCCTTCGGGTGGGTGGAGGCTGCGAAGAGAAGGCCCCGGGCCAGGAGCCAGCGCCCCACCGGGTCTTCGGGATGAGCCTCCAGGAAGGCTCGGGCCTCGCGAACCTGCTCGCGGGCATCGCCGATGTCCTCCAGCACGCTCAGGAGGCCCCTCCAGGCCTCGGGGTCGCCGTGGGCGGCGTAGGCCTGGCGCAGGATGGTTGCGGACTCTTCGAAGCGGCCCAGCCGGCGCAATTCCCCGGCCGAGGCCCGCCAGTCCCCGACCACGGCGGGATGCGGAGCCTGAGGCGCCTTCCAGCGCAGGTAGACGCCGTAGGCCGCCGTGGCCAGCAGGAGGAACGTCAGGCCGAGCAGGAACCGGGATCTGTTCATGGGGCCTGGGATTCCCCCCCGAGCAGGAGGCGTCCTTCCCCTGGATTCGGCAGCGCAGGGGTTGTCGGTCGCCAGGCGAACCCGTCGGGGCCGTGTCTGAGATTCCTGCGTCCGGGCTGGAGGCGGCCTGCGAGGCCCCCCAGACCCCCTGGCAGCTTCTGCGCACCAATCCGGTCTTCACCCGACTCTGGATCTCCCAGATCCTCTCGATGGCGGGAGACTGGTTGAGCTACGTCGCGCTTCTGGCCTTGTTGTTGGAGTTGACCGGCAGCGGGATGAGCGTCAGCGTGCTTCTTCTGTGCACCACGCTGCCCTCGTTGCTGGTGGCTCCCCTGGCCGGTGTGGTGGCGGATCGCTGGGATCGGCGTCGGATCCTGATCGCCTCGGATCTGGTCCGGATGGTGTGCGTGCTGGGATTCCTGACCCTGCGCGAGCCCCACCAGGCGTGGCTCGCCTATGTGTTGACGGGGATCCTGGCCCTGGCCTCGGGGTTCTTCGCGCCCGCCGCGGCGGCCGCCCTGCCCAACCTGGTCACCCCCCGTCAGTTGACGGCGGCCAATGCCCTGATGGGGGCGACGGGCGGGGTCATGACGGCCCTGGCCGCCTGGCTGGGGGGCTGGGTCTCGGCCCATCTGGGGCGGCCCGTGGCCTTCGGCCTGGATGCCTTCACCTTCCTGGTCAGCGCCCTGGTGATCCTCTCGGTTCGCCTGCCCTTCTCGGCGACGGTGCCGACTCCGATCCGCCCGGGACAGGTTCTGGCGCGCAGCGCCCGAGACCTGGGCGAGGCCTGCTCCTATGCCTGGGCCTCCAGGCCGGTGCTGGCCTTGATCCTCCTCAAGATGGCGGCCGGCCTGGCGGGCGGAGTCCTGGTCCTGCTCTCGGTGATTCCGGTCCAGGTCCTGGGCGCCGGGGACTTCGGCGTGGGGGTCCTGTACGCCAGTCGGGGACTGGGCACCCTGGCCGGGGCGGCACTCTCCTCTGTCCTGGCCGGAGGTGGGATGCGCTCCCGAGCCTTCCTGGCCGCCTGGGGCCTGGCGGCCTCGGGCTTGTTCTGCCTGGGCTTTGCTCGGGCAGAGACCCTGAACCAGGCCGCCTTCTTCGTCTTCGGAGCCTTTCTGGGCTCGGGGCTGCAGTGGGTCTACTCGGCCGCCCTGCTTCAGCGGCTGGTCGAGGACCGGCTCCTGGGGCGGGTGCTGGCCCTGGACAATGCCGGCATGACCTTGATGGCCTCACTCTCGACCCTGGCCTGCGGCTGGGGGCTGGTGGCCTGGGGGGCTCGGCCGGTTGCCGGAGTCGTCGGCCTGGCGGTCGTGGCGGCCTGTCTGGTCTGGTTGGGAGTCCACGCCTGGTGGCGCCCCCTGGAATTCGGCCCGTCGCCTCAGCGAGCCAGCCGCTTGTCCAGGTAGAGCTGCATCTCGGCCAGGGTCATCTGTCGCTCCGCCAGCGGCGGGTTGCGCGAGACTCGCATCTCCGCCAGGGCTTTCCGGAAGGCCTGGGCCTGCCCGGGGGTCATCAGGGCGATCAACTTCGGGTAGTGGGCCGTCTGGGCCTGGAGCGCGCGCGAGTAGGCCTGGAGCTTCGGCAGGAAGCGGGCAGCCTGTTCGGGCCGGAGAGGAGCCTTCTGGAAGTCCTTGAGGTAGGCCAGGCCGGCTACCAGGAAGCTGGCAGGATAGATCGCCTGGGTGTCCTGGGGATCGACGGTGGAGGCGGGTTTCCCGGCGGCGCTCCCCGCCAGTCGGCCCAGGGCCTCGAGCAAGGCCTGGAGGTCGGGAGATTGGAGGGCCAGGGTCTCTTCTACCGCAGCCATGGCCGCGAGTTGTCGGGGGTCCAGCGCTCCTTGGACCAGATGCACCAGTTCCAGCGAGACCGAGTTCAGCTCCCGGGCTGGCGGGGTCACCTCGTCGAGCACCTTCTCCAGGGCCTTCAACTGATCGGGCGTGAAGGCGGTCGAAGGCGCCGAGTCGACCTCGCGCAGGGCGCCCAGCAGGAGGTCGCCGTGCACGAAGGTCCAGGACGCGGGATCCGTCGTCGGTTCGGCACCGACGTACATCACCGGCAGGCCGCCCACCCCGGAGGGCGCCGCAGGGGGAATGGAGAGCGCGGGAGGCGCGACGGCCGCGGTCGGGGAGGGACCCGGCGCACCCGCGGCGCCTGAGCCCCCCGAGCCGGGCGGGACGTGGGCGGGACCTGAACCCGGGGGGACGCCGGGAGGGCCTGAACCCGGCGGAGGCTCATCCAACGGGTGTTCCGGGGAGGAGGACGGAGTCGAGGCCGGCGTCGGAGCCGTCGGGCTCGGCGCCATCGGCGTGGGGTCCACCGGCCTGGAACTCCCCCCCGAGACGGCCGTCGCGGTGGGGACGGCGGGGCGGCGCGCCAGGAAGAGCCAGACCAGTCCGCCCAGGATCACCAGCGCCAGGAGTCCCCAGACCAGCAGATCCGGCTGGGAGTCGTCCTCGGTTCCAGGTTCCGTCTCGGGGAGGGCCGGCTGCGCGCCCTCCTCTTCAGCAGGCGGGAGTGGGTCCTGTCGGCTTTCCGGGGTGGATTCTTCGTCTCTGTTCATGCGGTCCTCAACCAGGATTCCTCCCAGCCGTTCGGCGTCTTTGGGGACCACTCCTGGACCTTCTCAGGGCCAGGGGATCACGGTCCGGGCGCTCCAGCCGGGGCCCTCGGCGCACATGGCCCCCACGTATTCCTCGCCGCAGGGAAGCTCCTGGACAGGCCAGGAGGAGGCTTCCTCCGGACGGTCTCGGGTCCAGGTCAGTGGGCGGGGATTCGAAAGCGGCCCCAAGGGAACCGCGAAGTCCCCCAGGGGCAGGGCCAGCCCCGTTCCCCGGGCCTTGAGATAGGCCTCCTTGCGGGTCCAGACCCGCAAGAACTCACGGGGGAAGAGCGGGTCGGGAACCTCCAGGAGGGCCTGCCTCTCGGGCTCGGAGAAGAAGCGCTCGGCGAGTCCCCGGAAATCCGCCCCCTTGCGGAGATGCTCGAGGTCCACTCCCACCTCCCTCTTCCAGGAGGCCCCGATGAGGGCGCGCTCTCCCGAGTGGGAGAGGTTGAAGCGGAGCTCAGGCCACTCGGCCAGGGTGGGCTTCCCCCATTCTCCGTAAGCGAAGCGGATCGCCGAGGGCGCGCAATCCAGCAGGTGGGCCAGGATTTCTCGCAGGCTGCCTCGGGCGCATTCGAAGCGCCGCCGGACCGTCGGGGGGATGAAGCGGTCGGCCCGGGCGCGTTCCTCCGGGCTCAACCTGAGCCCCAGTTCGGCCCGGCGCGCCTCGGGAGGGTCAAGATCCACCAGCCAGAGCCCGATCGCTTCCACGCGCGGGTTCTTCCAGTCCGGCCCTCCGGGCCCTGCCCGAAGGCCTCAGCGGCCGTAGCGGATCGCCGCGGGAGGCTCCAGGCCGTGCCCCTCCAGAAGGGCGTGGTCGCGGAGCAGGCTGGCGCAGGGGCCTTGGGCCACCACCCGGCCTTGATCCAGGATCACCGCCTCCTCGCAGAGCTCCCAGGCCAGGTCCATGTCGTGGCTGGCCACGACCAGGGTGGCCTGGAGTCCGGACAGGAGTCCCAGCATGGCGCGTCGGGCGCGGGGGTCGAGGTTGCTGGTCGGCTCGTCCAGGACCAGGATGG
>JALHDH010000223.1 GCA_022839105.1 bacterium
ATGATCCATATAATATACTCTAATGAAATACATGTCAACCCCCCTAGGGATTTGACCGCGTCAAGTTTTTGTAGGATTTCCCCGAACCACTCCCCGATGTATCCTAAAGGGCAACGTCTTTAGGTCAGCTAAAAATCAAACCCGCTATGGCATATGCCCTTTAAGGTCGTGTATAAAGGCGTTACCTTTCCAGTGCCGAGTACCGTTATGCATCCAAGCTCACTTGCAACGGAACCGAAGATATCCCCCAGGTTCAAGGTGAATTTGTGTCTTTTGTCCGCATTCTCACCTTCTTGGTCTTTTTTCTTTACCTGTTCTGACGTCACCATGCCACCGCTACAGATGTAGGCCCTTAAAGCAGACATGGCCTTTAAGCCCTTCCTGCTCCAGGCCATAGGCCTGGAGCTTAACCTAGAAGAAAGCACGTGACTTACGTGGGCCTCGGGGCTTGAACTGCCGCAATCCTCTTCGTTTCGAATGGTTATAGACTGCCAGTTGTTGGTTATATACCTCCTGAAATCTTTTATCCTCCTTCTTTCCTTTTCATCCAGGGCATCGTTTAACATCTCAAAGCTAATCTTTTTAAAAAAGTTCAAGTCATTTGTATTTATGGCCCTGTATATATCACGTCTTTTTTCAGGCTGCCTTGCCGTGGATTCAAGGATCGCTTTATTTAGGTGAAATTTATCGAGCACCAGCTTTGACTCGGGCAGCCAGTTTATCCCCTGTCTTATCCAATTTGCACCATCTCCATGGATGTATATGTCCTTTATGTCCTCCGGGTCGTAAAGCTCGTATATCCTATCTGTTACCTCAAGCCAAAACTCATCTGTGTCTTTTCCGTAACCGCTCATGTATATGGGGTTTATACATCTGTTTTTGGATCCCTCTTTAAAGGTGCCCTCGTATATACAGATCAAAGGAAGATTCGTATTTCTGCCCTCCTGTAAGGATACGTGGTCTTCATCTGCATCTATATGTAATACCTCTACGCCTCTTTTTTTAGGAACTTTTGTCTTTAAGGCCTCCAGGTTTAAGCTGTGGATCTTGTTTTTGACGGTCTGTCTGGATAGCTCACCCTCAGTTACGTTCATCGAACTTTTGGCGTAAGATACCTGGCCTGCCGTTTCTACCAGCTTTACCGTCACTGTTTTGCTCAACCTTTCGTATTTATCCAACCCCAGGGCTTCGTCTAAGGGGTATACGTATTTATCATGACTTTTATCGAAGTAGTAGGTCCTGTTAAAGGATATATCCCCAAATGTGGTATAAACGCTTCTTTTGTCATCACGTCTTTCTACGACCAATCCTCTTTGCTTTCGAGACGTTTTGTCCTTTAATATGGCTTCGTCTGCAAGCTCAAAGTAAGCCTTTACGATCTCCCGGATGAAGGCCTTCGTCATGCGAAAAAGCTCATCTTCTATTTCAGCCAGCGTCCTGACATTGGAACTGCAAAAAAACTTCAATATCTCGGAGATGAAGTTTGAGACAATTTGTAGTAAAATAACCTTGTTCAAGTTGGGACCCTCCTTTATGAGTTTTTGGTTGCTACAAAGATTCTATCAAAAGGAGCGGTCCCTTTATTTTTTACTTCTGAAAATCTCCTACAAATATTTTACGCTATCATAAGTTTGGCCTGCCGATGGATCTGGTAGAATAATGCTATGGACAAGAGGATAATTGCGATTTACGAGGCTTTGCTCGATGCTTACGGCCCACAGGGGTG
>JALHDH010000224.1 GCA_022839105.1 bacterium
GAACCAGAGAATATGATTAATCCGCCAATTGAAATTCTCCCTCCCAAAGTAAAAGAAAAACAAATTAAAGATAATAGAATCTGGGTTTGGAGATCTGAAGAAGGATTAAAAAAACTTGAACCAGTTAGCAATCCCAAAGGTCTTTATCTAATTAAAGATGGGACAAAATATCTTTTACATCTGGATAATCTTCATAAGGAAAATATCAATGATATAATGAGGTTATATAGGGAAATTATTGATTTCCCTGCTAATATTCAGATAAATGACCAAATAGTAATGAAGAAAAATCCTATATATGAAAAACAGGGAAATTACTATATATTCCGAGAAAAAGGTGAAATATCAATAAAATAAGGAGAAATTAATATATGGAGATTATAGTTTTATTGTGTATTATAGGTTATATAATTTATGAAACAATGATTTTTGTTAAAGGTAAGAATATAATATATAATAATCTTTATGCGGAAAATAAAAATATTATAAAAATAAAAGAAATGCTTCAACAAAGGGATGAGAATTTATTTGCTAATATAAGTGAGAAAGAAAGGAAATATCCTGCTTTAGATTATCTTGCTACCTGTGCCAAAACAGGACAACAGATAAATGAAAACAATTTTAAGGAATTGCTAATCTCTAAAACGAACACAACATTTTCCGATCTTAATACAAGAATGAACCAGTTACCCATAATTGGTTTGAGAGGAACTTTTTTGGGTATAATCATTGGAGTATTAAATATCTGGTTCAATATTATATCTATTGATACTTATAATGAAGAATATTATACTTTAGCACGATATATTATTCCCCTCCTTTTTTCAGCTGGTCTTGCCTTTACCAGCAGTTTGTGGGCATTACGATGTTCTTCCAAATTAAAAAGTATTTCTCAAAAAGAAAGGAACAAATCGGATGAAGTAATTGATAGCGCTATGAAAGCTCTGGTAGTAGATTATATTCCTTATATATCACCTAAATCCACAGAAGACCGTTTTGCTAAAACAGTAATGAGACTAAATAATACCATAAATAAATTTGTTAACAGTTTAGATGAGAAACTAAATGGATTTATCAGCAATTTTCAGCCCCTTATTGAAAATCAGAAGCAGACAAATGAAGAAACTCTTAAATCTATGGAAGATATTGCTACTCGGTTAAATCAAGATTATGAAACAATTAAACTGATATCAAATCAACAAGCACAACAAATAAATTCTTTTTCCAATATCACAGAAAAGTTAAACGATGCAAGTTCTTCTATGGAACAAAGTATTAAACTTGCAACTGAGAACTTAAATGAATTCGTTAAATTGGGTTCTGAGATGAAGACTAATATCGGTGAAATGAATGAACCCTTGAATAGTATCATAAAAAAGCAAGAGGAAATTACCAGGGTAAATGAAGGGATTATTAATGAGATGAAAAAACTCCTGGAAAACAATAATATTATTCCATCCTATACCAAGTCAGTCCAGGATTATCTAACTGCCTTGAATAATAAGCTTGATACTTTTAGTTCTGTAGGTGATAAAGTGCATAATGTTACCCGGGAATTTGATAATTTTAAAGAGAATTTAGATAAACTTTTAAATGAGTTTATCAGTAGCTCTCAGAGATTTAGTGAAACTATGACAACGAGTTTTAAAGATTATGATCGGGAATTAAGAACTCTTTTTGGTCAAACAATCCCTAACAAAGAAAAGATAGATTTTTATTATT
>JALHDH010000225.1 GCA_022839105.1 bacterium
TCGGTTGCTTGAACACCTTTCAACAGAGGTCAGGCCGATTCATGCTTAACAGGCAAAGAAAATACTCAGGTCACTTCCTCTCGGCAAAATGGCAAAAGTCGAGCTCTCGGCAAAATGGCAAAAGTGGAGTCCTACATGCCCGGGCATTATGGCGCAAACCGATCACGAATGCGGCCTACTCAGGGAGCAATTGCGGGCGCAGCCTGTTTGTGTAGAATTCCAATCGATACTCACGTGCCTGGATGTGCCGCATCAGCTCTTCTGTCTCAGCAACAACATCTAGGCTGACATCCCACAGTGAAGTTGCTTCATTCCAAAGTTGGGGGGGAGCCCTGGACGGTCCTGCGCACTCGTCCAAGAGCACTGAGGATATGGCCGTTCCGCGGCCTACTGTAATTTTGGCATTCAGACGAGCATGTGCAACGTAAATTGCCTGCTGGGGCCATCCAGGCAAGCGCGGCAGAAACTGCGTTTGAAAATCACGAAGATGCTTCTCGATTCTGGATATCGAATCTGTATTCAGGACCGTATTAAATGCCCCATCTCTTGTCTTACAGGCGACCTGCCCGTCAGACTGTATTTTCAATCTCAATAAAATTGCGCTGGCTGTGCGCTCTTCTAAGAATAATTCGATATGCCACGCCTCACTGTCCTCCGATGTGGATGGAATTCTGTGTTCATCTGCAATGGATTCTCTTGGAAAGAATCGCGAAGTCAGGACAATCGATGCAAGCGCTACCAGTGCGGCGATGGCGAGTGGAAATATGTTCAAACGGAACGCATTCATTTATACCGAAGGACCTCCGGAAGCTTGACCAGGAGTGTGTCGATCGATTCATGAGATCTCCAGTAATGTTGAAGCCAAGATATGTGGATGCTATCCCGAGGAAAGCCTAGACTCTGGAGAATCGGAATCTGCCACTTTTCTTGCACATAATACTCCACTGCCCAATCTCCGATTCCGCGAAGTCTAAGGTAGCCGTAGGGAGCATTGAGGTTGAGGTATGCGTGGGCCAACTCCTCTGCCAAAGTGTCGACCAGACAGGGATCGCCTGATTCCCTGGATAGGATGTCAACCAGGAAGACCAAAGCGTCTCGATATCCGAATTTCTGGCTGCTGGTCGGATTTGCAGAAATACCTCCTGATGTCATTACGTATCCATGCTCACTGGTCGATTTGCCCTCCAGAATCTTTACTGGCCTTTGGTCCGCATGCAATGCGCTGATCAATTTGTTCCCGAGGGGCGTCGAGCGAATTCTAGTAATGGCGTTCTGGATGGCACGCCTCTTGTCTTCGGAGAGTTCATCATCTATTTCAATATGCAGTCCCATTGTGTCGATCCAACGCACAGGGTTACCCTGGGCATAGGAATATGCGGTCATCCCCTGGACGACGTCAAGCGGAAATTGACCGGACATAGAGTATGGGTCTCGTGACAAGAATGTACCAGTGGATGGTCTGTACCAACGATGTCGCATGCTAGTCAGCCCCAAATTTAGCTCTCGTCTCACCCCGTGCGCTCCGATGAAGCCCAAATTTGGCGCGACACTTCCTGTGCGAGATATTTCTTCGCCCCAAGCACCAAGTTCTTCCGAGAGAACGGAGAAGATGCAAGCATCCGTCACCCCCCGCACACTCCCGATCGCATCGGCGTGCAACTGGTAGGTCTGGTTCCCGCGCCGGAAGCCCAGGATCTCCCCCTGCGGCACGTGGTAG
>JALHDH010000117.1 GCA_022839105.1 bacterium
GCCGATCCAGCGCCAGGCTCCCTCAGGCTGTGGAGCCAGCTTGACGGGCATGGTCTTGGAGGCCTCGTCCTGGGAGCTGACCGCGACCATCGGCTGGGAGAAGCTCACCGAGACCTGGGGGGCCAGGGGCACCTCGCCCTCCGGGGCCCGTCGCAGCACCTCCAGGGGGCCTTCAGGGACCGTCGGGGCCTCGCTCGCGGCAGGTTCGGCCGGCGGGAAGGGCTGCTGGACCGTGGCTCCGGCCCGGGGGGCGGGAAGAGAGCCTTGGCGCAGCGCGAAGTCGGCGGGTTTCCCGGCGTCCGTCTGGAACTCGGGCAGGCGGGCCAGGAGGGCCTGGACTTCCGCCGGAGTCATGGGGGTCGTGGCTGGAGCCGGCAGCCGGTCAGCGGGGCCGGCCTGGGGCTGGCCCTGGGAGAGCCGCATGTTCAGGCCGGGGGAGGGAGAGGCTTGGGGGCGGTTCATGCCGGCGGGTTCCTCCGAAAAGGCGCCCTCTTCCCGGGCGCATGCCCAGGCCAGCAGGACCGTCAGGATCAAGAACGCGACGAGCTTGAGGTTTCTCATGGTCTCCCGTCTGTCGCGAACCGGCCCGAGGATCTTCTCTTCGAGACGGGCGCCAGGTGATCTCCGCGCCCCGGAAGGCACGGGCCTGGCATGGGAGTTCGCAGGTGGACGGGGGGAAACCTACCCGCCCGGCCGGAGCGGGGGAGCTCAAGGGAGGTCCGGCCGGAACTCCAGCACGACCGAGTTGATGCAGTAGCGCAGGCCCGTGGGGGCCGGGCCATCCTCGAAGAGGTGCCCCAGGTGTCCGCCGCAGCGCCGGCAGTGGACCTCGGTGCGGATCATCCCGTGGGAGGTGTCGGATCGGGTCCCCACGCTCTGGGGCGTCGCGGGCCGGAAGTAGCTGGGCCAGCCCGTCCCCGAGTCGAACTTCTCCGGGGAGCGGAACAAGAGGTTCCCGCAGCCCACGCAGTGGTAGGCGCCCTGGCCATGATGGTCGTGGAATGCGCCGCTGCAGGCCAGTTCGGTGCCCGCCCCGCGCAGGACGCGGTACTGCTCGGGAGTCAGCCTCTCCCTCCATTCGGCCTCGCTGAGGTGGACCGGGAAGGTCGGCTCGGGAAGGTCGGAGCCGGGCAGGCAGGCGGCGCTCATGAGGGCCAGCCCTGCCAGAAGCTTCTTGAGTCGTGGATGCACGCGCCGGTTCCCTCCAAGTCGACCTCCAAGCCTTCGCGGCCGCCTTCCGGGACGACCCGCATGTCGGGTTCAACCCGGTCTGGCCTCGGGAGGTTCCCCGGCAGGAATCCTCCCGAAGCGGGCGCATCTCCCGTCTCGGATGTCGATTCTGAGGACCGTCCATCGAGGTCGCGTCGAGTTGAGCCCCTCAAGGGCCCTGGTCTTGAGCTTCCTCCTGCTGATCCTGGTCGGCACGGCGGTGTTGAGCTTCCCGGCCTGCTCGGCCTCCGGCCGTCAGACCTCGTTGGTGGACGCCTTGTTCATGGCCACCTCGGCGGTCTGCGTGACCGGCCTGGCCACCCTGGACACCGGGCAGCACTTCAGTCGGGCCGGCCAGGTCGTCATCCTGGTCTTGATCCAGTTGGGCGGTCTGGGGATAGTCCTTTTCTCCTCCTCCCTGGTGCTGGTCTTTGGCGGCCGGTTGGGGTTGCGGGGGCGGCTTCTGGTCAGGGAGCACCTGCCCGGGCTGAGCCTGGCCGGCGTGGCTCGCCTGACCCGCCATGTGCTGTACTATATCTTCGGCTTCGAGGCCCTGGGGGCTGCGCTTCTCTGGCTTGCCTGGGCGCCTCGGCTGGGCGCGGGCGAAGGGCTGTACCACGCCGTCTTCCACTCGGTCTCGGCCTTCTGCAATGCTGGATTCTCGACCTGGTCGGCCGGCCTGGTGGGCTCCTGCGAGGATGTCCTGGTGAACCTGGTCCTGATGGGCCTGATCGTGGTGGGCGGGTTGGGTTTCCTGGCGACCTCGGAACTGCGTGGCCATCTGCTGGAACGCGACTGGAGGGGGAGGCTCTCGCCGCACACCCGGGCCGTCCTGGTCACCACCCTGGGCCTGATCGTGGGGGGAGCCCTGGCCGTCGCCTTCTTCGAGTGGGACAACCCTCGGACCCTGGGGGCCTTGAGCGGGACGGGTCGGGTCCTGGCTTCGCTTTTCCAGTCCGTCACCTGCCGCACCGCAGGCTTCAATACCGTGGATATCGCCGCGCTTCGCGACGAGACCCACCAGTTGATGATGATCCTGATGTTCGTGGGGGGGGCGCCGGGTTCCACCGCCGGCGGGATCAAGGTGACCACCTTTGCCATCCTCATGTTGGCCACCTGGGCTCAGTTGACCGGAGCTCCGGATGTGGAACTCTCGGGGCGACGGATCCCCTCTCGCAGGATTCTCCAGGCCCTGGCCCTGACGGTGGTGGCCCTTCTCAGCGTCCTGGTGTGTACGACGGTCCTGAATGTCCTGGAGTCCAAGCCCTACGACGCCCTTCTCTTCGAGACGGTTTCCGCGCTGGGCACGGTGGGGCTGAGCACGGGGATCACCCCGAGCCTCGGCCCGGCCTCCAAGATCCTGCTTTGTCTGGCCATGTTCGCCGGACGGGTGGGGCCCTTGACCCTGGCCTCCAGTCTGGTCTTCCGCACTTCGCGGACCTCTGGCCGAAGGCCGGAAGGAGAGGTGGTCCTGGGATGAGACGGCAGTTCCTGGTGGTCGGCCTGGGGCGTTTCGGCGTCAGTCTGGCCGTTTTGTTGGAGAAGATGGGCGGCGAGGTCCTGGCCGTGGATCGCCGCGAGGCCGCCGTCATGGAGGTGGCCGATCAGGTGACCCACAGCCTGATTGCCGACACGACCGAGGAGCGGGTCGTGAAGGACCTGGGGGTCGAGCACTTCGACGAGGTGGTCTGCGCCATCGGCACCGACGTCGAGGCCAGCCTGATGACGACGTTGTTGCTGCGCGAGTTCGGGGCCCGATTCCTGGTGTCCAAGGCCAGCACGGATCTGCACGGGCGCCTGTTGGAGAAGATCGGGGCGGATCGCGTGATCTACCCCGAGCGCGACATGGCGGCCCGCCTGGCTCGGGACTTCTTCGCGCCTCCGGGCATCGAGGAGCTGCTGGACCTGTCGGTGCAGCACAAGATGTTCCAGCTCCAGGCCCCGGCCCATTTCCGCGAGCGCAGTCTGGCCGACCTTCACCTGCGGGCCCGCTACGGAATGAACATCATCGCCATCCGTCGGGGCGAGAAGACCATCGTCAGCCCTCCTGCCCAGGAGATCCTCCACGACGGCGACGGCCTGGTGGTGGTGGGTGACTACGATCGGGCCCAGGAGGCCTTGAAGGCCCCGGAGTAGGGGGGCAGCCCCCCGTTCATCCAATCGCAACATCGCGGACCCATCCCGGCAACCGGACGGACACATCGCGGTGGAGGACCTGGGCGGATCAAGTCTATGGGCTCTTCAAGATTTTGGAGGCCATGATGGCCATGACGGACGAACTCTACGGGGACTTCGAAGCCGGAGTGGCCCTGCTGGAGGAGGAACTGGACGTGACGCTGATCACCCGCTCAGAGCTCAAGGGAATCAAGAAGGGCCGGGAGGAAGGCCGGCGCAGGTCCATCATGGACGTCGCCGAGGCCCGCTTCGGCTCCCCGCTGCCAGAGCTGGAGACTGCCCTGGAGGGTGTCTCCGGACTCGATGCCCTGACGCGCCTGACCTCGCTCCCACCTTCCGCCTGCTCTCCACCATCTTTCGCAGGAGGTTCCTGGGAAGCATGCGGGATTCGCGGGCTCGAGGTTCTGCTGATCAACGACCCCGGCTGCTGAAGGCGCTCCCTCGGGAGCGACACGGACCCGAATCGCGCGATGGTCCACGACCGCGATTACATGAACACTGCACATGCGTGCCAGACGACTCAGGCAGGTCCGGATGGACGGCTGAATGCTGCGCCAGGCAGCGGATTCAGGGTGCATTGTCACTCTTGCACGGTAACCGTGCAAGAGGTAGGCTCAGGGTATGATCGCTTCGTTCGGAGACCGCGCGACGGAGGACCTCTTCCATGGCCGGCCGACGGCCCGCGCGCGACGCTTCCCACCGGAGGTGGCGGACATGGCGCTGCTCAGACTCGACTCGCTCAATGGTGCCGCCTCCATGCTCGACCTGCGTTCTCCGCCGGGGAACCGACTCGAGGCGCTGAAGGGCGAGCTGAAAGGCCTCCACTCGATCCACATCAACGACCAATGGCGGCTGGTCTTTCGCTGGGAGGGCCACGACGCCTGCGACGTGCGCCTGACCGACTACCATTGAAAGGATGCCCACCGTGATCCCCGAAAACCGTGTCCCCACGCACCCGGGCGTGATCCTGGCCCGGGAGTTCCTGGCCCCGCTGGGCATCTCCCAGGTTGCCCTGGCGGCCCATCTTGGCGTGCCCGTTCAGCGCATCAACGAGCTGGTGCGCGGCAAGCGCGGCGTGACCCCGCAGACCGCCTGGCTCCTGGCCCAGGCGCTCAACACCACGCCCGAGTACTGGATCAACCTGCAGACGACCCACGACCTGGCGCGCAGTCGACCGGCAACGTCCGTCGAACCTCTCAACGTCGCCAGTTGAAGTCGGGCGGCCACCTCGCTCCCCCCTTCCGCCTGCTCTCCACCATCTTTCGCAGGAGGTTCCCGGGAAACATGAGGGATTGTGAGCCTCCAGTCCTGGAAAAGCCGAAGGCCCCGGGGAGAACCCGGGGCCTTCGCGGTCCAGGAGCCCGGCGGCAGAATCCCTAGAGCAGGATTCCCGCCAGCGAGGCGGTCATGCAGGAGGCCAGGGCCCCGCCCAGCATGGCCCGGAAGCCGAGCTGGGCCAGGTCGGCCTGGCGGGTGGGGGCCAGGCCGCCGATGCAGCCGATGTTGATGCCGATCGACGAGAAGTTGGCGAAGCCGCACAGGGCGAAGGTGGCGATGGTGATCGCCTTGGTGGAAAGGACCGTGGCGGCGCCCGGGCCCTGGCTGAGCAGCGTCGTGAGTTCCGAGTAGGCCACGAACTCGTTGAGGACCAGCTTCTGGCCCACCAGGCTTCCGACGGTGCCGGCCTCGGCCCAGGGCACGCCCATCAGCCAGGCCAGGGGGCTGAAGATCCAGCCCAGCAGCAACTGCATCGAGAGGGCCTGTCCGAAGAAACCGCCGATCCAGCCCAGAATGCCGTTGAGGGTGGCGATCAGGGCGATGAAGGCGATGAGCATCGTGCCCACCAGGAAGGCCAGGTGCATGCCGTCGATGGCGCCCTTGGAGGCGGCCTCGATCACCGAGCTCTCGGTTCGGGCGGTCTCCAGCTTGACGTCCCCGGCCGTGGCAGGGACCTCGGTCTCCGGGCAGAGCATCTTGGACATCACCAGGCCCGCCGGGGCACCCATGATCGAGGCGGCGATCAGGTGGGGCGCCCAGTCGGATCCCAGCATCCCCACGTAGGCGAAGAGCACCGAGCCCGCGATGGTCGCCATGCCCCCGGTCATGATGGCGTTGAGCTCGGAACGGGTCATCTTCTCGAGGTAGGGGCGGACCAGCAGCGGGGCCTCCGACTGTCCGACGAAGACCGTGGCCACCGCATACAGGCTCTCGGCCCCCGAGGTGCCCATGGTCTTGACCATCAGCTTGGCCACGATGCTGATCACGAGCTGCATCAGGCCCACGTAGTAGGCGATGCCGGCCAGCGAACCGACGAAGATGATGGCCGGCAGGACCTGGAAGGCGAAGATGAAGCCCAGATCCACCACCGCCGGCTGGCCGTTCTCGGCCAGGAACCGGCCGGGGATCCCGTTCACCAGGGGACCGAAGACGAAGCCCGAGCCCTCCTTGGTGAACTCCAGCAACTGGGTGACCAGGCCCCCCAGGAAATGGAAGACGGCCTTCCCGACATCGGTCTTCAGCACGAACAAGGCCAGGGTGAACTGCAGTCCCAGTCCCCAGGCCACCGTCCGGATTCGGATGGCCTTGCGGTTGGTGGACAGCAGGTAGGCGATGCATAGGATGGAGAGGAGCCCGAGCAGGCCGACGAAACGTTCCATGGAGGATGCCTTTCTGTGCGTTCCGGGACGCGAGCGGGCGCGTCACGAGCCTGTGCGTCGGGCGATCTCGCCCGCCCCGCAGGCCCGTCTTGCCCGGCAGCGGGAATTCCCGGAGGCCCACGGCGGTCCTCCGGGCGATGGCCCTTCGCGACGGGCGGGCCGGCGCCTGCCGGCAGGTCGACCGAATTCTGTCTTCAGAGCGGTCTGCGGCGCCGGGCTCCCATCCGTTCCAGGGCGTCGGGCTCGAGGGTCGGGTCCAGGCTCAGGGCCCGGCTCCAGTGCTCACGGGCCGCGGACTTCTTGCCGCGGGCCAGGAGCAGATCGCCCAGGAGCAATTCGTACTCCGCGTAGTCGGGCTGGAGGTTCGCGGCCCGCCGGGCGTGGACCAGGGCTCGGGAGGGGCTGTCCATGTCCTTGAGGAGCAGGGCCATCGAGTAGTGCAGCGAGGCGCTCTCGGGCTCGTTCTCCAGGGCTGCCAGGAGATAGGCCCGGGCTTCCTCGAGTTCGCCGGCCCGATGCTGGATCTCGCCCAGGGCTCCCAGCGCCTCCGAGTCGTGGGGGTCGATCTCCAGGGCCGCCGAGAAACGCTCGGCAGCCTGGGCGTCGTGCCCCAGGAAGAGTTCCAGGTTCCCCAGCAGGAGCTGGCAGTCCACCATGCCCGGCTGGATTTCGACGGCCAGGGACAGGTGCTTGCGGGCCTCCTCCACCTCGCCGCGCTGGGCCAGGGTCTGGCCCAGGTTGAACAAGGCGTCAGGGCTTCTGGGGTTCAGGCGCAGGGCTCGGCGGAACTGCAGGATGGCCATGTCCAGGAAGCCCCGGCGCAGGAAGGCCACGCCCAGGTTCAGGTGGGAGCGGGAGAAGGTCGGGTCCAGGTCGACGCATTGGCGCAGCTCCCTCAAGGCCTGGTTCACATCGCCCATCTGCAGGAGGATCATGCCCCGCATGTTCAGGGCATCCAGGTGGTAGGGCTTCATCTCCAGGAGCTTGTCCAACTGGCTCAGGGCCTTGCGGAACTTGCCGAGTTCCTGGTAGGCCTCGGCCAGCGAGAGGCGCAGGTCATGGTCCTCGGGATCCAGGCGCAGACAGGCCGTCCAGACCTGGATGGCCTCTTCCATCAAGCCTTGTTGGAAGAAGGCCAGTCCCAGGTAGTAGTGGGCCTCCGCGCAGGCTGGAGACAACTCGATGGCGTTCCGGAAGCAGGCCACGGCCTGGTCCAGAAGCCCGCGCTCGGCCAGGGCCACCCCCAGGTCCAGGCGGACGTCCAGATGCTCCTGCTTCATGGCTGCCGCCCGCTGCCATTCGCGGATGGCCTCGTCCAGGCGTCCCTGCTCGCGGAGCATGCGGCCCATCTCGTAGTGGGCCTCGAAGGTCTGGGCCTTGCGGACGGAGCGCAGGGGGATCACCTTGGCACCAGCCGCAGCCGCCACGCCCCCGGGGGACTCCCTCGACATGCCTGGTTCCTCCGCGCCCTACGGGCCGCCCCGCCCGAATCGGGCGGGGCCTCTCGACTTGCTCGAATCCAGCGGCACCGGCTGCGCGTCGGGGCTCGCGGGCCCCTCGAAAAAAAGGGGTCCAGGAATCTTCGCCGGAAGAGGCGTCTTCCCTGCCGCCGGCTCGACAGGCCGGTTCGCGCTCGTGACAGGACTTCGAACGGCCGCCAGGGGCTTGGTCCTTCGAGGGATGCCGGAGGGGAGACTGGACCTTCCCTCCGCAGGAAACCTCGAGACGGCAGCCAACCTCGAACACTTCGGGCGGGTTGCCCACCTGGAAGGGACCCCGAGACTTGGAGGCTTGAACCGGATCGATGAAGACCCTGTTGCGCGCCTGGACGCTGATCCTGGCCTTCGCGATGGCCCTGACCTGGCCAGCCCGGGCGGAATCGCCCTGGGAGACGATGCCGACCCCCGAGACCAGCGGCGGTCTGGTCCTGGCCCCCCGTCTGGAAAGCGGCGCGGGCCGACTGCAGATGGCCTGGGGTTGGACCAACCCGTCTTCGAAGATCCTGGACCCCGAGTTCACCTATTCCAGCTTCAACGGATCGTCCTGGACCCGCCCCAAGGCACCCTACTTCGGCAACAACCTGGGCCGGCTCCGCAAGTTGGACATGGCGCGGGCCCGTCAGGCGGTGGGGGTGGTCTACCAGCGGACCCTGGACCAGGATGACCGGGCTTTCGAGGTCCTGTACGCCGTATCCGGGGATGGGGGCTGGAGCTACACGCGTCCGGCTGTCGCCGACAGCTACGTTCACGAAGAGAGCCGGGGCACCGCGGTGGCCATGGCCGGCATCGGCGGCCGGCGGCCGACCTTCGCCCTGGGTTGGCTGACCGAGGGGCGCTCGGTCCGGGTCGGGGTCCTGGACCCCTCCAACAACAGCGACCGTCCCCGGGCCAATACGTTGGGAACCCACGGACCTCGTTCCGAGCGTCTCGAGCTGGCCGGCGACGACGAGGGAGGCTTCGTGGCCGTCTGGAGTGACGGAAGCAGCCTGCAATCCTGCCGACTCCGGCCCATCGTCGGGACGGCCGAGTCTTCTGAGTCGGTCTTTTCGGGCTCGGTGGGGCGGAACTTCGCCCTGACCGACTGGCAGGGCAGGCGCCCCACGCTGGTCTTCGAGGCGGATCGGGTTCCCGCTGCTGGCGGACCGCGACGGCAGGTGATGCGCTGGGCCGAGCGCCGCTGGCAGAAGGTGGATCTGACGCCCCCTCCGTCGGGAGAGGCCGAGGCCCCCTCCACCCTGGAGGCGGTCCAGGATCAGGACGGCGAGATCCACGTGCTGGCCCTGACCCGCGCCGGGGATCGACTCGAATACTCGCGGACCCTGAAGGGCCGTTGGACCGACCCCGAGACGGTCTTCTCGCTGAACTCGAGCCTGGGGGTGACGGGGTTCGATCTGGCGATCCTCAAGGGAAGCCTCTTCGCGGTGGTGGCCCAGGGCCCACACCTGCAGATGGCGCGCCGGGCCGTCAAACCGTGACGGACCAGCCTCTGCCGATCCTGGTTTCGGCCTGCCTGGTGGGAGCCTGTTGTCGCTATGACGGCCAGACCCGCCCCCATCCCGGCGTCCGGCGCCTCTTCGAAGAGGGGAGGGCCGTGGCGGTCTGTCCGGAAGAGCTCGGGGGCCTGGGGACGCCCCGTCCGGCCGCGGGCCTGGAAGGGGGGGGAGGAGCCGAGGTCTGGCAGGGCCGGGCCCGGGTCCTCAACCGCCTGGGAGTCGATGTGACCGAGGCCTTCCAGCACGGGGCCCGGGAGGCCCTGAGGCAGGCCCGGGAGTGCGGCGCCCGGCTGGCCGTCCTCAAGCAGCACAGCCCCTCCTGCGGCGTGGGCAGCGCCGGAAGTTCCGACGGCACGCGGATCCCGGCCGACGGGGTGGCCACCGCGCTGCTCCGGAACGAGGGGATCCAGGTCATCTCCGACGAGGAATTCGAGAACCCATGAAGCTTGTCATCCACTATCACGAGATCGCCCTGAAGGGCCGCAACCGCAACGTC
>JALHDH010000118.1 GCA_022839105.1 bacterium
GGCCCTCGACTTTCCCTGACCAGAGCCTGTCCCCGGACGCGGCACCGTCCACAGCCCGGATCGCCGGTCGCCCGATGACCGACGATCCGGGCCAAGACCCGGTGGCCCGAGGAGTCAGGGCGTCGATTCGGGGACCGTGGAGAAGGCCTTCAGCCTGGGATCAGTAGCCGTCCAGGCTCCGGTACTCCTGCTCGCGCTCGCGCAGGGTCCAGCTTTCGCGGCTGATGGCTTCGCTGATCCGGTAGACCTCGTTCTGCAGGGATTCGCGCTGCCGGGTCTTGTCGTTGATCTTCGACTCGAGATCGTTGCGCTTGGAGTTGATGTTGGACATGCGGTCCTTGACCCGGGAGACCTCGTCCTGCAGGCGCTGCATCTTCTCCAGCAGGCGCCAGGCCTGGTCGGACTGATCGCGCTCCTGGGCCTGGCGGTGCTCACGCTTGGTGCGGCCGTGCTCGATCTCCAGGCTGGCGCGACGCTCGTCCTCGCGGTTGTACTCCTCGCCCAGGCGCCGGTTTTCGTTCTTCAGGGAGTCGATTTCGTTGCCCAGGCTGGAGATGGCGCTCTCCTTCTCGCGCTTTCGCGACTCGGCGTTCTTGACGAACTCGCGAAGCTTGTCGATCTCGCCCTTGAGCCACTCCTTGCGTTTCTGCTTTTCGAAGTCGTCCTTGGGATCCTTGGGCCAGGGCTCGAAGCGATCCCTGGAACCCGCGAACTGGGCGTTCTTGTAGATCCCCGGCGAGGACTCCCGAGAGCCCAGGTTCACCTTGTCCTCCAGTCCGAAGAATGGATTGGAGGCGATCGCCGGAGAGCTGGCGTTGGGGACCTCGGGCTTGGGTGGCTGGAAGCCGCCGATGGGGGAGTTGATCACGAAGAGACCCTCCTGGAGTGGCGGAGGGGAAACCCGCAGGCGCCACCCTCCTCATCCTGGATTATGCCACCGCCGGGACCCCTGGTTAAGGGGGGGATGTTACCGTGCGGTGAAATCGGCGTCGGCCGCGGCCTTGGCTGCGTCGATCCGGGACTGGTAGCACTCAAAACAGGTGGGCGAGTAGCACTCCTCGGTGCCCAGCAGGACCGTGGGTCCGTCCACCAGGGCGTTCCCTTCAGGGTCATGCCGCAGGTTGAAGACCGCCTTGCGGTTGCAGAACCGGCAGGTGGTCTTGACCTCCTCGATGGCGTCGGCCAGTTCCATCAATCTCCGGGAACCCTCGAAGAGACGGGTCCGGAAGTCCGTGCGCAGCCCGTAGGCGATGACCGGGATGTTCATCGTGCGGGTCAGCTCGCGCAACTGCTCGACCATCGAGGCGCTCAGGAACTGGCACTCGTCGACCAGCACGCAGGAGAGCCCTCGAAATCTCTCCGGGTCCAACCGGGTCTCGGCCTCCACCACCAGGTCGGCCGGGTACTCCAGCCCGGCTCTCGAGCGGATCGTCTGGTTTCCGAAGCGCTCGTCCATGGCGGGCTTGATCAGCATGACCTGCTTGCCCTGTTGGACGTAGTTGTGGCGGACCGCCAGGAGGTTCAGCGTCTTGGCACTGCCCATGGCGCCGTGACGGAAATAGAGCTTGGCCAAGGTCGACCCCCGGGTCTTGAGGATTCGGGCAGCCGGTCTGCCCGTCGGCCGGGAGGATTCTGCCCGACCTTCCGGCCTCCTCGCGAACCCGGGTTCGAATTGCCGTCGGGCTCAGCGCACCAGGAGCACGCCCCGGCGCTGGCCCTGGGGGATCCGCACGATCGACACCCCATAGCGGCTGAAGGCACGCGCCCCCAGGACCCGGGGCATCTCCTGGGTCAGAAGACGGTCCTTGACCTGGCCCTCGTTCAGGGTCTCCGGGAAGGTCCAGACGATCAGGCCCTGGTTCGCCTCCAGGCGGCCTTCTGCAGGGGGGGCCGCCTGCATGTCCAGAGCCTGGCGCATGAGGTCGGGGTCTGGATTCAGGCCCGGCGGGTCGCTCTCCAGGGCCAGCATGACCTGCGCCTCGCGCAGCGAGTCGGTGGGCGGAATCTCCGAGTCGGATCGCGGGGCCGGGTGGACGGCCAGCGAACCCGCCAGCTCCTCGGCGTGGCGGATCCGGTCCTGGGTCAGCGGGTGGGTGCCCACCAGGGAGTTGAGGAACTTCGGCATGCTGCCCTTGTTGTGGCGTTGAAGGGTCCTCAGGGCGTCCACCGCTCCCATCGGGTCGAACCCCGCGCGGGCCATCATGCGGATTCCATCCGAGTCCGCCTCGCGTTCCATGTCCTGGGTGTAGCGGTTGGCCACCACCATGTTGGCCAGCGCGATGGTGTTGGCGGTCCCCTCGCTGACCCGGCCTCCGGTGAGCAGCCGGATCGCGGCCGCCAACCCCAACTGGCGGTACAGCGAGGCCTCCAACTGGCGGATCGAATGCCTCTTCTCGACGTGCTGGATCTCGTGGGCCAGGACGAAGGCCAGCTCGCGGTCGGGCATCTTTTCCATCAGGCCTCGGGTGGCGTAGATGAAGCCTCCGGGTACGGCCAGGGCGTTGATCTGGGGATCGTCCAGGATGCGGAAGCGCCAGGCCAGCTTGCGCTCCGCCACGTTCAGCAGCGGGCCGGCCACCCGGTTGAGCCGCTCGTTCATCGTCAGGTCGGTGTAGACCCGATACTCCCTCTCGATGTCCGCCGCCGTCTGCTGTCCGATGGCCACCTCCTGGCGTTCGGAGATCAGGGCTGCTTGGACCGGGGTTGACAACAGGACCACCCAGGCCGCCGCCAGGACGACCAGGCCGACCCTCCATCTCTTGTCCATGCCGTTCCTCCTCTCAGGATGCCGAGCAGCCACACCCTTCGGCCGGGGCCTGGTGGGTGGGCTGCATCATCTTCTGCAGTCTCTGGTCGCCCAGTCGGACGCGTTGGGTCAGGACCCGGAAGATCTTGAAGGCGATCTCGGGCATCTGCAGGATCAGCTCCTTGAGCCGGTCGCCTTCCAGCGACAGGAGCCGGGCGTCCTTGGAGACCAGGACCGTCGCGCTGCGCGGCTCGTCGTCCAGGATCGCCATCTCGCCGAAGTAGTCGATTCCCTGGCAGGTCGTCAGCAGCAACTCTTGGGGAGTCCCCCAGTTCTTGAGGATCTGGACCTCGCCTTCGACCAGCAGGAAGAGTTCCGAGCCCACATCGCCTTCCCGGAGGATCGTCTCCCCGGCCAGGTACTCGACCTCCTTGACGAGCTGGTTGATGGCCTCGAGCTGCTCGAGGGTCATCTGGGCGAAGAGCGGGACCCTCCGCAGGATCAGGAGTCTTTCCATCTTCACCTCCCGCACTTCGCCTTCTGGCGACTGCGTCCCGTGGCCGGCAGCGGCCATGGCCACCCAGCGGTCCGAGGAGACCCGGGCTTCCTCCAGCACGACCTCGGGGCTGGCGGGGGCCGGGATGGCACTGGCCAGGAGGAGGATCTTCTCGGCCAGGGGGCCTTCCTCCAGCATCAGGACCAGGTGGCCGGCACTCTCACGATCCCCCAGATTGGAGAGGACCTCCAGGGCATCGGCCCGGGATCGGGCGGATTCGAAGCGCAGGACCTTCTCGACGCTGCGCACGACCGACGGGTCTTCCAGCACCGCCAGGATGCGGAAGGCCAGCAGGCGGCTGCGGGTGGCCGTGTCCTCCAGGGCGGCGCGCAGGAATCTCAAGGGGACGTCGCCGTCCGGGGGCAGCACATGCAGGGCCATCAGGCTCTTCCAGGCTTCTTGGACGCGTTGTTGGAAGGCTTCGGAGAGGGCCTTGCGGGCTCGTGGCGAGCTTCCGGTGGCGATGGCAGCCAGGGCCGCCTCCACGGTCGAGAAGGCGTCGGCCTGAAGGTAGGCCTCCGCAGCCAGGACGCCCTCCTCCCCGGCGGCCTCCAGCTCGGCCGCCGCCCTGAGCCGGACCTCGCGGGCCGGATCTCCCAGCCCGCTGGCCAGGAGGGTGCGGGCCTCGGGGCTCTGGAAGGTGCCCAGGCAGCGGACGGCTCCCCGGCGTACGCGCCATTCGGGGTGGCGAAGGTGGCGGGCCAGGACCTCCAGATCCAGGCAGACCGGGCGGGAGACCTCGGCCAGGCGCTCCAGGGCCGCGGCCCGGAACTCCGCAGAAGGATCGGCTGCCCGGGCGACGAGCAGGTCCACCTGGTCCTCCTCCAGCACGGCCAGGGCGGCCAGCACCGTGGAAGGCGTCTCGTCCTGGACCATCCGGGCCAGGTCCTGGCGACCTTCCATCCCCGAGAGCCGGGCCGCCCGGGCCCGAACCTCGGGAACGGGGTCCTCGGCCAGGGCTCCCAGGGCCGTCCGGACCGGACTCAGCGAGGCATCCCGACGGGTCGGTCTGGCCAGGTCGGGCAACTGGGCCTGGAGGGCCTCCAGGGCCGCTCGGCGGACCTCCGCGAAGGGGTCGTTCAGGCAGGCCAGGATATGGGGAACCAGCCCGGCCTGGCGGGGGGCCTGGGCCAGCGCTTCCAGGACGGCCCGTCGCAGGCTGCTGGAGGGGTGACCCAGGGCCTGCAGGAGCGGTTCGACCACACCCCTCCGGGCCAGCCGGGGTGCCAGTTGCTGGGCGGCCGTGGAAGGGGTTCCGGGGTCCTCCTCCAGGAAGCTTCCCCACAAGGTGGCCAGGCGTTGGACCTCCCACCGGCCGATCTCGTCACCGACCTCGTCCAGGTCCAGCCGGCCCGCCTTCAATTCGGTCACCAGGGCCTGCAGGTACTCCTGGCGGACCTTGAGGTTGGCCAGGAGATAGAGCAGGGCCATCAGGCCCCCCGCCAGTGAAAGCTGAGAGATCGGCAGGTCTTTGGCTCCCAGCGCCAGGACGACTCCGGCTGCGGTCATCCCCGAGTAGACCACGATGCCCTCCAGGAAGGCCCGCATCCTCCCCCGGAATCGGGCCGGCAGGGCGTTGTAGACCAGGTTCCGGACCGGGGCAGACATGGCGTTCTCGAGCAGTTCCCGGTTGACCCGGGCGCCCACTGCGGCCGGAAGTCCCGGGGCCAGTCCGAGTCCGAGGAAGGACAGGATGGTCAGGCCCGGGTGGACCAGGTTGGCGCTGGCCACCCCGGCATGCTGGATCAACCGTGGGGTGAAGGCCACTTCGAGCACCACTTCCAGCAGGTTGGTCACCATCAGGTAGATCCCCAGGAAGGTCGCCAGGGTTTCGGCGCTGGGAAAGGCCTCGACCAGGATCCCGGAGTACACGTACTGGCTGACGAACAAGGCCAGGACCATGCTGGCAGCCGAGACCAGGAGCCAGCGGCTCAGGGGCGAGCGCTTCGTGTAGCGGACGGCGCCTTTCATCCCCTCCATCGAGGTCTCGTCCGCCTCCAGAAGACTCATCGGCCCCCAGCGGCGAAGGAGGCGTCGTGCCGCCACCAGGAGACCGGCCGTGGCCAGCAGGCCCACTCCCCAACCGGCGATCAGGGCCTCGGGGGGCAGGAGGCGGCTCAGGCCCGTGGCCAGAAGCCCCCCGAGGAACCCTCCCAGGCTGGAACCCACCGTGAAGAGCGGGAAGAGCCGCTTGGAGCTCAGGGTGTCGAAGTAGTCCCCGGTGAAGGTCCAGCAGTGGTTCTGGAAGACCGCGAAGGTCAGGAAGTACATGCAGAAGAGCAGCCACAGGGGCCAGTCCCATCGGGCCGCCATCCAGGTGGCCGGGATCAGCAGCAACCCGGCCCCCGCCAGCATCTGGGCGAAGTAGACGTCATTGCGCCGCTCGTCGACTCCCAGCGCATACAGAAGGGATCCGGCCACCGTCAGGGCCGAGGCCAGGATGAAGGCCATCGGCAGGTGGCTGAGGCCGACCCGGGAGAGGAAGAGGGCCTCCGAACCCGCCAGCCCCAGGGTCTGGGCGACCTGGATCAGGCCGAAGAGAGTTCCGAAGAAGAGGAATCGCGAGCGCTCGCGTTCCCGGACCCCAGGCAGGAACTGCCACAGCCACGCGCTCATCCCGGGCCTACCTCAAGGACCGCGCGTCGGGTTCTTGGGGGCGCGGTCCGTAGCCGGTCATCGGCACGGACGGAGTCTGGGCAGCGGCCTCGGGTTCCATGGAGCGCCGGTAGAGATCCAGGCGCACCCGGGTCAGAAGCCAGAAGGCCAGCCCGACGAGGGCCAGCAGGACGGGGACCGGGTTGAAGAAGGCCAGCAGGGTGGCCCCTCCCGCCAGGAGATCCTCTGCCAGGCTCAGCCCGGGATTCACCCAGGCGCGATTCCACTGCCAGCGGATCATCCGGAATCCGATCTTCAGGCGCAGGATGGGTTGGCTGAAGAGCAGTCCGACGGCCAGTGCCGCCGAGAAGTTCCAGGCCACCGTCGGCATCTGCAGGACGGCAAAGCAGGCCAAAACCCCGGCCATCGGGCGCAGGATCAGCAAAGGCAGCTCGAAGACCCGCGCCACCCAGGGGATCTTGTCCGAGACCATCTCGAGAAGCGCCAGCAAGCCCACCACCGCCAGGAAGAGGTCGGACTCCATCCACCTGAGATCGGCGGGAACGCGAAAGGGCCCGGCCAGGCCGTAGCGGGAGACCAGGGCCACCTCCAGGACCGGAAGGAAGGCCCTCAGACCCGTGCAGGCCGCCAGGCACGCTGCCAGGAAGAGGCTCGCAAACCACCCCACCTGCCTGGGATTCAGGCCGAGGGCCGGAACTCCTGGCGGGCCCTTCGTCCGGTGGCCTGGAGGGAAGGGCGGCGCGGGGAGGAATCGGGGGAGGTGCCCTTCCCGCTGAAAGTCCTGCTGGTCGAGGACCATCCCTATTCCCGCGAGGTGATGGGGCTCTGGCTGGAGCAGCACTACGAGCAGGTCCTGTCGGCCGGCGATGGACTGGAGGCCTTGGAGCTTCTCAAGGCCCATCCGGACATCCGGATCGTCCTGACCGACTGGATGATGCCCCGCATGGACGGCATGGAGTTGTGTCGTCAGGCGCGGAGCCTGGCTCGGGACCAGTACCTGCACATCCTGGTCTTCACCGCGCGAACCCAGCGCGAGGATCTCCTGACTGCGCTTCAGGCCGGCGCGGACGCCTTCGTCCACAAACCTGTGGATCTGGCCGAGCTCCAGGCCCAGATGGACGTGGCCCGTCGCATCATCGACCTGCAGGAGCAGGCCTTCCAGAAGATGGAGGCCCTGCTCGAGGCGAGGCGGAAGATGGAGATGGACCTGGAGGCGGCCGGTCGGATCCAGCGCTCGATGTTGCCGCAGGGACCTCCGGATCTTCCGGGGGTCCGGTTCGCCTGGGCCTTCGAGTCCTCCGGCCTGGTGGGGGGCGACATGTTCGGGGTGGTGGACCTGGGCGAGGGGCGCGTCGGGGTCCACGTGCTGGACGTCTGCGGTTCGGGGGCCCATGCGGCGCTCCTGGCCGTCGGGATCGGCTGGGTCTTGCGTCCCGCCGGCTTGCTGACCACGGCCACCGAATCCGGAGTGATTCCCACCCCGCCGGACGAAGTGGCCCGCTGTCTGAACCGACGCTTCCCGCTGCTGTCCCGCTCCGAGCAGTACTTCAGCCTGCTCTATGGCGTGCTGGACACCCGCTCGGGACGGCTCACGGCGGTCCGCGCGGGTCAGCCGCCGCCGATTCGGGTGGGGGAGGACGGAGTCCATCCCCTCCAGATTCCCCTGGCCCCTCCCCTGGGAGTGCTGCCGGAGGGGGATCTGGAGATCCAGTCCGCCGTGCATGACCTGCGTCCCGGTGAGAAGGTCTTCTTCTACAGCGATGGTCTGCTGAGGGTCCTGGGCCGGGACGGACTGCCCGCTCCGGTCAGCGAACTGGTCCGTTTCCTGGAGCCCCTGCGGGGAATGGACCTCCAGTCCACCGTCGAGGCTCTTCGCGCCGAGGTGGCCGAGGTGCGCCGCGAAGGCCTGGAGGACGACGTGGTGGTGGTGGGCTTCGAACTCGAGTCGGACCCGGCCTGAGCCTGAATCCGCCACCTCAGGCGCCAGGCGGCGGATTCAGGCCCCTGGCCCACGCCTCGACAGGTCCTCTCCCCCCCGCTCCAGAAATGCCGGATCCTGCGAGGACCGAGAATGATCCAGATCCTGACGGCCGTCGTCCGACTCCTGCTCCGGCTGCGCTACCGCATCCGCGTCCGGCACCTGGAGCGCATCCGCGAGCGCGGCACCCGCGGGGTCCTCTTCCTCCCGACGCACCCGGCGCTCATCGACCCCATCCTCCTGACCACGGAGCTGATGCGCGACTTCCAGGCACGTCCCTTCGCCGACCAGGACGCCATCGACCTGCCCGGGATCCGCTGGTTCGCCGCCCGGATCCGCACCTTTGTCGTCCCCTCGGTGGCGCGTTACGGCAAGGACGCCTTCACGGGGATCGAGGGTGCCCTCCAGGAGAGCATCCAGGCGCTGCGCGACGGCGACAACGTCATCCTCTATCCCGCAGGCGGCACCCTGCGCAGCCGCTTCGAGGTGGTGGGCGGGACCAGCGCCGTGGAGACCATCCTGAAGGCCCTGCCCGATGTGCGCGTCGTGCTGGTGAAGACCCGCGGCCTCTGGGGCTCGAGCTTCAGCCTGGTCTACGGACGTGAGCCCGACCTCAAGCGCATCCTGTTGCGAGGTCTCGGGCAGATCCTCGCCAGCTTCGTCTTCTTCACCCCTCGCCGCGACGTCACCCTCACCTTCGAGGAGCCGGCGGAGCTCCCGCGCTCGGCCGATCGGGCCACCCTCAACGCCTGGCTCGAGGCCTGGTACAACGACGACGCCCCGCCCGCGCGGTACGTGCCCTACACGATCTGGGAGACCGGCGGCCCCCGCGATCTGCCGGACCCCGACTGGGGCGGCGGGCGCGGCAGCGTCGAGGGCGTTCCCGCGGCGACCCGCCGGATCGTCGAGACCCGCCTCCGGGAGCTGGCCGGGGTGACGATCCTCCAGGACTCGCAGACGCTGGCGCAGGACCTGGGGATGGACAGCCTGTCCCGGGCCGAGCTGCTGGCCTGGGTGGAGGCCGAGTTCGGCTTCCAGCAGGGCACGCGGATTCGGTGCGCACCGTGGCCGATGTCCTGCTGGCGGCCTCCGGAGAGGCCATGGCCCGCGCCGAGGTGTGGGTCGACCCGCCCCCGCCCCGCTGGTTCGAGGCCGAGCAGGAGAGGAGGCTCTCCATCTCGCCGAACGCGAAGACCCTGGCCCAAGCATTCCTGGCCGCCGCGCGCCGGGCACCGCACGCCGCCGCCGTGGCTGACACGACCAGCGGCGTGAAGTCGTGGCGCGAGCTCGTCATGGGCGTGCTGGCCCTGAGACCCTCGGTGCAGGCGTTGCCCGGCGAGCGCGTCGGCATCATGCTCCCCGCCTCGGTCGCGGCCTGTCTGGCCTGGCTGACCGTGCTGTTCTCGGGGCGCACCCCCGTGATGTTCAACTGGACCGTGGGGACGCGCAGCCTGCTGCACGGCCTGGACCTGACGGGCACGCTGGCGGTCCTCACCGCCCGGCCCCTGGTCTTGAAGTTGAAGCAGCAGGGTCTGGACCTCTCGGGCGTCGAGGAGAGGTTCGTCTACATGGAGGACCTCGCCGCCGGGCTGGGGAGGTCCACGAAGCTGAGTGCCCTCCTCCAGAGCTAC
>JALHDH010000008.1 GCA_022839105.1 bacterium
GATGAAGATCGCGCGCCCGACATCGGGCTGGGGTGAGAAGCGCGCCAGCGGCCGCAGCCGGGCCTCCACCCGGCGCAGGCGCTCGCCGCGCAGGTTGAAGCGCTCCACCGCGCCGTTCCACAGCGTGTCGCCCGATTCGCTGAGCATCAGCCGCGCGATCACCCCGCCCATGCTGTGGCCGATGAACACCATGTCGTGGCTGGCCGCCGGGGCCAACCCGCATCTTGCCGACCTGAACTCGCGCTGGGAGCAGCAGGTCGAGCGCACCGAGAGCCTCAAGATCGTCGGCTCGGCCGAGCTTCCCACCCCCAGTTCCGGGGGACTGCCCCTGCGCAAGGGGGATGGCATGGTCGAGACCCGGAGCCTGAAGATGCCGGGCGTCGAGGTGGAGATCCTGCGCGGGCGCCCCACCCTTCAGCACGGCGCCTTGCCCTCGGACAGCGATGTGTATCGGGAGCGGGCCGAGTTCTTCGGCTGGGCTCCGGAAGTCGCCGGCTAGCCGCGTCCCGAGATGACTCCGGCTCCCCTCCAGGCCTGCATCTTCGACATGGACGGGGTCCTCTTGGACTCCGAGCCCTTCTGGCGTCAGGCCGAGATCGAGGTCTTCGCCACCGTGGGCTTGGACCTGACCGAGCAGGACTGCATGGAGACCATGGGGGTCCGCATCGACGAGGTCGTGGCCCTGCGACACTCCCAGAAGCCCTGGTCCCGACCCTCGTGTCCGGAGGTGGCCGAGCGGATCGTCGAGCGGGTGGCCGAACTGATCCAGACCCGGGGGCGCCCCCTGGAGGGGGTGGGCGAGGCCCTGGATTTTCTTGCAGGCAAGGGGATCCCCCTGGCCCTGGCCTCCTCTTCCTCCTCCCGCCTGATCCGGGCCACCCTGCACGCGCTGGACCTGACCGACGTCTTCCCCGTGTGGCACTCGGCCGAGCATGAAGAGTTCGGCAAACCCCACCCGGCCGTCTTCCTGGCCACGGCCCGCAAGCTGGGGGTGACTCCCACCTCGTGCCTGGCCATCGAGGACTCCCTGAACGGCGTGGTCGCGGCCTTCGCCGCCCGCATGCCGGTCCTGGCCGTGCCCGAACCCGCGGTGGCCCGGGATCCCCGCTTCGCCCTGGCACAAGCCGTCCTGGGCAGCCTGCACGAGCTTCCCGAGGCCTGGGAACGCCTGGCCGGCTGAGTCCGCCGGGTCCTCAGTCCTCGACCACCCGGACGAGTTCTTCGACCGGGACCCCGCGGATCTCGCGGATTCCGACCTCGCGGAAGGCCTCCAGGACCTGGGCGCGATCCTCCTGGGAAGGCAGGTTCACCTGCTCGTCGTAGACGTGGCCGAAGCGGCCGGGTCGGAAGCCGATCTGGTCGGAACGGCGCAGGAGATCCTGGTTGAAGACCAGGGTTGCCTTCTCGGGCCGGTGCTCGAGGTGGGTGAAGACATAGCGGGCTCCCCCGCTGCGGCGATCCTTCATCGAACTGATACCCAGGGCATTCGAGCCCAGACGGCCCAGACGCTCCTCGGTGCACTGCAGGCCCCCCGTGGTGCGGATCATCCCGGCCACCTTGGCCCCCTGGCTGCCGTGGACGTGGTGGGTCAACCGCCAGTCCCGCAATTCCTGATCCAGATAGACCGAGGCATCAAAGCGATCCCAGCGAGGCCAGCCACCGGTCTGCCCGGGCCGGGGCCCGTCGACGAAGAGCTTGTCGAAGCGGGGGTTCCAGTCGTAGTCGTGCAGGCGGGCCACGTCCGGGACGCCCAAGGCCGCCGAGAGGTCCTGGCGGGCCTGGAGGATCCGCTCAGCGGGTTCACCGTCCCTGTCGGCCTGGAAGGCCTGGGTTTCCACGCCCAGGGCGCGCGCCATGCGCTGCAGGTAGGCCAGCTCGAGGTCCTGGGGCGTGGCCATGCCCTCGACCACGCCGGCCGCCCGAAGCGGCTCCAGGAGGCGTTGAAGATCCGTCAGGGCGGGCTCCTCGAGGGGGACCCTCAACTCGACCAGCCCCTGGACGGAGGCCGGCGGGGCGGCTCCCAGGGCATCTGAAGGGCGGTAGCCCGCGACCCTGGGGAAGAAGTGCATCTGCAGTCCGTCGGGGGTCTGGAGCTCGAAGCGCCGGCCGCCGGGAATGCGCAGGGTCTCCTCCCCCTCGCGCAGGATCCCGCGATCCAGATGCCGACGAGGCGTCTCCAGGCCGGAACGCCGCGGGGAGACCTCCGGTTGGACGGAGATCCAGTCCCGCATCAGGCGGTTCCCCTCCTCGGTCAGGTATCCCCTCAGGTGCAGCGAGCGCCCCTTCTCTCCGTGCTCGACCCAGGCCAGCAGGGCGCAATCCTCCACCTCACCCGAGACCAGGAGCGACTGCCCCTGCCACCCGGAGCCCTCGATCCGCTCCCAGAGGGCCTGGTCCAGCTCCTGGACGGGAATCCGCGCCTGCGGGAGGGCCACGGCGCTGCGGGGTTCCTCTGAGAGCCGGGCCCTGTGGACGAAGCTCAGGGGGGGATGCACCAGATCCCGGGCTGCCGCCCGGGCCGACTGCCAGGTGGTCCTGCCCAGGGCCGCACCCTCGCTCATTCGGGTCCCCACCGGGGCCATCCGCTCGGAGGGAGCCCCGGCCGAGTCCTTCCCGCGACCTCGACGATTGAGCTCGTCCAGCCGGACGAGGACTTCACCCAGGCCGGCCCCGATCATGTAGCCGGCCACCTCCAGGCCGCCCCGAGCCGTCTGACGCAGCCAGTCCCCCAGGATGCGCCGGCGAGGGGTACGCCCGGGACTGACCTCGACGGTATCCCGGGGTTCCTGGGAAGACGGCGGTGCCGGTGTCCTGGCTCCCTGCTGAGGAGTCACCTGGGGACGAGGCGTGCTGGAAGTCTTCGAAAGAGGGTCCATGTCCTGCGCTCGCTAACCTGGAACCCACCCCCGCCCGAAGACGGGGATCTGCGGAGGGCTGTGGCGTTCCACTCGGTCAGACACGGGCCCCTTCCCGGCACGCCCATCCCATGTCCAGGAGGATCCCTTCGCCGATCCCCCTCCCTTTCCTCGCAGCCGCCTTCCCGACATCCCGCAGGTCCGGGGCCCGCCCCCCCTGAGCCTTGAAGGGCGGCTTTCAGGGCTGAGGACGGAAGGGTTCCAGGGCGATCAGGAGCTCGCCGATCGCGGTGGATTCTTCCTGCTTGCCTTGTGCCAGGAGCTCGTCCATGGTGTCGATGGCCGCCAGGCGCCAGGCTTCAGCCTCGTCGCGGCGTCCCAACCGGTAGAGGACCTCGGAAGTGCCGATCCGGGCCGCCCCCAGCTCGGGCAGGAGTTCAGGGTGACCCGCCTCGGCAAAGCGGACGTACAGATCCACGGCGCACTCATAATCCAGGAGGGCCTCCTGGAGCCTGCCCGCCTGGATCCGCAGGCGCCCCCGGCCCAGGTAGACCCGGGCCTGGTTGATGCCCTCGGGCAGGTTGCCCCGCATGGCTTCCAGACCGAGTTCCACGGCCTGGGAGTACTCCACTTCGGCCTCGCCCAGGACGCCCAGGTCCTGCCAGGTCGCCGCCCCCACCATGGCCGCCCGGCAGGCATCCAACCAGGTCTCTTCGGGACCGCCCTGCATGGCCACCCCGGAGTAGATCTCCCGGGCCCTCCGGAAGAAGACCGCCGCCTTGTCCAGGTGGGAGCGCTCACGGTGAAGGCGCCCCAGGAGGAACTCCAGATCCCCCCACCAGGGCCAGGCTTCGGGGTCGAAGCTGACGGCCAGGTGGGCGTTGGCCAGCGAGCTCCCGTACTCGGCGATGGCCAGGGCCCGGGGAAGCCAGCCTCGCTCCAACATCCCCTCGACCACGCCCTGCAGCCCCTCGAGCAGACCGGGAAGAAGCTCCAGGACATCCGGGGAGGGGGGGCCTTCCGAACGGGGCAGGTCGTGCCCCAATTCCAGCAGGAGCCTCTCGGCCTCCTCCAGATCGGAAGCATCCAGGGCTTCCAGGGCGGCCCCGAGCTGTTCCTGGGCCAGGATGGGATCCCAGGCGGCCTCCTTCGGGATCTCGGGTGCCATCGGCGCCTGCGCCGGCTCCTCCGGGGCCGAGGACTCCGGCTCCGAACGAGCCGGGGGAGGCGGTTCCGGAATCCCGGTCGTCGGATCCGGGGTTTCCGGAAGAGCCGTCTCGCCAACCGGAGCCGACGGCGCGGCGGGTTCCGCGGGAGTCGCCTCGGGAAGCGGAGCCGGAGGCGTCCCAGGCTCCGGAGGAGCCTCCCCCGAGACCGGAGTCGCTGACACGGGGGGAGGCGATGCGGGGGATGGCTCCGAGACCGAGAGGCCGAGAAGATCCTGCAGACCGGAGAGCTCCGCGAGCAGGTCGGCACGTTCCGGCTGGTCGGGCGCCTGAGCCAGAAGCTCGGCGGCCTGCCGGCAGAACTCCCGAGCCTCCTGCCGATGCCCCTGTCCCTCTTCGAGTCGGGCCCGGGAGACCAGCACGGAGGCCGCAAGCAAGGCGGTCTGCGATCCGCCCGGGGCCAGGAGCGAGGAGGCCTTCTCCAGATACTGCAGGGCCGTGGCGGGCTCCCCTCGAGCCTGCCACAGGTCCGCCAGGCCCTTCAGGGCCTGGCCGGGAATCTCCAGGCTCCAATTCCCCGTTGCGGTGAGATCCACCAGGGCCCGCAGCAGCGGTTCCCCTCTGGCCGGGTCCGATTCCGCAAGGACCAGGCCCCGCCGGCACCAGGCCTGAAGAAGACGCGTCCCGGCCACGGATTCCCCCTCCGGGGTGCTCGAGGAGGCCAGGAAGCCGACCACCCCGGCCAGGATCGGCAGGACCTCCTGTCCGGGTTCGGTCTGGACCAGCGCGCACCACCCCTCCTCCAGACGACTGCGCTCGGCCCAGGACCAGCAATCCAGACAGGTCAGCTTTCCCAGGAGCTGCCAGGACTCGGTCGAGTGCTCGCTGGCCAGCAGGCTGGCCAGCGCCTCCAGGAAATGAACCCGAACCCAGGCGTGGATGGGTCGGGGCGCAGGGGCCGTGGGCAGGATCCGGGCCACCTCCGCCAGGGAGGCCAAGGCTCCCGAGGCCTCGTCCCGGGCCAGGAAGGCCTCCGCCCGGCGCACCAGGGCCAAGGCCAGCTCCCACTCCAGCCCCCGACCATCCATGCGGCTGCGCAGGCTCTCCAGGAGTTCGACCGCCTCTTCGAGATCGGTCAGGGCCTGGGCGATTTCGCCCGCACCGCTGCGCACCGTCCCTCTCAGCACCAGGGCCAGGGCCAGGCTGCCCTGGATTCCGGCATCCCAGCGCTCTTCCAGGCGCTCCTGATACAGCGCCACGGCCTTTTCGAGGTGAGCCTGGGCCGCCTCCCCCCGGGCCATGGCGCCGACCAGGACCTGCCCGCAGAAGAAATGCAGGCTGGCCGCCAGATCGGGTTCCTGGTGGAGGATGGTCTCGGGCACCTCGAGGGCTTCGCGGGCTTCGGCCACGGCTTCCCGCTCGCGTCCCAGCCCCGCCAGGGCCTGGGCGATGGCCCCCCGCACCCGCAGACGAGCGGCCGGGACCTGGCCGGGGCCCTCCATCAGCAGCTCCAGGGAAGCCCTCAGGCTGGAGAGGGCCACCCCGGGATCCCCGTGGGCCAGGTGCGCCTGCCCGGCCTGGGCCAGCATCTCGCCGACCTCCCAGGCGAAGAGGCCGGGTTGAGCTCCCTGGCTGCTCCAGGAGCGCGAGGCGGCCGACCAGTCCGCCCGGGCCTGCTCCGCACCGCCGACCGACTCGCGAAGCGTGGCCAGGCCTCCGGAGCACAGAACCGCTTCAACCCGCACCGCTTCAGGGGGAAGGTCGCGGATCCCGTCCAGGACGCCCTGGAAACAGGCCAGGGCCTGTTCCTTGTGGTTCAGGCGCAGGTGGGCCAGCCCCCGACCCACCTGACACCGGCGTGGCTCGGAAGAGTCGCTCTCAGCCGCCGCGAAGTCCTCCAGGGCCTCGGCCAGGCGGCCCGCGCGCAGACGAGCCACGGCCCGGAACATGTGCATCTCGGCCTTCTCGGCCTGCCCCATGCCCCGCTCCAGAAGAAGGGTGCAATCCTCTTCGGCCCTTTCGGGGAAACCCGCAGCCAGCAGGGCCGGCGCCCGGTCCCGGGCGATCTCGGCCCGGAAGGCATGGTCCTCCTTGCGTGCGGTCCATTCGAGCGCCCGATCGAAGTCGGCCACGGCCTGGGCCGAGAGCCCCTGGCGCACCAGGATCCTGGCCCGCTCCCGGTGGGCCCGGGCCAGGCTCTCCAGGGGCGCCCGAGCGCCTGGATCCTGAGAGCCCGACTCGATCACAGCCTCCAGATCCTCGAGGGCCTCGGCCCAGCGCTCCTGCTCGATCCTCAGGGCCGCTCGCTGGCTCTGAAGCTCCAACGCCCGACCGCCGAGCCGCCTTCGGGATTCTTCGTCCAGTCCGCCGAGCTGTTCCAGGGCCAGCCCAAGCTCCTCCTCGGCCTGGGCGGCCCTTCCCAGCGTAGCGGCCAGCCGAGCCTGCCGGGCCAGGACCCGAACCCGCGCCGCGCGCCATTCGGGGCGATCCGTCCCCGTCAAGAGTCGACCCAGCAGGGCATCGGCCGCCTCCCCCGCCTCACGGGCTTCGCCCAGCAGGCCCGAGAGCTCACGGGCCGAGGCGAGTTCCTCCAGGACGCCCGCCAGGCTGGTCTGCAATTCGAGGCGCTCCGAGCCCTGGACCAGCTCTTCGAGCAGGACCCGAGCCTCAGCCAGGTTGCGGCAGGCCACCTCCGCCTCGTTGTCCCCTGCCGCGCCTCGCAACGCGCAAGCCCGGGCCTCGCGCAGGTCCACTCCGGGCGGTGCCTGTGGGAAGAGATCCAGGGCCCGGCGGAAGTGGCTTCGGGAGCCGGCAGGATCCCCCAGGCCCCGAAGCAGCTCGCCCAGGTTCACCCTCAGGTGGATCCAGGCCAAGGCCTCCTCTTCTCCCCTGGGAGCCGGCAATCCGTCCGCCACCTTCTGCATCAGGGCGGCGGCCTGCCGGGATTGACCCAGGGCCTGGAGAGCCTTGCCCCTGAGACTGACCAGCTCGACCTGGGCCAGAGCCGCACCCGGAAGATCCGGGCTGGCCGCGGTCGCGCGCTTCCATGCTTCGGCGGCCTGGGCGCCATCCTCGGCAGCCGAAGCCGGTTGACGCAGATCCAGATGCGAGCGGGCCCGCTCGGTCAGGGTCCGGGCCCGGAACAGGTGGGTCGCCGGTCCGGCGGGAGCCAGGGCCAGGGCCCGGTCGAGCTCTTCGCGGGCCAGGGAGTGCTCGCCCGAGCGGCGGCGAAGCCCTCCACGGAAGGCATGGAGCCGGGCCTGACGCAGGGGAGCGGAGAGCTCGGAGAGCATCTTGAGCCAGTCCTGGCTCACCTGCAGGGCGGCCGATCGACGCCCCGCCTCCACCTCCTCCGCGAGCCAGCGCAGGAGTTCCTCCTCCACCTCCGGGGACTGGGCCAGACGCGAGCACAACTCCGAGTCGCCCGAGGCCATGGCCCAACGGGCCAGCCCGCGGCCTGCCATCCCCCCTCCGACCCCGGCTCCACCGGACTCCTGGAAGAGCGCCTCGGCCCACATGGCCAGCCGACGAGAAGCCCGGGTCGCTTCGGTCGGGAACAACCCGCGCAGCTCGCTGGCCAGGAGCGGGGTGGCGGGCTCGACGGCGCCGTTCTCCCAGAACACCACCATCCCCACCATCCGACCGGCTGCCGCCACGGCATCCCGACAGCCCAGCGAGGGATCTGCCAGGACCTCCAGGGGGACCGGCTCGCCTGCCTGGCACAGGACCATCAGGGTCGGCAGGTGATGGCGGGTCACGGCCTCCGGGGTCAGGGCTTCCTGGAGACGGGCCAGAGATTCCTGGGGCGTCTCCGGTCGCGCCCTTTCGGAGCGTTCGACCAGACGCTCCAGACCCTGTGGCCGTAGAGGGGGCACACCGGGATGCCGGGTGGGGGCTCCTCCGGTGAAGAATCTCCGCTGGAAGGCCGAGTCCACCGGCAAGGGAAAGAGGTGGCCCGTGGACACTTCGCGATAGGGATAGCGCTCGCCCGTGCTGGGCGCCGTAAGGGTGAAGAGGCTGTCCTTCCGCCCGCACTGGGGACAATCACAGACCAGCAGGAAGGGGGCCAGTTCCTCCGACTCGTCGTCCAGGCTCAGGATCAGCCGCCCGCTCTCGCCGCGCCGGACCACCCCGATCCCCAACGGGCCCAGGAAATCATCCAGTGCAGGCAGCAGGGCAGCCAGGTTCTCCAGGTGCACGGTCAGGCTGGAAGCAGCCTGGGCCAGCCCTGCGGGATCATCTCGCGAGAAGAAGCGCTCCCGCCAGTCCTGCCAGGCTCCGGGGCCGCCGATCGAAGGGTCCCCCAGACCGAAGATCCCCGCGAAGGCACGAGGCTTCCCCGCCAGGTGCCGGGCTCCATCCTCGAAGAGGAAGTCCAGCAGGCGGCTGGCCAGCCGATTCTGCCGACTGCGCTTGGGCAGATAGGCCACGGCCCAATTCAACAGGCCCGGCGCCATGTCCGCGAAATCGGATTTCCAGAGCCCCCGGCGCCAGCCCGGAAGCGGTGCCTCGCCGGGCGAGAGCGGCGCGATGGCCGCGGCGGCCAGCAAGATCGTAGCCAGGTCCAGGGTCTCGCGGAAGGGCCAGGCGGCCCCCAATGGGCCGTGTTCCTCCAGGGCCTTGGCGACTTCACGCACAAGGTCGGCCAGGCCCTTCCGCAGAGGGTCCCTGGCCGTCCGGAGCCCAGAGGGCAAGGTCAAGGAGGTGGAGGATGGCTCTTGGGGCATGGTGCCGCAGGATCCTTCGGTCTCCTGAGGCCGGAGTCCCTCTTGGGCGGCAAATCCTTTCCGAAGGAAGATCAGGGGTCTCAGGTCCGCTCGAAATCGACCAGCGTCGGAGGCGGGAAGGACGCGCGGAGGGCGTTCAGGACGGCCAGAAGATCGATGAACTCCTGGGTCAGGGCGCCGGCCACGGGGGTCAACCAGCCTCCGGCGGCGGCGCCCATGCCCAGCACCGACAAGAACATTCCCCCCAGGGCGCTCTGCAGGGCGATCCGACGCATCCGGCTGCCCAGGTGCAGGAACTCATCCATCTTGTCCAGGGTGCTCTCCATGATCACCGCCCCGGCCGCCTCGGCGGTGACATCCGAGTTCTGTCCGAAGGCGATCCCGACCGTGGCGGCCATGAGGGCAGGGGCGTCGTTGATGCCGTCCCCCAGGTAGATGGTCCGGGCCCGGGCGGTCTCCTCCTGGACGATGGCCAGTTTCTGCTCGGGACTCTGGCCGGCGTGGATCTCCTGGATGCCGACCAGATCGGCCAGGTAGCGGACCTCCTCGAGACGATCCCCCGAGACGATCATGACCTTCTCGAAACCGTGATTCTCGGCCAGGTGCCCGATGAAGGGGCGGCTCTCGGCTCGGGGCTCGTCGCGGAAGCGGTACCAGGCGACCAGCTCCCCGTCCACCAGGACCAGGCATTCCAGACCCGAGCTCGGGGGCAGGCCCTGGGCCGCCGGACCCGCCTGCAGGCGGCTGCACACCTGCAGGGAATGCCCTTCCACCACTCCGCGCAGGCCCTCTCCGGGCGCCTCGTGGATCGATTCGACCTCGGGGGGCTCCAGGGCCTTCCGGGCCGCCCCCTCCTGGATGGCCAGGGCCAGGGGATGTTTGGAGTAGCGCTCCAGTCCAGCCACCAGGCGGAGGAGCGGCTCCGCCTCCCAGGAGCCCAGGACCACCTGCTCGGTCAGCTCCGGTCGCCCACAGGTCAGGGTTCCGGTCTTGTCCAGGATCATGGTCCGACAGGTCCCGAGCTGTTCGAGGATCGCCGGATTCTTGACCACGATCCCCCTGGCCGCACAGACCGAGACCGAACCGATGATGGCCACCGGGATGCCGATCAGGAGCGGACAGGGGGTGGCCACCACCAGGACCGCCAGGAAGCGGACCGAGTCTCCCGAGCCGGCCCAGGCCAGCAGGGCCACCGCCAGGGCCAGGGGGGTGTACCAGGCCCCCAGGCGGTCGCCCAGGCGACGCAGGGCAGGGCGCTTCTGTTCCGTGCTGCGGACCACCTCCATGATCTTGGCATACCGGGAATCCACGGCCTTCCGGGTCGCGCGGATGGTCAGGCGGGAGGCTCCGTTGATGGCGCCCGAGAGGACCGTCGAGCCGGGGGTCTTGGACATCATGAAGGGCTCGCCGGTCAGGTAGGACTCGTCCATGATCCCGCGTCCCTCCACGACCTCGCCATCCACGGGGCAGATCTCGTGGGGGAAGAGGACCAGGAGATCTCCCGGTTGGACGGCCTGAAGCTCGAGATCCTCCAGGGTCTCCCCGTTCCGGCGATGGGCCACCGAGGGCACGCGGCGGGCCAGGGCATCCAGGACCGAGGAGGCCCGCCGAACCGCGAAGTCCTCCAGGGCCGCTCCTCCGGAGAGCATCAGGACCACCAGGGCCCCGGCCAGGTACTCTCCCAGCAGGATCGCCGTCAGGATGGAGAGTCCGGCCAGAAGATCCGAGCCGAACTCGCCGCGGAAGGCCTTGGCCAGGAGCTCCAGGATCAAGGGCAGTCCGCCCAACCAGAGGACGGCGTGGAGGGGGGCCTCGAGCCAGGGCCCGGACGGCTGGTGGAAACCGAAGCGCATCGCCAGATGGATGGCGATTCCCCCCAAGGCGAAGAGCGCGATGGCCAGGTTCCGCCTGCTCCTCCCGTCCAGAGACGCCATATCACAGGCTTCGTCCCGGCCCGTTCTGAGTCCTGGAACGCGGGACTACAGGGCCCGCTGGAGGATCTCCAGGATTTCGGCGTCCTGCAGCGCTACGGGGTTGGCCTTGAAGGAGGAGGCCTCCCGCGCCTTCGCGCAGATCCCTGCCAGGTCCGAGGGTCGAAGGCCCAGGCTGGCCAGGCCGGGGATCTCCAGGTCGCCGACCAGGTGTTGCAGCCAGCGGACCCCATCCTGCGCGGAGGCATCGGTCCGCCCCGTCAGAAGCCGAGCAGCCTCCTGGAAGCGCTCCAGAAGCGGGTTCTCCGGATCCCGAGCGCGCAAGGCGGCCAGGTTCACCTCGACGGCGTGGGGCAGGAGCGCGGCGCACAGCGCGCCGTGGGGGGCATGCAGGGTTCCTCCCAGAGGCGCTGCCAGCCCATGGACGACGCCCAGGCCGGAATTGGCCAGGGCCATGCCGCCGAAAAGGCTGGCCAGGGCCATGTCCTCCCGGGCTTCCCGGTCCGGAGTGCCGGCGCAGGCCCTTCTCAAGGATCGGGCCACCCGAACCAGACCATCCCGACACAGAGCATCGGTGAGAGGCTGGGCACGCCGACAGACGAAGGGCTCGAAGAGCTGGGTCAAGGCGTCCATCCCGGTCGAGGCCGTCAGGTGGGGAGGAAGCCCCATGGTCAGCTCGGGGTCCACCAGGGCCACCCGGGGCAGCATCCAGGGGCTCCGCATGCTGGCCTTGACTCCCTGCTCGGGGCAGGACAGGACCGCGTTCCGCGTCACCTCCGAGCCGGTTCCGGCCGTCGTCGGGAGGGCCAGGAGGGGCGCCGAGGGGCGCGAGAGGGGAAGGCCCGCCCCCACGACCTCCAGATAGTCCATGGGATCCCCAGGATGGGTGAGCAGGGCGGCCACCGCCTTGCCGAGGTCCAGCACCGAGCCGCCTCCGCAGGCCACCACCAGGTCGCAGGCCTCGGCGCGGGCCCGGTCGGTGGCCCGGCGCGCATCCTCCAGGGAGGGTTCGGACGCCAGAGGACAACCCACCCACGAGACGCCCGCCCGGTCCAGGACCCGTTGCAGGCCCTGGACCCGGGCCTCCGCGTCCGCAGAAGCCCCTCGGACCAGGAGAGCCCGCCGGCCGAAATCCCGGGCGATCCCTCCGGCTTCGGCCAGCCGCCCCCAGCCGAAGACCACCCGAGCGGCCGTGGCGAACTCGAAGGAGACCGGCATCCTACCAGGCTGCCTCTTCGGGGAAGAGCATCTCGAACTTCGAACTCTGCCGCGGCTCGGCCATCATGGGGGCCACGGTGTCCCGCCAGAGGGCATAGTGGGGGGTCTCCTTGTGCTGTCGGGGAGCCTCGGGCGTGCGGTAGACCTCGACCAGGAGGAAGCGCCTCGGATCCTCGGGACTGCGTCCCACGTCGAAGCGGGCAATCCCGGGCTCGGCCAGACTCTGTCGGGCATTGGCCAGGGTGGCCTCCAGGAAGGGTTCTTCAAAGCCCGGCTTCACGTGGACGTGGACATGGACACTCAGCATCGCAGGCCTCCTGTTCCGTTTTTTTTTCCACGCCCGGGCATCGGCTCCTGGCGGCCTCGGACGGCAACCCCCAGGAAGGAGGATCCCGCAGGCTCCGGAACTCCCGGGGAGGGGGGCACCTTCGGGAGGGAGGTGGTTCTCGATGCTGAGAACCGTCGTGGCTGTCCTGGCTTTCCTCGGGCTCTTGCTGGCCCATCCGGCCCAGGCCGAGGAGGCCATCTTCTCCAACCGACCCATCGACCCCAAGAACCCGCCGGCCTCCATGTCGGCCTTCAAAGCCCCCGAGCCCATCTACTGCCTGCTGCGGGCCGACAAGCCCTGGAAGCAGTTGCTGGGCCCGCACACCGACTACCTGATCACCTACTTCTACCTGGACGGCGAGGAGAAGGCTTCCCGCACCATCGCCCTGAAGCGGCGTGAACTGCTCGAGCGAAGCGACTTCCTGCTGGACATCGCCCCCGAGCCCTCGCGCATGACCGCCTATTCCGACCGGGACATCGTCTACGGCACCAAGGACGGGCTGCGTTTCGGGCCCGAACTCTTCACGAAGTATCTCGGGGAACTCAGCCCCGGTTCCCACACCGTGCGCGTCGAGGTGAAGGCCTACGGGGACGTCTACGCCCACGGCGAGTTCACCGTGGAGGGCGCGGATTTCTCCGGTTATCGGACCCTTCACGGGAAGATCCGGGGCGCGGCGGCCGGAGCCCAGACCATGCCCCGGGCGGGACTCTCCAACCCCACCCTGGAGGGCCAGATGAAGGACCTCTTGACGCGCGCCGGCTGGAGCCGGATCATGCGGGTCGTGATCGTGGACAAGGACTGGTGGATGAACCGGGCCTCGGGAGGCAACAGCCCCTTCGTGTCCCGCCACATCAGCGCAGCGGTGGCCGCCCGGAAGGGCGACGGCTCGTGCTACTACAAGACGGTGACCTTTGAGCAACCCCGCCTGATCACCGGAGGATGGGGCCCTCTGAGGATCGCCAGGACCGGCGAACCGACCGCCCTTCCAGAAGCAAACGTCTGGAAGTAGGCCTGTCCTTCCTGAGGAGGAGAATGCCTGATTCCCCTGCACCCCGACCGTGGTATTCCCAGGGCCTGCGCTTCGAGTGCACCGGCTGCGGCCAATGCTGCTCGGGGCCTCCAGGGCTCGTGGAATTCACCCGGGGTGAGGGGATCCGGATGGCTCGGGCCCTGGGGCTGGAATACCGGGATTTCCTGTTCCGGCACGCCCGACGCACCGAGGAGGGCTGGGCCCTGCAGGAAATCGAGGACCCCGAGGGCACGGACCTGGACTGCACGATGCTGGACCGCCAGACCCATCCCGGCAAGGCCCTCTGCCGGGTCTACCAGGACCGGCCGCTGCAGTGCCGGACCTGGCCCTTCTGGCCCGAGAATCTGCGCAGCCGCCGGGCCTGGCAGCGGGCGGGCAGGCGTTGCCCTGGGATGGACCAGGGCCCGCTGGTCCCGCCCGAAGACATCCACCGCAACCTGAGGCCCCGACCCTGAAACCAGGAGGGCCGGGGCCTCAAGGTTCGATCCTGGAGCGTCCTCAGAGCCAGATCTTCTTGGCCTGGATCGTCCCGTCCCAGTTCCTTCCGCCGTGGACCTTGAGTCTGGTTCCCTTGCGGATATGGTCGAAGAATCCATTCCAGGTCATGAACTCATCGCGAAAGGCTCCGCCTTGGAGCCAGACCCGCCGGACGATCTTCGTGTCGGGCCGGACGTGGACCCAGTTCTGCCGGCGATCCGGATCATCGCCCCGCAAGGCGATGCCGAATCGCTGCTCGCCCCGATCCACGTTGGTGACCTGATACTCCCCGGTCACCATCAGGAGTTGCGCTTGAGCGCTTCCAGCCCAGACCAACAAGGCACCCAGGGCCAGGGCTGCAACCATCCACTTCCTGTTCAATGCTGCTGCCTCCGGGATTCATTTTGAGTCCGGGCCCGGCCCCGGGCCCGGAGTTCCTCCGACTTCGGGGACAGGCCGGTCGATTCCCCTGAGCGCGCAGGATGTCCCCGAACCAGGACCGAAGAACCCGAAATCCCCTGTTCGAGGAGGCGCTGTGCCGGCGTATCCGTGCCTGAAATGCGGAGCCCCCGTGGACACCAGCGGCGACGGGGTCTGCAAGAAGTGCCACGAGCACAAGCCTTTCAAATGCACCAAGTGCGAACGGGGCATGGACCTCTTCTCGGTCTATGCCCCCGAGAAGCTGACCTTCCGAAAGCCCATCTACTGCGAGAAGTGCGGCCCCACCACCGAGCTGGTGGATTGCCGGCAATGTGCGATCAGCCTGACCCGCTCCAACGCCGTCGAAGTCCGGATTCGGGGCCAGGAGGCCTTCTATCATCCGGAGTGCCATGCCAGGCAGACCCGGGTCTTCCGCACCGTCCGAGCCATGGCCATGGCCGCGGGAGTCCTGATCTGCGGATATTTCGGGTACATGATGGGTCATAACTGGTGGCTGGCGCTGCTCTTGAGCCTCCCGGGGATTCCTCTGGGCCTGCTTCTGGCCAGACCCTTCGCTCCAAGCTGAACCCGAGCCGGGCATGCCCGGGAATCGCCGGACCCTCCAGCCGGGATCGGGGTTGAGGCCTGCTCCCCTGTGTCCCGGGAGCAGGCCTCAGCTCCGCTCCACCACCGGCCGGGCCAGGAGGCCGAGCCGATGCAACCGGCTCACGGCCTCGCGGAAGTGTTCCTCGCTTCCCGGCGGGAGTTCCTCCCACTCGTGCACCAGGACGGTCCCGAGTCCCCCTTGGGCCCGACGGACGGCAATCGGCCAGGAGAAATGCCGATGGAGCAACCGGAAGAGCTCCCGGTCAGGACAGTCCAGGACTGTTCCCGTGGAGGCCTCCCAGGACAGGCTGCCCACGGGAAACTCCCCGATCCTGCGCCCGTCCCGGGTCTTGAGCAGCGGATAGATCAAGAGGTTCACGCGGTGCGATTCCCTTGTTGCAGGAGGTATTCCACGTAGGAATACATCGAGCGATCGAAGTCGTACAGGTCCTCACGGGTCCACAAGGGATCGGTTGAGTCGTTCTCGGACAGATAGGACTCGACCGACTGGGAGAAGTAGTGGACGGGCGAAGAGCCCGCAAAGCCGTCCGGGAAGGCATGCCCGGGCAGGCCCCGTCGACAGGAATCGAAGCTGGCCTGGACCGCCGCCGAATGCAGGCTGGCAAACTCCTCCCCTCCCAGGGCGTGGTCCCAGGCCTGGGCGAAGTACAGCAAGGCGGGCTGGAAACCCCAGGGAGGGGAGAGCAGGACCTCTTCCTCCACCAGGCAGGTCCGGGTCTCAGGAAGATACGCCCCTCCCCGAGCCTTCACTTGCCCCACCGCGCCGCGAACCGTCGGATGCGAACGCACTCCACTGCCCTTGGGGAGCAGGCAGACCCGAACCTTCTTGCCGGCGCACAGCGCCAGGACCCCCGCCCCGAAACGCCCCAGGAGCCTCTGCAGGCGCGGCCAGGCCATCGAAGCGGAATCCCCCTGCATCAGGGCCGAGAGCACGGCCTCGAGATGTGCCGGGAGGGGCTCGGCCTCGACGGGTGGCGAGACCTCCTCCGAGGCCTCGAACTCAACCGTGGCCTCGTGAAGCAGGAAACCCTCCGAGAGGTCCAGCAGGGAACCCAGGCTGGAGGGCCGCGAGGCCGGAGCGGGCTGGCTCTCGACCTGGGGAGCGGGCTTCTTGCGGGGGGCGCTGAACTCCAGGACTTCGCGACCGGGCAGGGCGGAAGGGGAGTCGGTTCGGGCGGTGTCCGACATTCCAGGGGCGGCCTTTGCGGCCGAAGCGGGAGGCCCGGTGGGCTCCCCGGCGGGGGATTCGGGCTCCGGCTCCTTCACGGGCGGTCCGGGCTTTTCCGCTGACTGGTGGGGCGCAGGCTCCCGCGCGGAGGGCTCCTCCTCGGATTCCTCCGGTTCTTCGGGAATCTCCATCAGCAGGCCGTCCGGCTTGTGATGGCCCTCCCCCTCCTCCTCTTCGTCCTCCTGCTCGACGGTCTCTTCCCAGAGCCTCTTGAAGAGCGAGGAGCGCCCGCTCCGACCGAAGAGGTCAGGGTCCATGGATCCCAGGAGATCCTCGCCCATCTGGTTGAGATCCGAAGAGATCTCGGTCGAATCCAGATTGCCCCGGCGCCCCTTCTCCTTGCCCTCCTTGAGGGCCTGGGTCCGGACGGCATCGCTGGAGCGCTGGGTATTCTCCGTCAACCTCTGGTTCTGGGAACTGAGTGTGAAGAGCGGGTCGAGCACGACGGGGCGCTCCCAAGAGGATCCGCCCCTCCCGGGAACAGGAAGGGGCCCCATATCCTTCGCCATCGGGCGGAAAAACTCTTGTCGGGCCGAGACTCCCGAGTCGGCAGGCCCCGGCCCCTGTTTCGCGAATAGGCGCCCCGGTCTCTCCCAGGCCTGCGGGCCAATCCGGGGGAATCCGAAAAACTCCTGGGCCGACCCGAGGTTTGAGGCCACGGAAACCAGGAGACATCACTTGCAGACAAGGAGCAGCCCTTTCCTGGAGGACCGCTGCGGGCGAATCCCGACAGCGTGGTGCGGTGGGCTGGGCATCGAGAGTCTCGGACGGCACCTTGGAAGGTGGGCAGCCGGCTTCTGGGCACTTCTGACCGAGTCTGCGGGCTGGCGTTCATCCGTCAGCCCGAAAAATCTCGAAGAACAAGGACGTGACACGGATGCCAGGAACTCAGAAAGAATTCGCCGATCGCATCGCTGCAGAACTGGGTCTCTCCGGACGGACGGGACGTCGCTTCGTGCGCCTCTTCGTCCAGCTCGTCGCCGAGGAGATCGTCGAGTCGGGCCGCGTGGAGTTGCGCGGCCTGGGGACCTTCGCCACGGTGCCCCGCCCCCCGCAGACCATCCGCCATCCCAAGACCGGGGAGTCCATCGAGGTCCCCGCCTACCGGACGGTGCGCTTCCGCGCCTCCAAGCGGATCCGTGAGGCCCTGCTCAAGCTGGGTGCCCGCAAACGCCGCAAAACCGCGGCAACGCGCAGGCGCACGGCCCCCACGACGGCGACGACCCTGACCCCCTGATTCGGGATCCGAACCCCTCGACAGGGCGTCCTTGCGGGCGCCCTGTCGCCTTTTCCCCGGAAGGTAGGAAGCCCGCCCTGGAGGCGGGAATTCTCCCCAGGAAACTCCGGAGGAAATCGCCATGAAGAAGCTCCACGTGGTCTGGATCCTGGCAGCCCTGATCACCCTGGCAACGCTCCCGGGCCGAGCCCAGACGGGGGCGACCGGGGCCCTCCTGCTCCCCATCGGCCTGCAGGGGCCCTATCAGCCCGTTTCGGGCACCGAATTCACCGACCAGCTCCAGTCGGTCCTCAAGAAGGCCGGCAAGGGCGACCACGTCGTCCGATTCTCGGGAGACCCCAGGACGGTCTCTTCCCAGCAGCCCCCCTCCCCGGCCATGGCTGAAGCCCTGTGCAACCAGGCTCAACAGCGCTTCTGCGTGTGGATCTCGTTGAAGATGGACGCCACCATGGGCAACGAATCCGACCACCTGGCCATGTCCGCCACCGCCCGCTTCTGGGCCTACGACTCGGCCCGAGACGCCGTGGTGCTCGACGCCCCGGTCGCTTCCCTCCACTCGTTGCCGCTTCCCGAGAAGCCCTCGGCCGATATCCTGCAACAGGCCACCAACAAGCTGGTGACCCAGAACGTCGAGGACCTGGCCCTGCAGATCGTGACGCTGGTCGAACAGGAGTCGGCCACCCTCCGGGTCCAGGGATGGCAGGCCGCCACCCGCACCCGAAACGGTTCGACTCCGGCGGCCCCCAGTGAACTCCTCCTGGGCATGGAGAAGGCCTGTCAGGACTACGGGAAGGCCGTGGCCGACGGGGATCTGATGGCGACCCAGGATGCCCTGAAGCGGGCCTACACCGCCTGGCCACAACTCAACGCCAAGGAACAGCAGCTCATCGAGCAGAGCTATCCGGGAACCGACCGCTGGATGAACGGCGGGACCTGGTACGGAGGAGGCTACTACTACCCTCCCTACTGGGTGCGCTGACCCCCTCAGAGCCGCTCAGCCGACCCGAAGCAGAACCTCGCGGACCACCCTGGCAGCGTCGGGAAGGACCCCCGCCTCCAAGGGCAGGGCCGTGGGGATCACCGCGCAGGGGGCCGCCACCCGGCCGGCCGCCCTGCGCAGCAATCCCCGCTCCGAGCACGAGCTGATCACCTCGGCCCCCCACCCGGCCACACCGATCCCCTCCTCCACGGTGACCAGGCGCCCCCCGCTTCGGGACAGCGAGTCCTCCACGGCCTGGAAGCGGGTCGGATTGAGCCAGGAAACCACGACCACCTCGCAGGGCACCTCGTGCTCGATGAGCAGCGTCTCGGCCGCCTCAAGCGCGATCTCGGCCATCCCTCCATAGGTGGCCAGGGTGATCCGGGAAGCGGCAAAATCGACCAGGGAGAGGGTGAGTTCCGGATAGGGCCCCCCGGTCTGCCGGACCCTCCAGGGGCCCAGGTATCCCTCGGAATCCGCATGACGCAGCGGCCGGGTGTACAGCAGCTTGTTCTCCAGGAAGAGGACCGGGGCCTCGTCGTCCACGGCCTCCCTCAGCAGGGCTCCCGGATCGTGCAGGACGCCGGGTGCCACCAGGCGCAGGTCGGGGACCCCCAAGAGCAGGCGGTCCAGGGTCTGGCTGTGGGTCGGCCCATAGCCCCTGCGCCCCCCCATGGGGGTCCGCAGCACCAGCGGACACGAGGCCCCGCCATCGTACATGCCCCGGAACTTCGAGACGTAGTTCACCAGTTGGTCCACGCACAGGGTCAGGAAATCCCCGAACATGATCTCCAGGATCGGCCGCATCCCCCGCAAGGCGAGGCCCGAAGCCACCCCGGTCAGGGCCGCCTCGCTCAGAGGAGTGGACAGGACCCTTCCGGGAAAGTCCCCGGACAATCCACGGGTGACCTTGAAGGCCCCTCCATAGGGGTCGACCAGATCCTCCCCCAACAACAGGACCCGCGGATCCTCCTCCAAGAGCCCCCGCAAGGCCCGATTGAGGACCTGGACCACCCGGTCACCGGTCCGCACCTGCGGACTCGGCCGGGGCAGGGGAATCGGAGGCAGGACCGGCTCTTCGGCGAACGGGGCGGCCAGCGCCAGTTGCTCGGCCCGGGCCAGCCGTTCCGCCACCCGGCTCTCGGCAGCCTCCAGCCAGGCCGGTTCCAGGGCCTGCGAGGCCAGCAGCAGGGGATCGTGGGGGCGCCAGGGGGCGATGCAGGACTCGGGTCGCGCGTCGTCACTGCGGGAATGCGGGCACAGGCGGAAGGTGTGGAAGACCAGGGCCCGGGGCCCCTCGCCCCGGCGCACGGCCTCGACCACCGGGCCCGAACGCTCGCGGGTGAGCAGGACATCGTGGGAGGCGATCTCCTCGGTGGGAATGCCGAAGGCCCGCGGCCGGTCGGCGATCCTGCCGGCCAGTTGAACCCCCGAATGGGTGCTCTGCGCCCAGAAGTTGTTTTCGACCACGAAGAGCACCGGCAGCTTCCACAGGGCGGCCAGGTTGAAGGACTCATAGACCTGCCCCTCGCCCAGGGTCCCATCCCCCAGGAAGACCACGGTCAGGCCCGGCTTCCCGAGAAGGCTCCCGGCCATCGCCAGGCCCAGGGCATTGGGAACGATCCCGCCCTGCACCCCGTTGGAATAGAAGTTGCCCCGGTGCAGGTGCTGGCTGCCTCCTCTTCCCGCACAAGGCCCCGTCGAGCGGCCCATCAACTCGGCCAGGAGACCGTCGGGATCGTCCTGGTGCAGGAGGTAGTGGCCATGGCATCGGTGATTCGAGAAGACCACGTCCTGGGGGCCAAGATGTGAGAAGAGCCCCACCGAGACGGCCTCCTGCCCGATGCAGGCGTGGGTGGTCCCGTACAGGCTTCCCTCGCTGAAAAGCGAGAGGACCCGCTCTTCGAATCGGCGGATCAGCAGCATCCTCTCGTAGAGGCTTTCGAGAAGGGGCCGAGGAGGCGGGCCGGAGGCTCTCTCCAGGGCGGGAAGCTCATCCACCGCTCTTCAACCTCACGATCTCGGTGGGCGGGCGCATCTTGACGGCATGATCCGAAGGGATGTCCCGAAGGATCACCGAACCCGAGGCGACCCGGCAACGCGCCCCCACCTTCAGGCCGGGCTGCACGACCACCCCCGAGCCGAAGAGGGTCTCGTCGCCGACCCCGACGCTGCCGGAGAGCAGGCAACCCGGCCCCATCACCACGTGCCGCCCCAGCGAGCAGTGGTGGTCGAGATTGGAGTGGGCGGCCAGGAAGCAATTGTCCCCCAGGATGGCGGCCACGCCCACGTGGACGAAGGCGCAGAGGACCAGGCCCTGCCCCAGGACCGCCTGTCGGTTGATGCGGGCCGAAGGATCGATGGCGTTGACCAGCGGGATCCCGGAATCCTGAAGGCGGCGGAACATGGCGACCCGCACCGGGAGGTTGGTCCCGATCCCCACGATGGCAGCGTCGAAGGCTCCTTCCCGCCACAACTCCTCCAGGCGATCGAGAGCTCCCAGGACCGGCACCCCGAAGAGCTGCACCCCATGCAGGGAGGCGTCATCATCCAGGCAGCCTACGGGCAGCACCTCCCGATCGTGCAGGAGGATGTCCAGGACCTGCATGGCGGCAACCCCCGCCCCCAGGACCAGGACGCGCCGGACTCCGGACGGGGTCTGCCAGTGGGGCTTCCGAAGCCCTGCCGCCGCCTGGACCTCCTTCAAGGTCAGGATGCCCCGATGGGCCAGGGCGCCCAGGTCGATCCCGTGCGTCCGGGCGAACTCCTCGGCCTGGCGGGTGGCCCGGACGGCCCCGGCTTCCCGAGGGGCCTCGACGAGGCTCTCGGCGTCGGCAGGTGGCTCGGGGGAATCCGTGATCCGGGCCAGCAAGGCTCCCACGGCCAGTTCGGCCTTCTCGGGAGCCGCCGGATGGAGGTGGCCGCCGGCAGGGGCGCAGACCTCGAAGATGGTCTTCGTGGTCTCCAACTCGCAGACCACCTGCCCGGCGACCACCGGGGCCCCGGCCGGAACCAGCCAGCGGGCCACGGTCGCGGTGTCGTCGTTGACATCCTCACGGGGAACACGCAACTCGATCATATGGAGCCCTGGTTTCGGATCGAGTCAGGACGCTCCTCCCGCCCTCCCTCTTCTTCAATCCTCGAAAAAGAAGCGCTCCTGGCCGAAGGCCGGTTTCAGGTCGTCCAGCCAGCATGCCGAGGGGTCGAAGCGGGCAAAGAAGGGACGGTTCACCCAGTCGGGATTCCGAGCCTGGATGAAGTGCAGGACGAAGACCTTCTCGCCGGCCACCTCGACAATCCCGTCGATGGCGACCTTGCCGGGGCTGGCCGACATCGACGGGCCCCGGACGGTCCGACACAGGCCCGAGAGCTGGCAATAGGCCTCCCGGAAGATCCCATAGGCCCGCTCCAACGAGATCTCGAAGTAGCGTCGGGGACCGGTATCCCGCGCCACGAACATGTAGTAGGGGATGCAACCCAGGCGAACCTGGGCCTTCCAGAGTTCGGCCCAGACCTCGGGATCGTCGTTCACGTGGCGGACCAGGGGGGACTGACAACGGATCTCCGCTCCCGCGGCCCGCACCCTGCGAATGGCCTGGCGGGCAAGGTCGGTCGAGAGGGCCTTGGGGTGATTGAAGTGGGCCATCAGGGCCAGATGCCTGCCTCGCTCGGCCACCTGCTCGAAGAGGCGAAGCAGATCGTCGGCATCGGGGTCCCCCACGTAGCGGTCGGGCCAGAAGGTCAGGGTCTTGGTCCCGATCCGGATATTCTGCACATGTTCGAGTTCCGGGACCAGCAGGGGCTCGAGATAGTGGCGGATCAGGCGCGTCGGCATGGTCATCGGGTCCCCGCCGGTGAACAGAACGTCCGTCACCTCGGGGTGCCGCCGCAGGTACTCGACCAGCCCGTCGATCTCGCGCGACTGGAACCTCAAGCCCTGGAGGTGGACGAATTGAGCCCAGCGGAAGCAGAAGGTGCAGTAGGCATTGCATGTCTGCCCCTGGGAGGGGAAGAAGAGCACGGTCTCACGGTACTTGTGCTGCATCCCCTGAAGCCTGCGGCCGTCCAGTTCGGGCACATTCCGGGTCATCTGCCCCGCCGGGTGGGGGTTCATCCGCAAGCGGATCTGCTCGGCCAGGCGGCTGAGTTCCTTCGGGTCCCCTCCGGCTCGAACCAACCGCGCCACGGCCTCGAACTCGTCCGGGGCGAGCATGTCGTGATGGGGGAAGGTGAGCCGGAACATCGGATCGTCCGGGACGCGGTCCCAGTCGATCAACTCATCGACCACGTAGTTGTTGACCTTGAAGGGCAGGACGCTGGCGACAACCTGGATCGAGAATCGATGTTCGGGGTCCAGTCTCTGGATCTGGGGCAGGCTTTCGAAATTGGCCCGCGAGAAGTAGCGCACAGAAGAATGGTGGGCTTTTGAGTCCTTCTGACCGGTTCCAGGGGGAAGGCCAGGATGTATTTCGGATGTGGGTTGGAGAGACGCTCCAGGCGCCATGGTGGAATCTTCCTGCAACAGATGAATCCTTTCCTGATCAGGGTGAATCTCCGCGGGTCTCGAGACTTGAGAAGCCGGATCCGAATATGGAGGGAAAACATCATATCACGGACAGGAGACCGAGCACAAATCGAAGACGATTCAAGAAGGTCCGAACTGGCGCCGGATCGCCGAGTTCCCCGGGGGCGCAGACCAAGGTCTCCCGCCGGCTTGTTGCGGAAGAAAGAAGAAGGCCCGGTCAGGTCCTTCGGGGACCGAACCGGGCCTGCCAGGACCAGGAGTCTCAGTCGACGCCGGCTGGCTCGGGCGGCGCCTGTTCGGCGCCCTCCTCCTGGGGCTTGTCGGCAGCTTCCTCGGCGGCCTCGGCAGGCGCCTCCTGGGGCTTGTCTGCAGCCTCCTCCACAACCGCCTCGACGGGTGCCTCGGCGCACTCCTCCTGGGGCTTGCCCGCGGCCTTCCTGGAGCGGCCTTTGCGGCGCTTCGCCGGCAAAGGCTTGGGCTCGAACTCGGCCGGTTCCTCATCCGGCGCCATGCGCCGCAGGACCAGGTCCGCGACCCGCACCGGAGTCAACTCGGCCAGCGGGCCGAGGATCTGATGGAGGAAGTGGCGCTGCTGCTGGAGGAGGGTCTGGCGCAGGCGGGCGTCGAGATCCTCCAGGGCGTCGATGAAATGGAAGCAGATCTCCGGATTGGCCTGGACCAGGTGGTGCCGCATCAGGGTGGACACCTTCTCGGTCGAAACCACGATCGCGTGGTTCAGCTCGTAGGCCGTCAGATGGGCCCCGATCAGGTAGGCCTGGTCCAGGCTGAGACGGTCGGTGGCCAGGACGAAGAGATAACGCTGTCCGTTGAAGGAGAGGAAGACCTGGACGGGTCCTTCGGGGGACTGGTAGACCTGGAGGTTTTCGGTCGGCACCCCGATGCCGCCGAGAATCCCCTGGACCAGGACCAGCAACCACTTCTGGTCGCGCAGCAGCTCACCACAGGCTTCGGTGCAGGTCAGGATCTCCTCGACCACCTCCTGCGAGATGGGATTCCCGCAGATGAAGCACTTGAAGGCCTTCTGGGAAGATTCGTCGATGGTGGCGCGATCGGCGACCCGGAGGATCTGCTGGCCGGTCCGACGGCACAGGACAGCGAAATCCTTGGCCACCAGTTCCAGCTTCTCGAAGGCGCGGATGCGCTGCTCGGTATCCTGGCGATCCTCGGTCTCGATCTTGTTGAAGAAGATCGAACCTGCCTCCTGGATCCGCTGCAGGAGGACCCGGGACTGCTCGTCGAGCAGGGTCCTGGCCGCCTCGAACTGGGTCGCCGGCACGCTGGTCGAACCGGGATGCGCCTCCTCGACCACCAGGCCGCCCTCCGCCCCCAGGTCCTCCCAGTCTCCGGCCTCGGGCTGGACTTCGAGGATGGCCTTGCGGACATCCTCGAAGAAGCTGGAGAAATCGACGCTCTCGTCCCGACAGATGGCACCGGCCTCCACGATCGGCTCATCACGCAGGGCCTTGAGGTAGAGGAGGACCCCGGTCTCGGGCAAGAAGATCTCGCCGAGGATCAGGGTCGAATCCCCCTGAGGGAGGGTCAAGCAGTAGGCATCTGCGTCCAGACCGAGCCTCTGGAGATATTCCAGCCGCACCCGGTGCAGCAGGGATTCATACCGTGCCTGGAGGCTCTTCTGAACCTTTGAGGCTTCTTCCTCGTCCAGAGAGACGACCAGACGCTTCTGCAGAATCTTCAACATCAATGAGGCTCCGCCATTCGACCAGGATGGACCCGTCCCGGGAGTCCCTGGACCCGGGGTCCGAGGTCTTCCGGGACCGATCGCGAAGGATCGGCAGTGACTTCTCCTTGATGGAACATCCTCCTCCCGCAGGATGGCCTGCGCCCACCCGCCGGGAATCATAAGAATCCAGAGGTCAGAAGCTTGAAAGCCATCGTGATGGCAGGCGGGGAAGGGACCCGGCTGCGCCCTCTGACAGTGAACCGACCCAAGCCGATGGTCCCCATCTGCAACCGGCCGGTGATGGAATACGTCCTGGAGCTGCTCAAGCGCCACGGAGTGGACACGGTCATCGTCACCCTTCACTATCTGGCCGAAGAGGTCGTTTCCTATTTCGGGGATGGTTCAGACTTCGGGCTGCACATCATCTATTCGGTGGAAGACGAACCCCTGGGGACTGCCGGAAGCGTCAAGAAGGTGGAGGAATACCTGGACGACACCTTCCTGGTGGTGAGCGGGGATGCCCTGACCGACTTCGATCTGAGCCGGCTTCTCGCGTTCCACCGCGAATCCGGCTCGCTGGCCACCGTCACCCTGACGCGCGTCGAATCGCCCCTGGAATATGGGGTCGTGATCACCGACCAGCGCCAGCGGATCGTGCGCTTCCTCGAGAAACCCTCCTGGGGGGAGGTCTTCTCCGACCAGGTCAATACCGGCATCTACGTCCTGGAGCCCGAGATCCTGGAAGGCATGGAGCCGGATCAGTTCTGTGACTTTTCCAAGGACCTCTTCCCCCAGCTCCTCAAGGACCAACGCCCCGTCTTCGGCTATGTCGCCCAGGGCTACTGGTGCGACATCGGAGACCTGGATCACTACCGCAAGGCCCACCAGGACATGTTCGCCGGCCGGATCCTGCACGAGATGCCCGGAGAGGAGCGCTCCCGAGGGATGTGGATCGGGTCGGGCACCGAGATCGATCCCAGCGCGCGCATCGAATCGCCCGTCGTGATCGGGCGCAACTGCCGCGTGCGCGCGGGGGCCACCGTCGGCCAGTTCACCTGCATCGGGGACAACTGCATCCTGGAAGAGGAGACCTCCCTGCATCGGGACATCCTCTGGAACAACGTCTATCTGGGGCGGAAATCCCGGACTTCAGGCTCGATTATCAGCCGTCAGTGCACGATCAAGTCCAACGTCACGATCTCGGACGGGGTCGTCCTGGGCGAGAACGTCTTCGTCGGCCGTGGGGCCCTGATCTTCCCTCAGGTCAAGATCTGGCCCGACAAGAACGTCGAGGATGGGGCTACGGTCTCGATGAGCCTGATCTGGGGGGTGCTCGCGCCAGGGGCCCTCTTCGGCCAGGATGGCGTGACCGGGCTGGGCAACATCGAGATCACGCCCGAATTCGCCATGAAGCTGGGGGCCGCCTATGGCTCTTTCCTGGAGAAGGGCGCGGTGGTGACCACCTCGCGCGATGCGCATCCCTCCACCCGATTGACCAACCGGGCCCTGATCTGCGGATTGTGCTCGGTCGGGGTCAAGGTGGTCGACCTGCAGTTGACCCCGGCCCCCATCAGCCGCTACGCGATCCGCAACGACAAGCCGGCCGGAGGAATCCACACCCGCATCCACCGCGACGACGCCCGGATCCTCCAGGTCCAGTTCTTCGATTCCCGAGGCATCAACATCGAGAAGTCGATGGAGCGCAAGATCGAGAACCTCTTCGTCCGCCAGGACTTCCGGAGGACCGATCTCGATGAGGTGGGCACCATTGATTTTTCGGCACGCACCCTCGAGCAGTATCTGGAAGGGTTCACCGCTCACGTGGACACCGACCTGGTCCGTCGGGCCGGCTTCAAGGCCGTGATCGACTACTCCTACGGGAACGCCTCGCTGGTGCTCCCTTCGATCCTGGGCAAGTTGGGGACCGAAGCCATCAGCCTGAACGCCTACATGGACCCGGTCAAGGCCCATCAGGTCCAGGAATCCCATCAATCCTCCCTGGAGCAGTTGTCCGACATCGTGCGCACCCTGAACGCCGACCTGGGGGTCATGATGGACCTGGACGCCGAGCGCCTGAGCGTCGTCGACGAGCAGGGGCACATCCTGGAGGGCAACGCGCTTCTGTGCATGATGGCCCTGATGGTCTGCCGGCAGGGCAGCGGAACCCTGGTGGCAGCCCCCATCACGGCGCCGCGAATCCTGGACAAGCTGGCTGCCCAACACGGAGGCCGGGTGATCCGGACCCGGACCGACTCACGCTCCCTGATGCACACGGCCACCATGGGCCAGGACAAGATCTCGCTGGCGGGCACTCCCCAGGGCGGGTTCATCTTCCCCAGCTTCTCACCCGGTTTCGACGCGCTCTTCGCCTTCGCGCGCCTCCTGGAGATGATGGCCGTCGAGAACAAACCCCTCTCGGAGCTGGCCCGACGCATCCCGCCCCACCACATGCTCCACGAGACCGTGGACTGCTCCTGGCCCAGCAAGGCCAAGGTGATGCGGCTTCTGGTCGAGCACTACCGCGACCGGAAGATCGAGATGCTCGATGGGGTCCGCGTGAAGCTGGAGGGAGGGTGGGTGCTGGTGATCCCGCACCCGACCCGGGCGCGCCTGAAACTGTGGGTCGAGGCCGAGTCCGACGAGAGGGCCCACGAGATCCTTGCCGAGTGCCGACGCACCCTGAAGACCCTCGAGGAGGCCAACGAGGACTTCCTCCGCCCCAACCGCCGGATGAACCACGCCCCGCTTCCCGAATCCGAGGCCCTGCCCGAGGAACGGGCCTTCCACTTCTGGACCCCGGGTCGCTATCTGGGGGTCCAGGCCCGAAGCCTGCGGGAGTTCCTGGACATCCTGCACTACGTCGAGGTGGCCTCGTTGGAATACCACCTGGAACGGGGGGACTTCGCCTCCTGGCTGGATTCGGAGATGCACCGTCCCAACCTGGCGGCCCAGGTGCGGACCCTGGTGGCCCTGGAGATCCGGGGCGAGCCCCTGCGCGAGAAGCTTCTGCACGAACTCGGCGAGGGGCGGCTGTCGTGAAGGAACCTTCCCCCATCGGGATCGAAGGCTCCACATACCCCAAGCGGAGGAGAAAGCATGACCTTCTGGGAAGAGCTCCGGACCCAGGTGCGCGAACGCACCACTGCCGGCGACATCAGCTACGAGCTTTTTGAACTGATCACCGCCACCGGCGTTTCCGAGGTCGCCGTGGTCCAACCCACCTTCTACATGGGCAGGTTCTTCATCCTGACCCATGACTTCATGGACTTCACCGAGAAGCTGCTGGACACCCCGGCCGATCCCGGACACATCTTCTCGGCCGTCCTCTACCTGCGCGAGACCGCCCGGACCATGGCGCGGATGATCCGGCATGCCGCCGAGCCGGTCGAAGGGATGATGCAGTACCTCGACCTGGTCTATGAGGAGTCCCTGGGACCGGCCTCGGAGGAAGAGGAGGCCCACGAGCACGAGCACGAGCACGAGCTGGACCGTGGAGAGGAAGAGGACGAGTTCGCCGCCGAGCGGGACGCCCTGCGCCAGAACCTGAGGGTCAAGCTCCGGGAAGCCCGTCTCTCGGACCTGGTCGTCGAGCAGCTCTCCAAGCGCCTGGCCGACACCTACCACGGCTGCGTGCGCTTTGCCCGAGCCCTGCGCATGCTCAAGACCCGGGATCCCGAAGTGGACCTGGCCGGTTTCCTCACGGTCCTGGTGGACATCCAGTACGTGATGGACACCTTCCTCCGGCGCCTGTTGCTCGAGGACGTCTTCCTGGAGGAAACCCCCGCCTTCACCACCGGCCTGATGCCCTGGATCAGCCACGCCATCGAGGAACTGGCCCGTCAGATCAGCCAGCCCCAGCCTCCCCTCGGCAACGAGACGGCCTCCGCCTGATCCCAGGATTCCCTCCCCGCCCTTGGGGCGGGGAGGGAACCGGATGGCTCAGGCGGGCTTGCGGAAGACCAGGCAATAGTGGTGATGGACGTTCAGGACGAACTCGCTGGGATACCCCCAGATCCCCAGCTTCTTGTTCTCCTGGCACCAGATCCGCTCGCCCTTGAAGACCAGGAACTCCTCCAAGGCGCGGGTCAGATCCCAGGCCAGGGGCACCATCCGCCCTTCGGGGTTGCGCAGGTTCTGGATCACGACCACCAGATAGCGCCCCGGCCTCAGGACCTCCGAGGCTCCCCGCAAAAGGGCCGCCAGGGCCGCCACGAAGTCCTCATACCTCTCGATATTCCCCAGATCTCGGGGATCTGCCTGGGAGTAGACGGTATCCAGGCCCGCGGCCTGGCGCTTCTTGTGGGCAGAGAGCACGTTGCCCCGGCTCTGCCCCAGCATGTTCCAGTAGGGCGGCGAGGTCATCACCAGATCCACCAGGGGGAGCCCCCGCTCGCGCCAGACCTCGCCGATCCGGGCCGAGTCCTCGTTCAACAGGACATGGTTCTCCGCCAGAAGACCCAGATGCTGGCGGGCCAGGGCGAAGTACTCCGGGTTGAGTTCCAGGCCGATGCCCCTCCTCCCGGTCTGTTCTGCGGCCATGAGGGTCGACCCCACCCCCATGAAGGGATCCAGCACGACCTCGCCAGCCCGGGTGAAGAACTCGAGGAACTCGGTGACCATCCCCTCGGGGTACTTGGCGGGATGGCGGACCTGCGAGGCGCTCCGGGGAGGCGGGTTGTGCACGAACCAGGAGCGCGTGAAGCGCAGCCAGTCCCGACCCGTCAGGTCGTTGAGCTGATTCCCGGGATGGCGGCGCGGCGGCCTGGGTCCGGATGGGGACTTCGGAGAAGACTCGGAGTTGGACATGAGGGCCTCCGCGAAAGACTCCGGCGCCATTCCCTGCCCGCGCCCCACTCCCTGTCGGGTGACTCCCGGGAAGAGCCCGAGGCCGGCGAACCCGAAGCCCTCCACAGGCGGCCCTGGCCATCCAGGATTGTCCCTGGCTGAAGTGAATCTCCAGCCATGAGACACCTTGCCGTCCTGGTCCTGTGGGCCCTGCTGGCCCTTTCCTGTGCCCCCCCCTCCTCCCCGCCCCCCTCCTCGGTGCCCCCCCTGGACCGCACCCGCGTCCTGGCCGTGGAGACCCACCTGAAGAACGACGAGACGCTGGCCACCTCCAGGATCCAGGTCTCGGCAACCGGCTCGCGGATCACGCTTTCGGGCAGCGTTCCCTCGGAAGAGGCCCGCCTCCGGGCCGAAAGCCTGGCGCTCAAGGTCCGGGGTGTCACCCAGGTGGAGAACCGGTTGCAGGTGCTCCCCTAGGAGCCTGGCAGCGAGCCAGCCTTGACAATGATTGACCAATCAGTTAATATCGATCCCAAGAGATTGATCTTGGGCGGTCCGAGCCTTTCCCCCCCCGGGCTCGGTGCCGCCCATCTCTCTTTGACCCGGAGCCATCCCGCCGACCTCCCGAAGGACGCGGCTCCTCCTCCGCAGAACCCCCCGAAGGTGCCCGGCAACCCCCAGACCTCTTCCGGGGTCTGATCCACCGGAGGTGATCCCGTGACCCAGCTCATCCGCACCTTGGGGATGCTCGTGCTCCTTTCCCTGGCTTCAGCAGGTGCCTGGGCGGCCCGCCCTGGCGATCCCGCTCCCGAGATCAACCTTCCCCGGGTCCAAGGCGGCCAGGTCTCGCTGACTGCGATCCGGGCCGGAGGGCCTGTGCTGGTCTGGTTTCCCGAAGCCAGCAGCGTCTCCGGCCAGACCGGAACCAGCCTGGCCTCGGCCGCAGCCAGGAACGGCGCAACGCTGCTGGTGATCCCCGTCGTCGGAACGGATCCCGGTCCGGCCCAGGCCCTGGCCGACCGCTTCCCCGACTGGCTGGTGCTCCATGATGCCGACGGCTCGGTGACCTTGAGCTATGCCGGCGAATTCATCCCCGGCATCAGCCCACGGCAGAACCTGTTCATCGTCAGCACCCGGGGCATGGTCACCTGGTCCCGCTTCTGGCCCGGCGTCCCCGAGCAGACCCTGGCCAACGAACTGGGCGCAGCGCGCTGAACCGACTCGAAAAAGACCCCGGCTTTCCGCGAAGGAAACTCAAGCAGGAACGGGGAATCTCCGGCCCCATGGCCTTCCACTGGAGATTCCTGAACCCATGAGCCTGGGTCTGGACCGCGCCTTCCCTCGTTCCGGCTCCCGCCGCCCCCGCTCTGCCTGGACCTTCCTGCGCCGCTTTCCGAGACGTGCGCCCAGACGGAGCCGGGTTCGCTGGGCCAGGGTCCTGAGCGTCCTGGGGGTGGCCGGCCTCCTGCTCGCCCTGGCGGGCCTGATCGCCTGGAGACTGGGAGTGGACCGCTCTCCTTTTGCCGGGTTGCTTCCGGCCGAAACCCCCCTGGTCCTGGAGGGGGAACCTTCAGCCGTGCTCGAGGCCCTGCGCCGCATTCCCGGTCCGGGTCCCCAACTCATCAAAGACTTCGGGCTCTCCCCGGCCCTGCTTGAACAGACCGACCGGATGCTCGTGGCCCTGCTCGCCGGGTCCCCCGTCAGCACGCCGAATCCGTGCCGGACCCATCTGGCCCGGACGGTGGACAAGCTGGAGGACACCTGGAACCAGACCGGAACCTGGCCCGACCAGCTTCAGGAGATTCCAGGTTGTCCCCAGGGAGGCCAGGTCGCCTATCACAAGCAGGGTGAGGATTACCGCCTGGAATGCCGAGGCGCCGATTCCCACCTGGCCTACGACTCACGCCAGGGGTTCCTGGAAGGGCCCGCGAGCGCCCCGGTCTACCTGGTGGCCATCGAGAAGGCCCCGGAACAGACGATCCAGGCGGCGCTGGTGCCCGGTTCGCAACAGGATCTGCGCCTCTACTGCAGCGACCCCGGGCAGCTCGACCGGCTCCTTTCGGCCTCGGGGGCACGCCTGGAACTCCCGGGGCCCAAGAGCCCTCCCTTCCGACTGACGGCGCAGGCTCGAACGCTGCGCGAGCTGTGCCCGACCCTGCCCGCCGGACTGCTTCGGGACGAGCGCGTCGAGGTCTGGGGCGACCCGGCCACCGGAAGACTCAGCGCAAGACTCCCCCTCCCGACCCCGGCCCTCCCGGAAAGAGCCGCCGAGATCCCCGAAGTCCTGACCGCCCTGCCGGCCTCTCCCGTGGCCCTGGCCGGGACTCCGGGCTTCCTGGCGCTTCTGGGGCTCGACCCGGGGACGGAGGACTCCCCCGACGTGCTCGGCCTGACCCTGAACGCCCCCCTCTGCCGCGGGCAGGAGCGGGAGCAGTTGGCCCGAGCCCTCGAAGGGCGTCAGGCCACGACCCTCGAGGCGCGCTTCGGGGATCCGTCCCGGGCCCGCGCCTGGTTGGGCCGCTCCGCCTGGGCCTCCCTGCAGGGGGAAGGGCACCGAGGGGGACAGGCCGCCTGGCTTCAGGAGCGGGTCGTGGTCCGCACGGGCCTCGGCAAGCCCGACCGGGAGGACCGCCCGGATCTCCCGGAGGCTGCCGGTGAGATCGCCCTGGCCGGTTGGGCCACCCTGCAGGTCCCCGGCGCCGGAAGGGAGGTCTACAGCTTCACCGCCGGCCGGGAAGCCGAGCGGCTCTGGCTGGAGATCGCCCGTCAGGGAACCTCGGCGGATTCCCCCGAGCCTGCGGCCTCCCCCTCCGTTCCCACCCTGCAGGGTTCCTAGGGCCCCTAGGGCTCCTGGCCGGGGCCCATCCAGCGTTCCCTGGGGAACTCCATCCAGATCTTGTTGGCTGCAGCCCCTTGAGACGGGGCGGTCCCCATCAGGGTCAGTCCGACCCTCCTGTGGAAGCCGACCTTCTCGAAGCAGCGCTGGGCGGCCCGATTGAAGTCGGCTGTATCCAGTTCGACCGAGGCCACCCGGCGGACCTCGAAAAGGTAGCCCAGCAGCAGACGCATCGCCTCGGTGCCCAGACCTCGCCCCCGGTCCCGGCCTGCCCCCAGGAGGATCCCGACCCTGGCGACCAATCCCTGGGATCCAGGCCGCAGGCTGAATCGGAGGAAGCCCATCAGCCGACCCTCTGCGGAGTCCAAGGCCAGGACGTTGCGACGGCCGGCCCCGATCTCGCGGCAATACTGATCCGCGATCTGCTCCAGGCTGGCCGGCTCCAGGTTCAACCCGAAGGCATGGCGCACCAGTTCCAGATCCTCAAGCCAGAGCCGAATCTGTGGAACATCCCTGGCCCTCAGGGGCCTCAGGGCCACCCGACCGCCTGGAAGCCGATAGGGCCAGTGCTCCCGTCTCCCCAAGAAACCGAGCATGCCGGACATTTCCCCGTGCCGGGCCAGAATCCCCCATCTCGAAGGCGGGGAGGTCTTCCCGCCCTGGCGCCGAACGCGGGGGAGGCTTTTTTGGGGCAGACCCGGATGAGCCCCCGAATCCCTCACCGTCTGGCCGAGTCGTTCGAGCCTCAGGGCCGGACACTGACGGAAGGAATCCGGGGAAGTCGGACCTGGCGCATCGCGCCCTCCGGGAGGATCTGGATGCACGAGAATGGGAGCCGAGGCGAGGGGCAGGGCCAGTCGCCGCGTGGGCGGGTCCTGTCCTTCGAGGGCCGCAGACTCAACCCCCAGGAGGCCAATCGCCTCCTGGATCTCTCCTTCATCTTCGAGGTCCAGGAGCGGGTCGAGGATGCCGTCGCCCTCTACTCCACGATCCTGGCGCAATATCCCTTGTGGGCCGATGTCCACTTCCGCCTGGGAGGAGCCCGGGAGGCCCAAGGAGACCTGACTGGGGCCGAGGAGGCCTACGGCCGGGCGCTGGGACTCAATCGCAACTACGCCGATGCCCGCCGCAAGCTGGGCGAGGTCCTCATGGACCAGGGCCGCTTTGAAGAGGCCCTGCCCCACTTCGACAAGCTTCTGCAGATCCGCGTCGAGCGGCGCTATGCCGACGTGCACAACAACCTGGGGGTCGCCCACGAGCAGAAGGGGGACGCGGACCGGGCCGAAGCCTGCTATCGCCAGGCGCTGGAGATCAACCCGGACTTCGAGCGCGCCCGCTACAACCTGGCCAATGTGCTGGACTCAACGGGTCGCCCCCTGGAGGCCCAGGCGGAGTACCGCAGCGTGCTGGCCCGCAATCCCCAGGAAGGAAGGACCCTGCAGAACCTGGCGGTCAGCCTGGCCGGGTCCGGACGCCTTCAGGAAGCCGCCCGGATCCTCGAAGAACTGCTCAAGGCAGAACCCCACAACATGCTGGCCTGGCAGAACCTGGCCAGCGTCTATCGGGACCTGGGCCTTCCCGAGCGGGCCGCACAGGTGGACGAGCAGGCCCGAGGGATCCCGCCCCTGCCACCCGAGGAGCTCCCCTTCGATCTGGAATCGATCCTGCGGGAATCCTCCAAGGAGTATGAGGAGATTCTGAAGCAGCACCCCCGTTGGCCCGACGTGCACTTCAAACTGGGCCTGGTCTGTGAAGGCCTGGGCCAACCGGAAAAGGCCCTGAGCTGCTATCAGCAGGCGCTGGCCATCCACCCGGACTACGTCCAGGCTCATCGCAAGCTGGCCGAGCTCTTCTTCGACCTGGGGCAATACGACCAGGCCATCTCGGAATTCGAGAAGGTCCTGACCATCCGGGTGAGCTGCCGGTATGCCGACGTGCACAACAACTGCGGCGTGGCCCACGAGGGTCTGGGCGACTACGAAGCGGCCCGTCAGGCCTTTCTTCGCGCCCTGGAGATCAACCCCCACTACTCCAAGGCCCGCTACAACCTGGGCAATACCTTCCTCGACCAGGAGGAATGGACCCAGGCCGTCGACCAGTACCGGCTCGTCCTGGAGCGCTTCCCGGACGAGACCCGGACCCTCAACAACCTGGGGGTCTGCCTGGCTCATTTGAACCAAAACGAAGAAGCCATGGAGGCCTTCGCCCGGCGGGCTGCCCTGGAGCCCGAAAACCCCGGGGCTCATTTCAACCTGGCCCAACTGCACGAAGTCCTGGGGAACCAGGATCAGGCCAGGGATCACTACCGGAGGGCCCTGGAGCTCGACCCACGACACCTGGAGGCCGCCGAGCGGCTCAGGGACCTCATCGGATAGAACTGGAAGATTCCAGCCAAGGGAGACACGGCGTGGCCAAGCGCGATTACTATATGATTCTGGGAGTGCCGCCCACGGCGCAGCCCGACGAGATCAAGAAGGCCTACCGGATGCTGTCCAAAAAATACCATCCGGACCTGAACCCGGACATGAAGACGGTCTCCGACGAGAAGATGAAGGAACTCGTGGAAGCCTACAATGTCCTCAACGACAATTCCAAGCGCAAGGCCTACGACAAGCAGCCCCAGTTCCAGGCCAAGCGCTTTGCGAAGTCCTCGGTCCGCACCAAGGCCGACCGGGCCGCCTTCACCAAGAAGCCGAAGTATTCCAAGGAGCCCTCACTCCTGGAACGGCTGCTCTCCCCCTTCCTGAAGAAGACCCAGAGCAGCGAAGGCGGGAGCCTCCTGGATCCCAAGCAGGCGGATGTCCACTTCACCTTGGGCCTGTCCATGGCCGAAAGCGAGACCTTCTACGATCAGGCCAAGGGCGAGTTCAAGCTGACCCTGAAATTCGACCCCAAGCACAAGGAGGCGGCCTACAACCACGCCCTGATGTGCTACAAACTGGGCGAATTCGAAGAGGCCCGCGTCGGCTTCCAGAGATGCCTGCAATTGGACCCGGAGGACCCCCTGGCCCGCCGGATGCTGGGGCTGCTGCACGACCCGATGCTCTGAGGACCTCCCGCGGCGCGGGAAGGCGCGAGGGGCCGCCCCGGTCACGCCGGGGCGGCCCCTCGCCTGGAGCTCAGGCTTCCAGCATCGGCACCCGGACCCCACGCTTGCGAGCGACCTCAAGAGCCCTCTCATACCCGGCATCCGCGTGCCGCAGGACGCCCATCCCGGGGTCCGTGGTCAAAACGCAGGCCAGTCGCTCGGCCGCCTCCGGCGTCCCATCCGCCACGACCACCATCCCGGCGTGCAGGGAATAACCGATCCCCACTCCCCCGCCGTGATGGAACGAAACCCAGGTCGCCCCCGCGGCGGTGTTGATCAGGGCATTGAGGATGGGCCAGTCCCCGATGGCGTCAGAACCGTCCCGCATGGCCTCGGTCTCCCGGTTCGGCGAGGCCACCGAGCCCGCATCCAGATGATCGCGCCCGATCACGATGGGAGCCGAGACCTCCCCTCGGGCCACCAGGTCATTGAAGACCCGCCCCATCCTGGCCCGCTCTCCGTAGCCCAACCAGCAGATTCGGCAGGGCAGGCCCTGGTGCTTGACCTTCTCGCCAGCGTGACGGATCCAGCGAGCCAGCGCCTCATCCTCGGGAAAGGTCTCCAGGACCGCCCGGTCGGTCCGCTCCAGGTCCCTGGGGTCCCCGCTGAGGACCGCCCAGCGGAAAGGCCCCTTGCCCTCGCAGAAGAGCGGGCGGATGAAGGCCGGCACGAAACCCGGAAAGGCGAAGGCTCCCTGGACCCCGGCCTTCTCAGCCTGGGCCCGGATATTGTTCCCATAGTCGAAGACCACCGAGCCGGCCTCCTGGAAGTCCAACATGGCCTGGACGTGCGTGGCCACGGACTGGAAGGCCCGCTTCTGGTATTCCTCGGGATCGCTCTGGCGAAGAGCCAGGGCTTCGGAATAGGGCATGCCGTGCGGGACGTATCCCCCCAGCATGTCGTGGGCGCTGGTCTGGTCGGTCACCACGTCCGGGCGGATCCCGCGCCTCAGCAACTCGGGAAAGACCTCGGCGGCGTTGGCCACCAGGCCGACCGAGAGGGGCTTCCTCTTCTCCAGGGCCTCCTGGACCCAGCCCAAGGCTTCCTGCAGATCCGCCGTGGCGCGATCACAGTAGGCTCCCTCCACCCGCCTTCGGGCCCGCTCGGGGTCCACCTCGGCAACCAGGGCCACCCCGCCATTCAAGGTGACTGCCAGGGGCTGGGCCCCACCCATTCCGCCCAGACCGGCGGTGAGGACCAGGCGACCCTCCAGGGTGCCCGAAAAGTGTTGACGCGCCAGCTCGGCCAGGGTCTCGTAGGTGCCCTGGAGGATTCCCTGGGTCCCGATATAGATCCACGACCCCGCCGTCATCTGGCCGTACATGGTCAACCCGGCGGCTTCGAACTCCCGGAACTTCTCCCAGGTCGCCCATGCCGGAACCAGATTCGAGTTGGCGATCAGGACCCGGGGAGCCCGAGGGTGGGTCTTGAAGACGCCGACCGGCTTGCCGGACTGGACCAGCAGGGTCTCATCGCCTTCCAGTTCGCGCAGGCTGCGAACGATCGCATCGTAGCATTCCCAGTTCCGTGCCGCTCGGCCGGTCCCGCCATAGACCACCAGGTCCTCAGGCCTCTCGGCCACCTCGGGGTCCAGGTTGTTCATGAGCATGCGCAGGGCGGCCTCCTGCTGCCAGCCCTTGCAGGTAAGGGTCGTCCCACGTGGGGCACGAATCGCGGTTCGGATCGACATTCCAAGACCTCCAGAGTTCAATCAGGCGCCCGGGGGCGCCGCAACCAGAGACTGTTGAGAATTCCCAACCCGGCCAGGCTGGTGATCGCTGCGCTCCCCCCATAGCTCAGGAAGGGAAGAGGGATGCCCACCACCGGACACAACCCCACCGTCATCCCGAGGTTGACCAGGACATGGACCGCAAACAAGGTCCCGATCCCGGCGGCCAGATAACTTCCATACCGATTCCGGGTTGCCTGTGCCGTCCTGAAGGCACAGAAGACCAGGACGGCCAAAAGCATCAGCAGCACCGCGCTGCCGACCAGGCCGAGTTCCTCGGCCACGACCGTGAAGATGAAGTCGGTGTGATGTTCGGGAACGAAGTCGAGTTGATTCTGGGTCCCCTGGAAGAGGCCTTTCCCCCAAAGCCCCCCCGAACCGATGGCGATCCGGGACTGCAGGATATTCCAGCCTGAACCGGTCGGGTCCGCCTCGGGATTGAGGAAGACCATCAAGCGCTCCCTCTGATAGTCGTGCAGCACGAAGGGGAAGACCGCCAGGGCCAGGGCCACCATCCCCAGCAGCCAGGCTCGGGGAATCCCGGCCACGTACATCATCACCATTCCCACGCTGACGGTGGCGATGGCGGTCCCCAGATCCGGCTGAAGCATGATCAGCAGCATCGGGAGGCCGATCAGGACCATCCCCTTGAAGAAGCGCGAACCCGCCGGCTCTTCTTCGCCCTCCTCATCCCCACCCAGGACTCGGGCCAGGACCAGGATCAGAAGAAGCTTGGCGGGCTCGGAGGGCTGGAAGGCCCCCAAGGGCCCCAGGTCGATCCAGCGCTGAGCCCCCTTGGCCGCGGTCCCCACGGCCAGGACCGCCACCAGGAGGCCGATCAGGACGGCATAGAGCCAGGGAGCCGCGCGCCACCAGACCCGATAGTCGACCATCGAGGCCAGGAGCATCACCCCGGAGCCGAAGGCCAGCATCAAGGCCTGACGGGAGACCTCCGACCCCGGGCCCGCCTCGCCGGTGGCGCTGAAAATCATCAACAAGCCCAGCATGGCGAGCAGCAGGGTGCAAGACATCAACAGCAGGTCCAGTCGGCGCCACCAGGGGTACATCGGTCCTCCGGAATGGAGCAGGGTTACTCCCCGCCCCCAGCCAGTCCTGCCTCCAGGGAAACCCTCGTCCGGCGCGAACCGGCCCTGCACCCCCGGCCGTCTCCAGGCGGCAGGAAAGGACGGAACCCCATGAGGCAGGCCGGAGCGATCCCCAGCCAGATCATCGAACAATTCCTTGCCGGCGGAAGTATCCGAGCCATGGATCCGGTCCCCGCCGAAAACATCCAGCCAGCCAGCCTGGACCTGCGACTGGGTCGGCGGGGCTGGCGGGTCCAGGCCGCCTTCCTGCCCCTCCGGGACGAGCCGATCCAGCGGGCCCTGGAGCGGTATGGCGTGGAGGAAGTCGATCTCGCCTTCCCTCAGGTCCTGGGACTGGATCAGACCTACGTGATCGAGGTGGCCGAGGAGCTGAACCTCCCTCCGGGAGTCCACGCCTACACCAACAACAAGAGTTCCACCGGCCGCATGAACGTCTGGGCCCGCACCCTGGTCGACGGACTCCCCCGATTCGACAAGATCCCTGCCGGCTACCGGGGTCGGGCCTACGTGATGGTGACCCCGCGCTCCTGGCCCCTGCGCGTGCGTTCCGGCAATACCCTCAACCAGGCTCGATTCCTTCGCGGCGAGAACCGCCTGGCGGACCTGGAACTGGAGATGGCCCACCAGCAGATGAAGCTGGTCTGCGATTCGGAAGGAAGACCCGACGAGCCCGTCCTGGACTCGGGACTCCTGCTGACGGTCGACCTGCGCGGAGATCTGGTCGGCTTCGAGGCCATCCCCTGTGAAGACCCCGTGGACCTGACCTGCTCCACCCCCCAGGACGGCTCACGCTACTTCCGGGAGGTGCGGGCCCGGGACGGCGAGGTGCTGCTGCGCAAGAACGGGTTCTATATCCTGTGCACCCGGGAGTTCCTCCGGGTCCCCCCTCTCTTCGCCGTCGAGATGGTGGCCTACGACATCCACTCCGGCGAGTACCGCTCCCACTACGCCGGCTTCTTCGACCCCGGCTTCGGCTATGGCCGGGAGGGGGAGGTCATGGGAACCCCGGCGGTCCTGGAACTCGACACCCACGAAGACGTGGTCTTCCGACACGGCCAGCCGATCTGCAAGATGGTCTTCGAACACCTGATCAAGACGCCTGAGAGGGTCTACGGGGTCGACCTGGGCTCCCACTACCAGCACCAGCGGGGACCGCAACTGGGCCGACACTTCACGCTGCCCGGATGAGTCGAGCGCCGGGCCCTGGACGGGTCCGGCGCTCGAGGCTTCCGGGTCAGGCCCGACGCTTGTGCCGACGGGTTCGGCGCCGGGCCGCCAGGCGGGAGTTGTCGAGCCGTCCGGGGGCCTCGGCGGGCCGGGAGGCCGCGGGAACCTCGAGGCTTTCGACCTCCGGGTCCGGATTGCGACGGGCCGTGGGAGGCGGCGAGAGGCTGACCGCCGCCATCTCGGCAGACGAGCGATGAACGCTGCGCACCGGAATGTTGGCGGCCAGGGCCATGGCTCCCTCGTGGCGCTCGAGCCCCATCTGCATCGAACGGGTATCGATCTCCATGTAGCGCGAGATCACCTCGATCAGCTCGTTGCGCAGGGATTCCATCAGATGGGGGGCGACGGTGGCCCGGTCGCTGACCAGCACCAGCCGCAGCCGATCCCGAGCGGCGCTCCGGGTATCCTCCCGGGTGCCTCCGAAGATACGATTGAAGAACGAGAAGAAATCAAACATCTGCCGACTCCTTAGTGGACCCCGGAACTGCCGACGCTGACGGTGAAGACGCGCCGCAGGCGATCCATCCAACTGTCCGTGGTGGGCATCCCGACCGGAGGAGAGCTGGGATCGACCAGGCGTGCGACGATCTGGCGATAGGCCTCCCCAGCCCGGGAAACGCGATCCATGACGGCGGGCTGACCCTTGTTGGAAGCGCTCAGGATTCCCTCGTCCTCGGGCACGATCCCCAGAAGCTCGATGCCGAGGATCTCCTTGACATCCTGGATCGACAGCATCTGTCCGCGGCGCGCCATGTCCTGCTTGTAGCGATTGATCACCAGACGCGGGTTGGACTTCTCCTGGGCTTCCAGAAGGCCGACGATGCGGTCGGCATCGCGAATGGCCGAGACCTCGGGATTGGTGACCACGATGGCCTCGTCTGCCCCGGCCACGGCGTTGCGGAAGCCGTGCTCGATCCCCGCCGGGCTGTCGATCAAGACGAAGTCGAAGGACTCCTTGAGCTCGGCGCACAAGGCCTGCATCTGCTCGGGACTGACGGCGTCCTTGTCCCGACTCTGGGCCGCCGGCAGGAGGTGCAGGTTCTCGAAGCGCTTGTCCTTGATCAGGGCCTGGCGGAAGGTCCGGCACTTCTTTTCGACGACATCGACCAGGTCGAACACGATCCGGTTCTCCAGACCCATGACCAGATCGAGGTTCCGCAATCCGATGTCGCCATCGACCAGCAGGACCGAGTGCCCGTTCAAGGCCAGACCGGCCCCCAGGTTGGCGGTGCAGGTGGTCTTGCCAACCCCACCCTTGCCCGAAGTGATCACCACGACCTTGCCCACGTTATCACGACCTTTCGCTGGATTCCCGGCCCGAAGGCCGGGAAGGGTCAAGCCGAGAAGGGCTCGACCCGGATCTGCCCCTGGATGACCGAGGCCCGCATCGGAGAGGTCTCGCGCTTCTTGCGAGCCTCTGCCTCTCCGACCCAGATATGTTCCCCGATGCGCAACTGCGTGGCCAGCATTCCCAGGGCGACCACCACCGAACCCTCGCGGCCGGCGGTCCCGGCATGGGCCTGGCCGCGCAGGCTCCCCAGGACCACCACGTCCCCCTCCGCCTCGACGGTAGCTCCGGGATTGACATCGCCCATGATCACCACGTTCCCCGAATAGCGCACGGTCTGGCCCGAACGCAGCGTCCGGCGCACCATCAAGGTCGCATCCTCGGCGACGGCCGAGACCTGCGAGACCGGTTCCTCGGCCACCTCGCGAGGACTCGTGCGCACCGCCCCCTCACGCCGGATGGCCCGCCCCTGGTGCTGGGAGAGCCCGAGACGACCGATGATGGCCTTGTGCCCGCGCCCCTCGGCTCGGGCGCGGGTGGTCAGCGAGGTGCTGATGATCCCCAGAAGCGACATCCCGCACTCGGCCAGGACCGCCTCCAGAAGATCCATCTCGGATTCTGCGAGCTCACGCCATCCCAGGTCCAGGGAGATGCCGCTGCCGGCATAGAACCCCTCCTGTTGGGACAAACGGGCGCGCAAGGCCTCCGCGGCGATCGAGAACTCGACATCTTCGCGGACGCTGACCAGGATCCCGTTGCGGGAGCCTCGCAGTTGGATGGGATCGACGGTTCCCTGCATACCCGACCTCGTGAAGAGAAGTCCCCTGCGCTGGGAGGGGGAGATGGAAGAGCGGGGACCCGAAAGGAGCGCCAGGGCGAGGGGTCCCGCACCTCGGAGGATTTCCCTGGCTTGAGGAAGATTCCTCCCCAAGGCCCCGAGGGCTTTCCCGATCCCGGGGATCACGCAGGCCCCGGGGATTCCCCGGGGCCTGCGACAGAAAGTGGCGAGCCGGAGGATCAGGCCTGCTGGCGGCTCCGACAGAAGAGGTGGTCCTTGTCGATATATTCCGTGGCGGCCTGGATCAAGGCCTCGCTCTGGATCTTCTCATGGGCGATGATGCCTGCGGCAAAGAAGGCGGACCGATCGATGGCCTGGTCCCCCTTCCCCTCCTGGACCGTCGCCCAGTTGTTCAACTTGCCATACATGGCCCGAAGGATCTCCCTTTCCCCCTCCGGGGCATTCTGCATCGCCTGACCCAGTTTCTCGCCAGCTTCGACGAGAGCATTCTCGAGTTGGTTTGCCATGCCGGACCTCCCGTATCGGATCGCCCCTGCAGGGGCCTTCGGAGTCCCCCAGGCTTCTTGGCGCCCGGCGTGGAGTCCTGCGCGAGCGGAGCAGGCTCAGTCCGGGTATTCGACCCGAACCAGGTACAGCCCGCCTGGGGGAGCCGGTGGCGGGGCGAGTCCGGGATCCCGCCGGGCGAGGCGACGAGCCGGCTCCTCCACGGACCAGCGTCCCCGTCCCACCTCCACCAGGGCCGCGGTCAGCATCCGGACCATGCGCCGCAGGAAGCCATCGGCCCGAACCCGGATCAGCACCATCCCGCCCAGGCGCCCAAGAGGCCCGGGAAGGGCACCCTCCCAACGCTCGACCCGGCACTCGAGCAAGGTGCGCACCCGGCTCTCCTTGAGGGGAACCTGGGCGCAGTAGGTCGAAAAATCGTGACATCCCACCAGCCCCCGGGCCGCCTGCTGCATCCCGCGGACGTCGAGAGGCTCCGAGAGGATCCAGGCTCGATGGCGCATGAGGGAATCTGGCGGACTTCCCGAGAGGATCAGGTACTCGTAGGTCCGCGAAGAAGCCCCGAAGCGAGGATGGAACCCGTTGGGGACCTCGACGGCCTCCAGGACCCGGATGTCCGGGGGCAACAACGCGTTGGTTCCTCGAAACACGACCCGGGCCGAGCGATCCGAGGCCGTCCGGAAAGAAAGGACCTGACCGGTGGCATGGACCCCGGCGTCGGTCCTTCCGGCCACCATGACCGAGACCGGGTGGTCCAGCAGGCGACCCAGGGCCTCTTCCACCGTGGCCTGGATGCTGGGCCTGCACCCTTCCTGGTTCTGACGCTGGAAGCCAGAATAGGCCGTCCCGTCATACTCCACGGTCAAGCGGAAGGTGTGCTCAGCCAAGCCGCCCCGCCCATCGATCCAGGCCGACCAGGAGAACCAGGAAGACCAGGCCGGCCAGCGTGCCCCACAGGTCCGCCCGGCGGAACTGCAGATCCCGCAACCGCGTCCGACCCTCGCCCCCCCGGTAGCATCGGGCCTCCATGGCCACGGCCAGGTCCTCGGCGTGGCGAAACGCGCTGACGAACAAGGGCACCAGCACGGGCACCAGGGCCCGGGCCCGGACCAGGGGGTTGCCCCGGTCCAGACAGGCTCCGCGGGCCACCTGGGCCTTCATGATCCTCTCGGTCTCCAGGGCCAGGGTCGGAACGAAGCGCAGGGCGATGGTGGAGACCATCGCGAGCTCATGCGTCGGAACGCCCAAGCGCCGGAAAGGCGCCAGCAGCTTCTCGACCGCGTCGGTCAGCAGGATCGGAGAGGTGGTCAACGACAGAAGCGAAGTGGCCAGCACCAGCAGGAAGAGGCGCATCGCCATGCCCCCCCCTCGCAGCAGCCCCTCGCGCGTCAAGGGCCACCCTTCAAATCCCGCCACCGAAGTTCCGGGAGTCAGCGTGGCGTTGAAGACGAAGGTCAGCAGGGCGAGGATCCACACCAGCCTCAAACCGCGAAGCAGGTAACCCAGAGGGAGGCGAGCCAGGCGCCCCATGAGCAGGATCACCAGACCGGTCAGGAACAGGAGTCCCAGGTGATGGACCAGGAAGAGCGAGATCATCGCCGCACCCGTCACCACCAGCTTGGCGCGGGGGTCCAGGCGGTGCAGCGGCGAATCACCAGGAACGTACTGACCCAGGGTCAGGTTGCGGAGAAGTTGGATGGCTCTTCACCCCATGGCGGGAGGTTCGGAGAGACGGCTGAGAGCCCTGGAACGCCGATAGGCGGCGAAGACGGCCTTGGAGACGATGGTGCGCAGCGCCCCCTTCTCCATCTGGTAGAGAGCTTCGGCCGAGGTTCCTCCGGGCGAGGTCACCTGGTTGCGGAGATCCGCCAGATGCCCCTGGGATTGGGAAGCGAAATCCACCGAGCCTCGAACCGTCTGCAGCACCAGTTCCTGGGCCACCTGTCGGGAGAAGCCCAGGTGCACCCCGGCGTCCACCAGGGCCTCCATGAAGAGGAAGACGTAGGCCGGACCGGTCCCGGAGAGGGCCGTGGCCATGTCGAGCTCCTCCTCGTGGGTGACGAAGATCTCCTTGCCCAGGGCCCGCAGGATGCAGCGGGTCCTTTCGAGATCGGCTGGAAGCACTTCCGGGGTCGCCGTCCAGACGCTCATCCCCTCGCCGATCCGGGCGGGGGTATTGGGCATGACCCGAACCACCTCGCGGTGGCCCAACCCTCGGGAGATGGCATCCAGGGTGGCTCCCGCCACGATGCTGATCACCAGTTGCCCAGGCTCCAGCCTTCCGTGCAGATCCGCCAGGACGCGGCCCAGCACCTGGGGTTTGACCGCCAGCACCACCACATCCGCATCCTCGATGGCCTCGAGGTTGTCGGCGGTGCCCTGGACCCCATAGCGTTGGTGGAGTTCAGCCCGGCGACGGCCCAGAGGATCGCTGGCGACGATCTGGTCGGGTTGCAGGAGGGCCTGGTTCAGCAGGCCCGAGAGCATGGCCTCGGCCATGACTCCGCTGCCCAGGAAGGCGAGACGGCGATTCGAGAGCATGGGGGAGGCTCTTCCCGGAAGCCCGGCGGGTTCCTCTCCGGCAGACGGGAAATCGGGTCCCGAAAAAGAGCGTGCCGCAACCGGTCTCCCGGCTGCGGCCCGTCCTCGAGGCCCTCAGGATTCTAGATGTAGATCCCGAAGATCTGGGTCTTGCTGAACAAGGACTTGCCGTCGGCGTCCACGATGTTCAGCTTGTCCACGTTCTCGACCGTGATGGTCGAACCGCCGGTCCCCTGCTGGAAGAGGACCTTGCCATTGCTGTCCACCACCGTGAAGTTGGAACCCGCGGGGGCCTTGATGGTCGCGGTGTCGTTGCCGGTCCCGCCGTTGATCTGGACCTTGTCGTTGCCGGCGCTGACCGTGTAGTTGATGGTGTCCTTGCCAGCCCCACCGTTGATGTTGATGGTGTCGTTGCCGGTTCCACCATCCACGTTGATGGTGTCCTTGCCGGCCCCACCGTTGATGTTGATGGTGTCGTTGCCCGAACCACCGCTGGCGTTGATGGTATCATTGCCGGCCCCGCCGTTGGCAGTCAGCGAGTCGTTGCCGGCGCCACCGGTCTGGTTGATCGTGTCCGCACCCAGGCCGCCGGAGGCCTTCAGGGTGTCGTTGCCGGCGTCGCCGGTCTGGTTGATCGTGTCCTTGCCCAGGCCGCCGGAAGCCGTCAGGGCATCATCGCCCTCTCCGCCCGCCTGGTTGATGGTGTCGTGACCCCAGCCGCCGGAGGCGTTCTGGACGTCGTTGCCGGCGGCACCGGTCTGATTGATCGAGTCGTTGCCCAGCCCACCCTTGGCTGTCTGGGTGTCGCCCCCCGCGCCACCGGTCTGGTTGAGGGTATCATGGCCCAGCGTCCCCTTGGCGTCCTGGGTCTGACCCACCACCGGCTGCTGGACCGGCCCGTACCACTGCTGGAAGTCGGTGATCTGCTGCTGGTTGCCGTTGACGTTGGTGGTCACCTGCTGGGGGATGAAGAGCGGCGGATAGCCATAGCCGGGATAGTAGCCCATGTTCCCGTTCATGCCGGCCATCGCGGTCATGCCACCGGTGTTGCCGAAGCCCATCATCCCCATGGCGCCCGACATGGCCCCGGGGTTCATCCCCATCGAGCTCATGTAGCCCATCATGAAGGACATCGTGCTGGCCTGGGTCATCATCTGCATCTGGGCGTACCAGGCGCTCATGTCGGCGCCACCGGGGGCCATCCCGCCGGCCATGCCCATGTTGCCCATCCCATAGTTGCCCATGGTGGACTGCATCATCTGCTGCATCTGCTGCTGCTGTTGCTGCTGGAGGGTCTCGGCCTGGTTCTTGGCCCCGATGGTCCCGCCGATGCTGCCGCCCAGACTGCCTCCGATCATGGCTCCGATCGGGCCACCCAGGGCAAAGCCGGCGACTCCGCCGATCAAGGTGCCGGCCAGGCCGCCACCGGCCGGGGTCCCGAAGACCTTCTTGGCCCCGTCCTTGATCTCGTTGGAGAAGAAGCCCGCACCGGCACCGACTGCGGCACCGACCGGACCCCCGACGACGAACCCTGCAACGCCGCCAATCGCGGCCGATCCCAACCTCTTCAAGAAGTCCACAGTTCAGTCCCTCCTATGCTCTCGGGCCACGAACCCTGACCGGGATCAAACCCGTTCTTTGGCATGTTCATCACGACACGGTCCGAAAAGTAAATCCCCCTCGGGGGTTGAATCTGAATCATCCGGACCCGACCTGATGAAGGTTCGCCATGTCGAGGTGAAACCGTGCCCGGACTTCTCGCCAGCGTGCTGCTGGCCCTGCTTCTCGGGACAGGCGCTTCGGCTTCCCCATCCTCCCCTCCGGAGATGGACCTCAGCCCAACTCCAGGTGTCGGCGCAGTTCCCGTTCGGCCTCCGCGACGGTCAGGGGGGGCGGGTCCAGGCGCAACCCCTCCTGTGCCAGTCGCGCGGTGAGCCGACTCAGGGCAGGGGCCTCCAGGCCATGGCGCTCCAACCATTCCGGACGGTGGAGCAGCTCGCGGATGGAGGCGTCGGCGGCAATCCGACCCTCGGCCAGGACGACCAGGCGATCCACAAGGAAGGCCAGGTCCTCCATCCGATGCGAGATGACCACCAGGCTCATCCCCCGCTCCCGCCGCAGCCGGGCCAGAAGTTCCAGAAGGGCCGCGGCTCCCCGCGGGTCCAACCCGGCGGTGGGCTCGTCGAGGACCAGGCAGCGCGGGCGCATCGCCAGCACCCCGGCCAGCGCAGCTCGACGTCTCTCGCCTCCGGAAAGCGCGAAGGGGGAGCGTCGGCCGAAACGGGAAACGGGCAGGCCGACCAGCTCCAGGGCCTCCTCCACCCGCTCCTGGACCTCCGCTGCGGGCAGGCCGAGATTCCGAGGCCCAAAGCCGACATCCAGGACGAGGGTCTCTTCGAAGAGTTGCTGCTCGGGAAATTGAAAGAGCAATCCGACCGTCGCTCGCACCTGCCCGAGATCCCCTCCGCGATGCGGGATGTCCACCCCGTCGACGCGGACCGTCCCCTCGGTGGGGCGCAGGAGCGCATTCATGTGCTGCGCCAGGGTGGACTTGCCGCTCCCGCTGGCCCCCGCCAGGCCCACGGCCTCCCCGTGTCCGACCAGCAGGCTCAGCCCATCCAGGGCCCGGCGCTCGAACGGAGTCCCGGGCAGGTACACGTGGACGAGGTCGTGGATCTCGATCAGGGGGAGGCTCAAGTCTCCGGCCTCCAGCGAGCCAGGATCGAGCTGGCCAGGGCCTCCTCGCCGACCAGGCCCTCGGGAACCTCCAGCCCGGCCTCCCGAAGCCTCCAGGCGAGATCCAGGTGGGAGGGGATGTCCAGGCCGAGCCGGCGCAACTCCTCCACGCGGGCGAAGACCTCCGAAAGAGGGCCCTGGAGCGCGACCTGGCCATCCTGCAGGGCCACGATGCGATCCGCCGCCAGCACCTCCTCCATATGGTGGGTGACGTACAGGACCGTCAGGCCGAGGTCCCGACGCAGGTCCTGGACGGCCTGGAGGACCTCCCGCCGCCCGACGGGGTCCAGCATCGCAGTGGGTTCATCCATGATCAGGTAACGGGGTTCCATGACCAGGACGCTGGCGATGGCCACCCTCTGCTTTTGTCCCCCCGAGAGCAGATTGGGTTCGGCCCGGCGCAGCCCCTGGATCCCCAAGGCCTCCAAGGCCCGGCCGATGCGGCGACGGATCTCCTCCGGCGCCACTCCCAGATTCTCGGGGCCGAAGGCGATCTCTTCCTCGACCACCGAGGCCACCATCTGACGGTCGGGATCCTGGAAGACCATCCCGACCCGGCGCCGGATCTCCCAGAGCTGGTCCGGATCCGTGGTGGAAAGGCCATCAACGAGGACCTCTCCCTCGGTGGGCAGGAGCAGGGCGTTGAGATGCTTGGCCAGCGTCGTCTTGCCACAGCCGTTCGGGCCCAGGAGGGCGAGGAACTCCCCCTCTGCGACCCCCAGATCGATCCCCCTGAGAGCCTCCGTCATATCCGGTGGCTCCCCGAAACGGTGGAACAGACCCCGAACCTCGATCATCGACTGGGTGCGCCCTCCGCTGGGAGTGGGTGGAAGAAGACAGACGAAAGGCGCCCCGAGCTCGAGGCCCGAGACGCCCTGGACGGAACTCCCGACAGGAGGGTCAGTCCTGGACCAGTTCGATCAGGGCCATCGGAGCCCCATCGCCCTTGCGGGAACCCACCCGGAGGATCCGGGTGTATCCGCCGCTCTTGGCCGCCGCGTGGCGCTCGGCGTAGCGGACCGCCAACACGTCGAAAAGTTCCTGGGCGACGTCGCGGTCGTGGATGACCTGGAAGACCCGGCGCTTGAAGGCCAGCCGATCCGACGCCTCCGCAGCCTGGTGCGCCTTGCGCGCCAGCGTGATCAGCTCCTCCGTCATCCGGGAGACCTCGCGGGCCCGGGTGACGGTGGTGGTGATCCGGTGGTGGCGCAGAAGCGAGGTGGCCAGGTTCCGCAGCATGGCCAGGCGGTGTCCGGTCTGGCGTCCGAGGGTCCGGCTACGAACTTTGTGCCTCATCGGAGTATCTCCTCAATCTCGATTCTGGAACCCGCAGCCACCCGACGCATGACGCGGGAAGCAGGCGGGGTCCGAGCAGTCATTCGGGAGTGCTGGGGCGCAGCGAAAGCCCGCGCGAGGCCAGCTTCTCCTTGATCTCGTCGAGGGACTTCTGCCCGAAGTTCTTCAACTTCATGACGTCCTCCTCACTGTAGTTGAGGAGTTCGCCGACATAAAGGATCCCTGCCCGCTTGAGGCAGTTCAGGGAACGGACCGAGAGCTTGAGGTCCTCGATCGGGGTCCCATCCTGCCCGCCCCCGGCGGGGGCCTCCTTGGCCGGACCTTCGGTCGGGGCCTGGAGACCGGCAAAGAGGGTCAGGTGCTCCTGGAGCAGGGCGGCCGCCTTGGCGACCGCTTCGTAAGGGCGCAGACTTCCATCGGTCTGGACATCCATGACCAGGCGATCGAAATCGGTCCTCTGCCCGACGCGGGTATCCTGAACCTCGTAGTTCACCTTCAGCACAGGGCTGAAGATCGAGTCGATCGGAATGACCCCGATGCTCTGATCCGCCAGGTTCTGCTTCTCGCCGGGAACATAGCCGGTGCCGGTGGCCACGTGAAGATCCATGCCCAGCCGCGAGTCCTTGGTGGTCAGATGCGCGATCACCAGATCCGGATTGAGGATGTCGACCTCGGGATCCGGCAGGATGTCGGCAGCCGTCACGACCCCCGGCCCGCTGACCTCCAGGCGCAGGAGCTTGCGCTTGTCGGTCATCAGGCGCAGACGAAGCTTCTTGAGGTTCAGGATGATCTCGGTGGTGTCCTCGACCACTCCCGGAATCGTCGAGAATTCGTGCAGAACCCTGTCGATCCTCAGGTGGGTGACCGCCGCCCCCGTCAAGGAGGAGAGCAGGACCCGGCGCAGCGAGTTGCCCAGGGTGATCCCATAGCCCCTCTCCAGGGGCTCGACCACGAACTTGTTGTCCCCGATGACCCGGATCTCGGGCACGGTGACCTCAGGAACGACGTCCAGCGTCAGCATCGTTTCCAGCATGAACTTCACCTCGAATCTGGTACCCGGGAAGTACCCGGCGCCGCCCACCGCCACGGCGGGCGGCAAGCGGCGCGGGACCCTGGGCTGCGGACTGGACTAACCGCCCATCCGGGAGTAGAACTCGACGATGATCTTCTCATCCACCGCCGTGTCGATCTCACCGCGACTGGGGAGGGAGAGCACCTTGCCGCGGGAGGCAACCGGGTCCAACTCGAGCCAGGTGGGAACATGGCCGAGCCGGGCGCGCTGGAGGGATTCCTGGACCCCAGGGTTGTTCTCCAGTTTCTGGTTGATCTCCACCATCATCCCGGGCTTGACGAGGAACGAGGGGATGTCGACCTTGCGACCATCCACCACCACGTTCCCGTGCGCCACGAGCTGCCTGGCGGCCGAGCGGGAGCCGGCGAAGCCGAGGCGATGCACGACGTTGTCGAGACGGCGCTCGAGGATGCGCAGGAAGTTCTCGCCCACGATCCCACCCTGCCGGTTGGCTCGTGCAAAGTAGTTGCGGAAGACCCGCTCGGTCACCCCGTAGATCCGGCGCAGCTTCTGCTTCTCACGGAGCTGCATGCCGTACTGGGTCATCTTGCGCTGGCGGCCAGGACCGTGCTGGCCCGGCGGGTAGTTGCGCCGCTCGATGGCGCAGCGGGGGGTCATGCATCTCTCCCCCTTCAGGAACAGCTTGGTCTGTTCACGCCGGCAGAGCTTGCAAACCGGCCCGGTATACCTGGACACTGGTGATTCCTCCTACGACCAATCGGTGCACCCCCGCAGGGGCGAAGGCCCGCCCGGCCTGCTACACGCGCCGACGCTTCGGCGGGCGGCAGCCGTTGTGCGGGATCGGGGTGACGTCGCGGATCAGGGTGATCTCCAGGCCGGCAGCCTGAAGCGAGCGGATGGCCGCTTCCCGGCCGGAACCGGGCCCCTTGACATAGACCTCCACCGAGCGCATCCCGTGCTCCGCAGCCAACTGGGCGGCCTTCTCGGCAGCCACGCCAGCGGCGAAGGGGGTGCTCTTGCGCGAACCCTTGAAGTTGTTCGCACCGGCGGAGGACCACGCGATCGCGTTCCCCGTCGGATCCGTGATGGTGATCACGGTGTTGTTGAACGTCGACTGAACGTGGGCGACCCCACGCGGGACGTTCTTGCTGATCTTTTTGCGGCCGCGAACGCGGCCCTGCTTCTTGGCCATGGCGACGAACCCTAACCCTTCTTGCGGCGGCCGACCGTGCGCTTGGGACCTTTGCGGGTCCGCGCGTTGGTCTTGG